>JAEUQO010000010.1 GCA_016789605.1 Acidobacteriota bacterium
ATTGCCTTGCGTCGTTTCGCCGTCGGCGATGAACACCAGATAGCCGCGCGCGGGAATCGTGACGCCATTCGGCACTTTCCATTTGGTTTTGTTGTTGAGGTTGTCGGTGATGTACATCCCGCTCATATCCACCGCCGTCGTGCCAGGGTTGAAGACTTCGATCCAGTCTTCATACACGCCCGGTTCTTGCGGGTCAGGATACGTGTCTTCGTTGTCGGCCATGATTTCGTTGATTAGCAACTGTCCCGTGCCTTGTGTGGGCGGTTGCGCAGAGCTTGCGCCCGCTGCCGGGTTGGTGATGCCCGGTGTTACCTGGAACGACGTGGCCCAGGTTGCGCCATATTCACGCAAGCGAATGTAATTTTGCCCGCTGGTCAACGCCGGATAGGTGATCGTGTCGGTTTGTGTCCCGTTGGCAAACAGGAACAATTTGCCGCCCGCCGAATTCAAGCGAAAGTTGGCGTGCGTATCGCCTTCGCTCGGTTCGTTGTCGAGCCAGAGAATCAGGTATTCGCCATCTTTCAGCGTTCTGGTCGGCAGCGTCCATTTGTTGGGCGTGGCAGCATCATCGCTGAGCGTGAAATTATTCAGCGTTACCGTGCCGGGACCAGGGTTGTAAATCTCCACCCACGGATCGCTGTCACCCGCGCCGTCTTTGTATACACCGTTGTTGACGGCCACGATTTCGTTCAGGCGTACATCGCTGGCTTGGGCTTGCGTGTCGAGCCATTGGCGCAAATACGTAGCACGTTCCCGCACAAACTGGTTCAGCCCGTAAATACGCAATCCGCCACCAGGGCCGCCGCCAGCCGCCGTGGTTTGGTCGTTCAGGTTCAATTCAAATTGCGCATTGGTCGTGACTTTGTTCGGGTCTGCGATCACGTCGGCGCGAATCAGATTGGCCAGTTGTGTGATACGCGCGCTAAAGGTTGCCGTGTCGAAACCTTCGCGCAGGAATCTTGCGAACAGTCGCAGGTAAAACCGCCGATATTCCGGCACCGCCCAGAGTTTTTGCGCCAATGGGCGTTGGTTGGTGGTGGTGGCGTTCGCCGGCAGCCAAAACACATCGAACGTAAACGGATTGGCAATCGTCGGTGTGCCGTCTCCTGTCGTGCCAAAGGATTCGTTGTGATCCCACGCGACGGCGATGAACTTTCCATCGCGGCTGCGGTCATACAAGTAATATTCGCCCGCATCATTCACATAAGAATCCAGATTAACGAACAGGTGATTGAGCGCGATGTAGGTGAGCAGTTCTTCGACATCGGCGATCGGCTCGAATTTCGCGGGCAATTCTGCCGTGGCGGTATTGTTCAAGACGTTGATGAACTCGATCAACTGGCTGTAATCGTTTCCTTCGACATTGGTTTCGAGCTCGTAAATTGCGCGATAGCTTGCCGGGTCTGTGCCGCGAAACGTCAAATCAGGGCGTCCTGCGCCACCGCCGAGGACTTCGTTGCCTTCCCACAGATTGCCGTCTTCGTTGCGGCCAAAACGGCTTTCCATCATGTTTTTGTCCGGCTGTTCCATGGCCGTGTACAAACCATAATATGCGTCATTCACGTATAGCTTGACGTGCACCATGCGCAACGACGGGATGAACTTGCCCATGAAGTCGCTGAACAGTTTTTCGCGCATGAAATCCGGCGACAGATCGTTGGTTTGTAAGTTGAGTTTGGACAGGCCCAGAAAGTTTGTGCCCGCCACGAATTCGTTGAAATCGAGTTTGAAGGGGCGCTTGATCCCGTTGCGTTGGAATGAAGAGTTGCCTTTGAAGCGGCAACCGACCCTGGGCAAATCAATCGCTTCATATTTGAAGCGGCAAGGAATATACGGATCGCCGGTGCGCGCCTGATTTTGATGGTTTTGCACCATCACGGTGTACCAGTTCGGATCGTCGAAATAGAGCCGGATTTCTTTGACGGTACTATCGTTGAAAAAGGCTGCGGCTTTGTCGCTCAGGTTGGTATTTTGCGAGAAGGCAAACGTTGCTGCCCACGCGACCAGGCAGGCCGCGAGAAAAATTCGCTTCATAGTCCTGTATCTCCCTTTGGCGCAGGTGTCTCGCACTGCGCTGTCTTCAAGCTACAGCCGCAACGATGGCTAAATTGATTGCGGCGAGGTCTTAACGATTGTGCCTGCTGCGAGGACGAGTCGCTTGCTGGTCAGGCTTTGTGTCGCGGCAAATTTCGCCCGACGATACTTCTGTTTTAACGCGCCTTGCTGTTTCTCTGCCGTAAGGCGAACCTCGCAAAAGAATGTCTGTCCTAAAAAGACCACGATGTGAAGAGCTAGGGGATAGCTTTTCCTTGAAGGTTACGCTTCCAGCAGGGGCCAGCGAACTGGCCAGATGGATGGCAAAACGATAGTATGCAATCAATTTCAAGATGTGCGTTTAACGCCAGTTCTTTTTCGATTTGCCAAACTCTATTAGCAATACAAGAGTGCAAGTAATGCGGTTCCAATATTTATCATGTTCTTAACATTGTAAACGCTAGGCGCAATTGCTTGGGAGAGCAACCATGTCATTGAGTGGCGAGCACGAAATTGTAGATATCGTAGATGAGCAAGATCGCGTGATCGGGCAGAAACACCGCGCAGCGCTGGCAGGCGAATATGTGCGCGTCGTCAATGTCTTCCTAAAAAACTCTGCCGGGCAACTATGGATTCCGCGCCGCTCGGAGGCGATGGACGACGCGCCGCGTTGTTTGGATTGGAGCTTGAGTGGGTATTTACAGCACGACGAAGGCTATGTCGAAGCGCTCGAACGTGCATTGCGCACGACGTTGAAGTTGGAATTGGGGCAAACCGATTGTCGTTTGTTGGGCTATTTGACGCCGTATGCCGGTGTGTCGTCGTTTATGACCGTTTACGAAATTCAGATGGACGAAACGCCTGCCCACAATTCTGATGAAGTCGCCGACGCGGCCTGGTTATCACCGGCAGCCGTCATCGCACAGATTCATGCAGGGGAACCCGCCAGAAACGATCTGTTACGGTTGCTGCAAATCTTTTACAGCTAAGAGGGAATTGCGCGCCAACCGCGCGAAAGGGCAGGGCAATGATGGGGACTGCAAAATCGGTTCTGAAATATCTGTTGGCGTTTTTCTTTGTCGCCGCTGGCATCAATCATTTTTGGCATCCGGATTTTTATCTGAAGATGATGCCGCCCTATTTGCCGTGGCCAGCGGCGCTGCATTTGTTGGCAGGATTATGTGAAATCGTACTGGGCGTGTTGTTACTGATTCCGCGTTGGCAGCAACTGGCTGCGTGGGGAATGATCGCGTTGTTGATTGCGGTGTACCCAGCCAATATTTATATGGCGCTGAACCCGCATTTGTTCTCGGGGATGAATCCTACGGCGCTGTGGATTCGGTTGCCATTTCAGTTCTTGTTCGTTGCCTGGGCGTGGTGGTTTACCAGAGACAGCGTTCCGTCAACCAAACGTTAAGCGGATTGAAGCTCTGCCCGATCTATTGGCGAGGAAAACCGATGAACCTGGAAGCGATTCGTGAATTTTGTTTGTCGTTGCCGGATGCCACCGAAAACGTGCAGTGGGGCAATGATCTGGTGTTCAAAGTCGGCGGTAAGATGTTTGCCGTGTTTGGCTTGGAGGGCGGCTCAGCAAGCGCGCTTTCTTTCAAATGCACGCCGGAAGAGTTTGCCGAGCTGACCGAACGTGAAGGCATTATTCCCGCACCATATGTCGCGCGCTACCATTGGGTATCTGTGCAACAGCAGAATGTCTTGTCCAATGCCGAGACGAAGCGATTGCTCAAAGATTCATATGAGCTGGTGAGAGCCAAGCTGCCCAAAAAAGTGCTGGCGACGTTGTCATCGCCAGCACAGGTGAACCGAAAGGCCTGAAACGTTTGCGCGGTTTAGCTGGCGGCCTGGGTAAGCTGATTGTCTACCAAACGCCAGATGCCGCGAGGGTTGGTGTTTTGCAATTCCGCCGGGAGCGCTTCGTCGGGAAAGTTCTGGTAGCAAACCGGGCGGGCAAAGCGTTGAATTGCTGCTGTGCCGACAGAGGTTGTGCGCGAATCGGTTGTCGCCGGATAAGGGCCGCCGTGTTGCATCGAAGGGCAGACTTCCACGCCGGTGGGAAATCCATTGAACAGCACGCGTCCTGCTTTACGTTCCAGAATGGCGACCAGCCAGGCATATTCGCGCAAATCGTCAGCCGTGCCGTGAATGGTGGCGGTCAAATGACCTTCCAGGTTTTCCGCGATCTGTTTCATCTCTTCGACCGAAGCACAATCAATAACGACTGTCGCAGGGCCAAAGACTTCTTCGCCCAGCGCGTGGTTTTTGGCGAAGGTGGCGGCGTCTGTGGTGAAAACAGTTGGCGCGGCTTCGGCATTCTCAGCATTTGCCGGACTGGCCGAACGCACAGTCGCAACACCGCCGATGGCGCTTAGCGTGGTGACGCCGGTTTCAAATGCATTGCGAATGCCAGGATAGAGCATGACTCCCGGTGCCGCGCCGCTCATCAATTCATTCAGCCTGGCGCTAAAGAGCGCAAAGTTTTCATCTCGCACGCCGACAGCCAACCCCGGACAGGTACAGAATTGACCAACGCCCAGCGTAACCGAATTTTTCAAGCCTTCGGCAATGGCCTCGGCGCGTTCGCGCAATGCGCCGGGCAACAGAAAG
Source organism: Acidobacteriota bacterium (assembly GCA_016789605.1). Classification (GTDB taxonomy): domain Bacteria; phylum Acidobacteriota; class Blastocatellia; order RBC074; family RBC074; genus RBC074. The sequence continues at coordinate 4,657 of JAEUQO010000010.1, forward strand.
ACCGGATTGGTGCTGCCCATTTCGGCATACACCGGAATAGGCGCAGGGCGGGCGGCGGCCAGGTCAAACAGTGCGCGTCCGGCGCGCAAGCTGCCGGTGAAACCGACGGCCTGCGTTTGCGGATGTTTGACCAGCGCTGCGCCGACGTCATTGCTGGTTCCGTGTACAAGTGAGAACACACCCGCAGGCATGCCCGTCGCTTGGGCCGCTTTGGCAATTGCCTGTCCAACCAGATCGGAAGTTGCCGGATGCGCCGGATGCGCTTTGACCACAACCGGACAACCTGCTGCTAACGCCGAAGCCGTGTCTCCGCCCGCAACGGAAAACGCCAGCGGAAAGTTGCTGGCTGCAAACACGACCACGGGGCCAAGCGGAATCAGAATGCGCCGTAAGTCCGGTTTGGGAATTGGTTGCCGGTCGGGAATGGCGCGATCAATGCGCGCCTCGACCCAGGAACCTTCGCGGATCAGCTCGGCGAACATCTTTAATTGATTGACGGTGCGAGCGCGTTCGCCCGCCAAACGCGCCGCAATTGGCAACGCCGTTTCCGTGTGGGCGGCTTCCAGCAGTTGATCGCCCAAGGCCATGATTTCTTCGCCGATGCGTTCCAGAAACGCCGCGCGCGCTTCTGGCGTGGCGTGGCGATACGGTTCGGCAGCGTTGGCAGCGGCGGCAAGCGCCTGATTGATCAGCGCGTCAGTCGCTTCTTCCACGGCCAGCAATTGGCCGCGTGCCGTTACAACACGTGGTTCACCGGTTCCGGCTGGATTGGCGACATATGCGCCAGCAATAAGATTTGCGCGTATTTCCATAACTTGAGATGTGGGTCTTACCTTTAGGATTGCGTCACATAGTTGACCAATGTGCCGATTGGTTCGATCGTGATGCGGATTTCATCATCCACCGCCAGCGTAAATTCATCCGGCGGCACAATGCCTGTGCCCGTCAGCAAGAAACAGCCGTAGGGGAAGCTGTTGTCGCGAAACAGATAGTCAACCAGTTCCTGCGGGGTACGCTTCAACTCTTTTAGGGACGTTTGTCCGTGAAACGCCGTCTGGCCGTTGCGCAAGATGTCCAGATGAATTTCGGTTTCGGCGGGCAGGGGCGTATCACGCAACAGCACGCCCGGACCCAAGCCGCAACTGTGCGCATAGACCTTGGCTTGTGGCAGGTAGAGCGGATTTTCGCCTTCGATGTCGCGCGAACTCATGTCATTGCCAATGGTGTAACCGATGATCCGTCCCAATGAATTCACCACCAAGGCCAGCTCCGGTTCCGGCACGTTCCATTTTGAATCCTGGCGAATGCGCACCTTTTGTCCGGGGCCGGATACGCGGTGCGGTGTCGCCTTGAAAAACAATTCCGGTCGGTCGGCGGCATACACGCGGTCATAAAAACTGCCGCCGCCCGCATCTTTCGATTCTTCCATGCGAGCCGTGCGGCTGCGGTAATAGGTTACGCCTGCGGCCCAGACTTCCTGATTGCCGATGGGCGCGAGCGCCGCCGTTTGCGGCGAAAAGTCGCGCAAACGCGTGGCGCGTCGGGTCAAACTGGTAAGCACGGCCGAATGGTCTGCGCGATTGATCAACACGTCCCAATCTGTATCGGCCAATTGATAGAACTCGCCTTTGTCTTCGAGTACTGGGTTGGTTTCGGTTTTGTAAAGTTTCATGACGGATCAATAAGCTTCAGAGACTTGTCTGAAACCGGCATTCTCCTCGGTTGATTGTCAGGCGGCACCGCGTTGTCGGGCCGCGCAAATTGCTCGGATTGCGTTTCTATTCGTTGTGGAACTGCGTGCTGGATTGCGGCGGGATAATGGCAACACAGACGTGCGATTGCAAGCGTATCCGTGCTACTCTGCGGTTGCCAACCTGAGCAGTTCATCATTAACGACATCTTGGAGACTGGTAGATATGATTCGGAACCCTTGGCTGTTTCTCTGCGCCGTGGCGCTGACCGGCTTGGTAGCATTGGCGCAACCGCCACGTGGCGTGCCACCCGCGCCGGATCGTGGGCAGGAAGGCGAAGGCCCGTTTGCCCGCTTGATCATTCGCGGTGTGACGGTCATTGACGGAACCGGCGCGCCGCCCTTTGGCCCGGCTGACATTGTTATCGAGAACAACCGCATTGTCGAAGTGCGCAGCGTCGGCTATCCCAAAGTCGCCATTCGCGAAGCCAACCGCCCCAAAAATGCCATCAAGGAAATTGATGCGACGGGGATGTACGTAATGCCGGGGCTGGTGGATTGTCACGGTCATATCGGTGGCGCAGCCCAGGGAACAACGGCGGAATATGTTTACAAGCTATGGCTGGCGCACGGCGTGACCACCGTGCGCGAACCGGGTTCATTTAATGGTGTGGACTGGACGTTGCGCGAACGTGAACGCAGTGCCAAAAACGAAATCGTTGCGCCGCGCATTTTCTCTTACATCGGGCCGGGCTTGGGGTGGGACAAACGCATCACCTCGCCCGACACCGCGCGCGAATTTGTGCGCTGGGCCAAGACCAAAAACGTGGACGGTTTCAAGATCATCGGCGACGGCGCGATTTATGAACCGGAAATCATGGCGGCGTTTTTGGACGAAGCCAACAAACTGGGCTTGGGATCAACGACGCATATCGCACAGTTAGGTGTCGCCCGCGCCAACGTGTTGCAAGCCGCGCGTTTGGGATTGCGTTCGATGGAGCATTGGTATGGCTTGCCCGAAGCGCTGTTTGACGGGCGTACGGTGCAGGATTTCCCGCTGGACTATAACTACAACGACGAATCGCATCGTTTCGGACAGGCAGGCCGGTTGTGGAAACAAGCCGCTCCGCCGGGCAGCAAGAAGTGGAACGACGTGATGGATGAATTGATCAAACTGAAATTCACCATTGACCCGACGTTCACCATTTACGAAGCCAGCCGCGACCTGACGCGGGCCATGCGCGCCGAATGGCACGACCGATACACGCTACCTTCGCTGTGGAAGTTTTATCAGCCCAGCCGCGAAGCGCACGGCTCCTACTGGTTTTACTGGACGACGCAGGACGAGATCGAATGGAAAAACAACTACCGGCTGTGGATGGCGTTCGTCAATGAATTCAAAAACCGTGGCGGACGCGTGACGACCGGTTCTGATTCCGGCTTTATCTACAAACTCTATGGTTTTGATTACATTCGCGAACTGGAGCTGTTGCAGGAAGCAGGCTTCCATCCGCTAGAGGTTATTCGATCTGCGACCTTGAACGGCGCGCAACTGCTGCACGAAGTCAAAGGCGAACAGCCGAAATTCGGCGCGGTGCGTCCTGGCATGTTGGCGGATTTAATTATTGTGCCAGAAAACCCGGTCGCCAATTTGAAAGTGCTTTATGGCACAGGCGCGCTCAAGCTGAATGATCAGACCAACCAGGTTGAACGCGTTGGCGGCATCAAATACACGATCAAGGATGGCATCGTGTATGACGCCAAAAAACTGTTGGTTGATGTAGAGCGCATGGTCGAGGCGGCCAAGAAAAAAGCGCCTGTGGCAGGCAATTAGCTCCTTGGCAAGGAAAGACGGAATGGGGCAAGCATCCATTTGCTTGCCCCGTTTGATTGGTTCTCCGGTCGCTTACTTGATGCTGATCTTCACCGCATTGGCTTTTTTGCCTTCCGCCGTCAGGTTGATATCAACCTCTCCTTTTCCTGCCAGCGTTTGCGGCAATTCCAGATTGATCTGATCCAAGCCGACGAAACCACCTTGTGCGCCGGCAAAAAGCACCGGCACTGAAACATTGCCGATGGTGACTTTGACTTGCGCCTGGTCGCTACGAAAACGCAGCCCCGTACCAAACAAAATCAAAAAGACTCGTTCGCCCAGATTGTTGAGCTGACGGCTGAGATCAATGGGGCGAGCGACAAATTGTTTTTGTGCTGCGTTGTATTGGCTGGCGGGTTCAAAGCTCTGTGTGCCATCGGCTTTGACCCGCAACACAACCGCCGCCGCCACGCCTTGACCGTTGGCGTTGGCGGAAAATAGCCCCGGCGCAAGATGTTCAATCATCGTTGTCGCGGTGGCGATGTTGCCGCTCGCATTGGTGATTGTCAGCAATGCCGCGCCTTGCGGCGTGCCGGGCGGAATTTGCAAATTGATTTGTTCTGGCGAGACGAAAAAGAGCGGAGCCAGACGCGTCACATTACGCATATCCGTCACCTGCACCGTGACACCGCCAAGGGTCGTTGGCAGTGCGCCGGAGGCGCTGGCGGTTTCGGTCGCAAGGTTCGTGCTGCTGAGCGCTGCGATGGATTCGCGTGCCAGTTGCACCGTATCAAAGCTCGCGGCAGAGGCGATGGCGGCTGCGCCCGCTTGTGTAACGGCGAACGACTGGCCCGCAACCGTAATGGTTCCGGTTCGCATCAAGCCGCTCGGATTGGGTTCGACGGTGTAATAAATCGAACCGCTGCCGGTACCTTCCCCGCCTGACAGAATATTGATCCAGCTTTCGTTGCTGCTGGCCAACCAATTGCAATTTTCTTCGGTGGATAGATTCACCGTGCCGTTTTCTTCGGCTGACGTCAGAAACTGAGTGCTCTGATCCAATTTGAAATTACAGACGCCCGGCAATAAGCCAAAGACGTGCAGTTTGCCCGAAAATGTCGCGACATAGACTTTGCCGTTTGCCACTGTTGGCGGACAGAATTTGGCGAAATTGCCAATGTCGTTCGTGTCTGCGTTGAGTTTGCTGTTCCACAACTCGCGCGTGACATCGGTTGCGTCGAGTGCGCGCAAAATCCCTGGCACCGTGGCTTGGTTGGCGTCACCCGCTGTCGGAGCCGTCGCCCAGAGCAGACCGGTGCCGGTCTTGTTTCCATTGGCTGACAGCGTGATTGGCGGCGCATTGGACACGCCTGTGACGCTGCCAACGGTGCTTTGTGTGACGGGCCATTCCTGAAATTTGCCGTTGATCAGTTTCATGACTTTCAGCGTATCGCCAGCCGCCCAGTAATAGATGATGGGACCTTGATGGGGGCTATTCCAGAAAACCGGTGCGCCATAAAGATAGCGCGGCGAAATTTGAAAGCGCTGCACAATCTTGTCTGTGAGCGTATCGAACCGGCCCAGGTTTTTGGTGTCGAGCACGCGCAGGACGGTGTCTTTGCCCGTAAAGATCAGCCGGTTAAAGCCCGGCAGCAACAGGGGGCCACCTGAACCTAAATCCGCGTCGAGCTCATTCAAGATGGCTTCGTTGTGCGGAGTGTAAAAGTCCACGATTGACAGGCCGTTGCTTGTACCGAGTTTGAGCGCGCTATCACCGTAACTGCGCCCGCCATTTTGCGCGTTAAAGGTGCCGTTTCCCGTGACTAGATAAATGTAACCTTCAGCATCTGCCGCCAAACCGACGCCGCTTTGCCAGACTGCCCCTTCGCCGCCATCAGGAGTCGTATTGAATACGGCGACTTGCTGCAACGTCTTGGCGTCGTAGCCCAACACCCAGCCGTGATACGGTCGCGCGCCGCCGTGTGACCCAAACGCCAGATAGATCACTCCATTGAGCAGTAACAAGCCCGGCCGATTTAGTTGCAACAGCGGATCGAATTTCACCACGCCATTTTCGCTTCCGGCGCCAGTGCCCGGCACGCTTGCCGCGATTTCCACCGGGCTGCCTGGCTTTTCCTGGCCGGTGGTTAAATCCAAGGCGTGAAGCCGTTGCTGCACACGATTGTTACCGGAGTCTTTGCTTTTGGCGACAAGGAAAATCGTTTGGCTGGGCAGGTCTATTACCGGCGTGCTGGTGATGCCGATGGCAGGCGTCAGGTCTCGGTAATTTTCATCAATGTCCGTGCTGGGAACAGGCAAGCCAAGATTCACTTGCCATAACGGCCCTGTGGCGCTCGCATCGTCCGCATCAAAGGCATAAACCTCGTTTTGTTCCGTTGCCACATACACAACGTTATGCAGCGCCTGGTCGGCAAACGGTAGTTGCGCCACGTAAAGCGGTTGCGCGTAAACATATCCGTTGACGTTGTGCGAAAAGAGTTTGCCAAATTGATGGGCATTGACGTTGGCGGTGTTGAGCACCGTTTCGTTGAGGTTGGCGCCGGTGCGGAAGTTGTCATAACGGTTGGTTAAGACATTGACGCTTTTGTCTGTGGGGTTTTGCGGTATGGCATTGGCAGCCGCATCCACCGCTATACGGGCACGAATCGCTACGACGCCGACCAGACAAAGCAGGACGATGACCAGTAGTGGGGATTTGTACTTCATCGATAAACCTCCTCCTTCAAACTTTCCGGTCCTTCTGGGGGGGGCGCATTACGCAAGCCTCTAGCGAGAGAAAGACGAATGCCTGTGTTCAGGCGCGCTTCCTGGACCGAAGAGTAAACACAATCTGTTTTCAAGTATTTCGCTGGCTGTTGACAGAAATAATGTCGCTGATGATTTAGGGTTATGCGGCGGAGCAAGTGTTAGTGCCGCAATTCTGTCTACAAAATCATTGTACCGGATTTTGTCTGGAAGGCGAGCCAGAAAACCAGCCTGCCCAAAAAACATCTCGGCTGATACACGTGAGCAGGCCAGGTTATCTTTGGCAGATTGAGGCAGATTGACTCGTTCAGGCGCACCCTTTTTCCCACAATCGTGCGTACTCAATCTTGAATCCTATCGCGCAACAATTGGTGACCTGATGTTTGTGAACTTTTGTGCCGGAGTTTGGCCTGGGCGAGAAGTTCGGCATCGGCTTACGGACGAGTGAAACCTGTGGCGAACAAAATGCACTTACACGTTACCAGAGGCAGGCGATCAGATTTGAACCGGGACGAGGGAAAATAGCGCCGCGCGCGAATTGTTTCAGCACGGGCTTGGCGATGAGCGGGAATCGGTGCTAAATTTTTCGCACCTAAAGTTGGGCTGACGGCGTAAAGCATTGTAAACAAAGAAAAGAACCAGTTTTTTTGAGTACGGGTGAGAAAAAAACGCTTGAACTTAATTGATTAAGAGAACGTATCTGAGACCGGTATCCAACACCTTTAGATTTCCCAATACGATGAACAAACTCACTGAGGAACGACGATGAACTCGAATGCGACGATGTCCTGGCCGATCATCATGATGGAAGACATGACGAAAGTTTTTCGCCAGAGCGGAGTGGAAACGCGTGTGTT
>JAEUQO010000051.1 GCA_016789605.1 Acidobacteriota bacterium
TGACGAATGGCCAGGGGGAAATCGTGCCCGGCGTCGGGATAGTTGGCCATCAGGGCGTCGGGCAAACGAAACACACGCTCATAGACGGGCTTGGCCGCCGCAACGCAATCTTGCACGCCGCTGACTTCGAAATTGTTGTCGTGCAGCGGCGCATTGATAAACAGCGGGCGCGGAGCCAGCGCGACCAGGATGCCAGGAAAATCAAACGGCATTCGTGCCGGGGATTTGCCGTATTTTTCTGCGATGCGCGGCATATAACGCACGCCGCTCCAACCTGTCAGATCGCCCTGGTAATACTTCGCAAACGAGGTAAAGCCGCAACTGGTCGCCAGCGCCTTGATGCGTTGGTCAAAAGCCGCCAGAAACAGCGTATTGTGTCCGCCTAGCGAATGTCCCACACAGCCAATGCGTTTGCCGTCCACTTCGGGCAAGGACTGTAACAAATCCACCGCGCGCATGTGGTTGAAGATGCCTTTCATTGAACAACTGGCATAACCGTGTTGGTACGGATCGAAGTTGTTTTCGCCCAGATAAGGATAATCCGGCGCGAGCGTGACATAGCCGCGCTCGGCCAGTTCCTTGGCGTAATGTAAATTCGAGTTGCCACCCAGGCCAGCAGGCTCGCCTTTGCCGATTTTGGTGGTTTGGTGCAAACAGAGCACCGCCGCCCCTCGGCGAGCGCGTGGTTTGGGCAGCAACAAATACGCCGGTACGTAATCGTCGCCTTCGCTCAGGTATTTCAGTTTGATGCGCGTGAAGGCGGGCAACTCTTCACGTACCAGCTCGGTGACAGCGGGCGGCGTTTGCGGGCGCGGCGGCAGTGGTCCCATTACGGCTTGCAAACCCGCCAGCGTTTGTTCACGCGCCGCTTGCCAGTCGCGGCGGTTGCGGATTGCGTGTGAACTGGTTTGCGGCAGACCTTGCGCTGTACAGGCCAACGCGCTGGCCAAGGCCGGAAGAAAATGAAGAAAATGACGCCGGGAAAGATTCATTGTGGTTCCTTGTCGTAGGCAGGTGAATTTCAACCGGCTATAATTTTGGCCTGACCACAATACCCGCACAAGACGCAGAGAGGATGATGACCATGAAAAAACTGATTGCGGTCGCAATACTTGGCCTGGCCGGTTGGGCAGGAGTTCAGACGGCGGCAGTGCATAGCGCAGACAAAATCACGTTTACCAAACAAGTTGCGCCGATCTTCCAGCAACGTTGCGAAGAGTGTCACCGCGCGGGCGGCGTCGCGCCGATGAAGCTGGTGACTTATGAAGATGCGCGCCCTTGGGCCAAGGCGATCAAGGAAAAAGTCTTGAGTCGCGAGATGCCGCCATTTCACGCGGCGGGCGAACTGGGACGTTATCAACACGATCCGCGTCTGACGACGGATGAAATCTCGACCATCACCAAATGGGTGGACGGCGGCACGCCCAAAGGGAATCCCAAAGATCAACCCGCGCCGCGCGAATGGAAAACCGATTGGCCGTTTGGCACACCTGACATGGTGTTGAAGGTCAAAAAGCCCTACACGCTGAAAGCCAATCCGAAGGATCAATATGTCTTTTTTGTCTTTGATCAGGTGTTGCCGGAAGAAACCTGGCTGCGTTCGATTGTGACGCGCCCCGGCAATTCCAAAGTCGTGCATCACGCCAACACGCACGTGGTGCCGCCCATGTTGAAAGTGCCTGAAGACGGTTATTTCGCCGGAGATTTCGAGCCGTCAGCGCGCGGCACTGTGATGGTTTCGGGCTGGGCGCCGGGCGTTTCGCCGGTGTGGTTGAATGAAGGCGTAGCGGTCAAAATCCCCAAAGGCATGCGCTTCGGCATTCAGATTCACTACTCACCCACGGAACAGGACGCCGTGGATGAAACGCAGGTTGGACTGTATTTTGCCGACGGCATCGTCAAAAAGAATTTGCGTGTGTTGTTTGGCGATCGTAAGGATTTGAACATTCCGCCCAATGATCCAAGCTACTCGCTGACTTCGACCAAGACGTTTGACACTGACGCGATCATTGATTTCTTTCACGTGCATATGCACTTGCGCGGCAAATCCTATGTGATGCGGATGACCTACCCGGATGGCCGACAGGAAGTCGCGCTGGAAGTGCCGAGCTATGATTTCAATTGGCAGCGCACGTACATCCTGAATCAGCCGCTGCGCGTGCCGAAAGGCACCAAAGTGGATTTCATCGGCACTTATGACAACAGCAGCAAGAACAAATTCAATCCCGATCCGGCGCAAACCATTCGCTGGGGGGAAAAGACCACCGACGAAATGATGCAGGGCCGCATCTTTTACGAAGCCGCAGATGAGAATTTGAACGTGCGCGTAAAGAAGGGAAGAGCCGTGACGGAAACAACCGGCCAGTAATTGCGCTGGTCTTGTCGCAGCCGGAAAAAAGAAAAGAGCACGAAACCGTGAGCGTCAACGCTTGTCTGGTTCGTGCTCTTTTTGTTGTCTGGCGCGCTCGGTTTAGCGCGTCAATTGCCGATATTTGATGCGGTGCGGCTGGTCGGCATCCGCACCCAGTCGCACTTTGCGGTCGGCTTCGTATTCGGAATAGTTGCCGTCAAACCAAACGACTTTTGAATCGCCTTCAAAGGCCAGAATGTGCGTGGCGATACGATCGAGAAACCAGCGGTCGTGGCTGATGACGACGGCACAGCCCGCGAAATTTTCCAGGGCTTCTTCCAGCGCGCGCATCGTGTTCACGTCCAGATCGTTGGTCGGTTCGTCCAGCAACAAGACGTTCGCGCCGGATTTCAGCATCTTGGCCAAATGCACGCGATTACGTTCACCGCCCGATAGCAATCCGACTTTCTTTTGCTGATCGCTGCCGCTGAAATTCAGCCGTGAGACATACGCCCGCGAATTGACCAGCTTGGTTCCCAGTTGAATTTGATCCTGCCCGTCAGAGATTTCTTCCCAGATGGTTTTGTCCGGGTCGAGCGTGCGGCTTTGGTCAACGTAACCAAGCTGAACCGTCGTGCCGGTTTTAAAGGTGCCGCTGTCAGGCGTTTCCTGTCCGGTGATCAAGCGGAACAACGTGGTTTTGCCTGCGCCGTTGGGACCGATGACGCCGACGATGCCGCCCGGCGGAAGCTGGAATTCCAGATGTTCAAACAGCAACCGGTCGCCGAAGCCTTTGCTGACATCGTGCGCTTCGATCACGACATCGCCTAGGCGCGGCCCCGGCGGAATGTAAATTTCCAGTTCGGCGGCTTGTTTGTCGCTTTCCTGCTTGAGCAGGTCTTCGTAGGCTTTGATGCGGGCTTTGCTCTTGGCGTGGCGGGCTTTCGGAGCCATCCGCACCCATTCGAGTTCGCGCTCCAACGTTTTTTGGCGCTGTGATTCGGCGCGTTCTTCTTTGCGCAAACGTTCCTGTTTCTGTTCCAGCCAGGACGTGTAATTGCCTTTCCACGGAATGCCCTGACCGCGATCCAGTTCCAGAATCCAACCCGCGACGTTGTCCAAAAAGTAACGGTCGTGCGTAACGGCGATGACCGTGCCTTCGTATTTTTGCAGGTGTTGTTCCAGCCAGCCGACGGTTTCGGCGTCAAGGTGGTTGGTCGGTTCGTCGAGCAACAACACGTCGGGCTTTTTCAGTAGCAGACGGCAAAGCGCGACGCGACGACGTTCACCGCCCGACAGCACGCTGATTGGCGTGTCGCCCGCCGGACAGCGCAACGCATCCATCGCCATTTCCAGCCGGGCATCCAAATCCCAGCCGCCCAGCGCATCCAGTTTTTCCTGCACTTCGCCCTGGCGTTCGAGCAGTTTGTTCATGGCGTCGTCGTCCATTGGTTCGGCGAATTTGTTGTTGATCTCGTCGAACTCTTTGAGCAAATCAACGACTTCTTGCACGCCTTCTTCGACGATGTCGCGTACGGTTTTGGTTTCGTCCAGCCTGGGTTCTTGTTCGAGGTAGCCGATGGAATAGCCGGGCGAGATGGCGATTTCACCCTGAAAGTCCTGGTCAACGCCTGCCAGAATGCGCAGCAGCGACGATTTGCCCGAACCGTTCAAACCGAGCACGCCGATTTTGGCGCCGTAAAAATAACCGAGGTAAATGTCTTTGAGGACAGCCTTCTTGTCGTAATACTTGCTGACCCCAACCATGGAGTAAATAACTTTGTCTGGTTGTTGGCTCATTGTGTTTTGCTTGTTTGGAATTTGTGCTGTTAAGGCTGAGCATCTTGTCCCACGCGCAGGGAAATGGCAAGACTCAGTTGGTTTGGTTTGGCAACGGCCCGTAGATTCAGTGATTTGATATTTGTCTATCTTAGCGAGCTTTGTTTCTCGTGTAGGCCATATCCTACATTGCATTATATTTCCACCAGGGGGGGATTTTTCTTGACCTCTCCCCCCGCAACAGGTGTACTTTCGGCTCGTCTCAAACCAAACAAGTTCATTCGACAATGGAGCCTTGAGTAATCGCCAATTGCCATGCGTGCTGTGGTAAAGCCTGCCCACCCACAAAAGCAAGGGCGATTAATCGTTGTTGTCCAGCAGACTTAAACCACCTCGAAGTTATAGTGACAACTCAACCGGCTTGGTTCGCCAAGTGTTTCGAAGGAGTGTGCCCGGTGGCGAAAATACATGCCTCGTCGTCTTTTATCCGCTCGTTTGTTTTTACCTTATGCCTGTCGTTAAGCCTGAATGGCTTGTCGTTTGAGGCCAGCACTCAAGCAAACCAGACTCCTTTACCCGGTGTTCGCACTCAAGGGCCGCCCAGCCCTAACCTGCCAGACATTGAAGCAGTTCGCAATGCTGCTGAACCCAAAATCAACAAACCTGAACCTGCTCGCGCTACTCGCTGTCGCCACTGGGACAAAAAGTGCAAAGAGCTGAAAGAGAAAAAGACCTCGCTGATGTTGCCATTGGAAGAGGGGCAATCGCGCACAATGCTCGCCTCTGCCCAATTACCAATTTCTGATAGACTTACGCCTGCGCTGTCGTTCTCCTCGCCCCTGAACTTGTACAATGCTGTTAATCGTACGCTGGTTGACTTGCCGATTGGTCGTAGAGCTCGCGTCACAGGGGAGGTGCGTATGCTGGAAGCGACACATCGCCAGCCTATGCCACATTCTTTTGCCAGTTCGATGCTACCGATGACGGCATTGCAAGCCGCCAACTTTGAAACTGCACGCGTAGAACCGCGCTATCGCACAGGCCAACCAGGAGAAGACCTTTTTTCCGGCAATTACAACTGGTCATTGCCCATCGTCAGCTTACCTGGGAGGGCCGGTCACGATCTAAATCTGACGCTGGTTTATAACTCGCTAGTTTGGACGAAAGCCGGGCAGTCAATCCGTTTTGACCACGATTATGGTTGGCCAAGCCCCGGGTTCCGATTTGGGTTCCCTGTTTTTTATGGCCCTTATGTAAACTCCACGACCAATCGAGTCGCTTATACGGTTATTACGCCTTCAGGCGAAGCTGTCGAGATGGTTAAAGTCATCGGCCAGTACGAAACCTACGACGCGGAAAATTCCAGCTACTTGCGATTGAAATTCGATACGGCGCAAACCGCCTGGATTCTGACCGCAGCCAACGGCACACAGTTCATTTATGGTCAGACGTTGCAAATCAAAGATCGTAATGGCAACCGCATCACTGCCACTTACGATGCCAACGGATTGATGGATACGATTACCGACACGCTCGGTCGACAGATTTTGCTCGAATACGGTGAATTTTTTGAACTGCTGAAGGTTAAACAGGTTTGGAACGGTGTGACAAAAGTTTTGGCCCAGTTCGATTACACGAACATCCAGCTCTTTTTCAATTTCGGCAGCTTATACGTGGATAATGTTACGTATGGCCAGGCGATCCCTGTCATTTACCAGGTCACCTTATTGGACAACACGCGCTTCAAGTTTGATTGGAGCAGTTATGGCCAGATCAACAAGATCACCGGGTACGGTGGGTTGACGTTTCAGCGAAACTGGACGAGTTACAACCTGCCGAGCTATCCGCCGGGTAATGCGCAAACTGATTGCCCGCTTTTCACCACGCGCACTGACTGGGCCTATGATTGGAGCGCTTCGTCTGGGGTCAACACTCAATTCCTGTTCAACCAATCTACCACTAACCCCGATGCGGCGACTGAAACCACCGCGCCGACGTTGACTTATGGTCAGGTCACTGTTCCCGATGGCACCGTTCACAAACAGTATTTCTATCCATCCCCGGCGAGCACGTACAAGTGGCGTTATGGCTTGCTGAAAATGAGCGACACCATCTCCGCAGGCATACTGAGAAAACGCGCAAAGACGAATTGGGAACAGCCTTGCGGTGGAGGAACCATCGGCAATTGGTTATATCAATGCAATCCGCGTCCGGCTGAAACCAACATTTATGACAATACGGACGCCGATCCGAATACTTGGGAAAATCGTCGCCGGGCGACCTTGGCTTACGCCCAACCCGCTTCGACCGATTTCAATCTGGTGGCCGATGTTTACGAATACGATTCCAATGCGACGACCGTCTTGCGTAGAACACACACCGATTACAACCAGGCTTCGACATACATCAATCGGCGCATCATCGGGTTGCCGACCGCCAGCTTCTTGTATGACGGCGCGAACGCGCTCTTTTCTAAAGTCGAATACTTTTACGACGAAAGTGGTTATCTACAGGCGACTTCAGCGACACCGACGCAGCACGATTCAACTAATTACGGCATCAGCTTTTTGGCTGGGCGAGGCAATCAAACCACCGTGCGTCGTTACGATGTAACCACTCAAGCCTATGTCGAATGGAAAACCGGGTACAACATTACAGGTTCGCCCACTTTCAGCCGAGACCCGCGTTACAGCTTGACCAACGCGCAAACGACCATCAGTTACACCGATGCCTGGGTGAATGTATACGGTAGTAATTTGCCGAATCTGAACACTTTTGCGTATCCGACGACGGTGACGGATATGGATGGGTATTCCTCGACGATGAAATACGACTTCGATCTGGGGGCGGTGCGCTTCGTTACTGATCCTAAAGGTGCTGTGACGATGAGCGAATACGACGGTTACGGTCGCCGCTGGAAAACGACCAGTGGTTACGGCAGCGTCTCGCCGTTTTACACTTCTTTATCGTTCGACGCACAAGCAAATTGGGTCAAAAGCTACTCCAGCATTGAATCCGGCCAGCCGGACTTTTATTCAATCACGACTTTCGATGGGCACGGCAGAATACGCGCTACGGTCAGTGATCACCCCGGCTCCACTGGTCAATACCGCGCTGTCTATCGAGGCTACGACACGATGGGACGCCAGGTTCAGCTTTCTAACCCGACTGAAATCAATAGTTATTGGGTTCCCTCAGGTGATGACGCTGCCGGCTGGGCCTGGAGCTTCCAAACTTACGATTGGCAAGGACGCCCCCTCATTTCCACCAATCAAGACGGTACGACGAGCAGCGTGAATTACGCCGGATGTGGTTGCGCTGGCAACGATGTCACGACAACGACAGATGAGGGAACGGTTGTGACAAACCCTAATACCGGCTTGCCTGAGACGAAAAAACGTCAACAGAAAGTTTTCCGCGATACGTTTGGCCGAGTTATCAAAACTCAGGTGCTGAATTGGGAAAACGGGACTCCGTATGCAACGACAATTACTGCTTATAACGTGAGGGATCAAATCACGAGCATTAAGGAATATGAAGGCGACAAAAATGGCTCAGAACCTTGCCCATCAGCTACCTGTCAAATTACGAATCTGACTTATGACGGCCACGGGCGATTGTGGAAACATCGCCGTCCGGTTGAAACAGCTGACAACGTTTATCTTTACAACGCTGACGACACGCTTTGGAAAGCGACCGACCCGCGCAACGTTACAGCGACGTATTCATACAACTATCGAAAGCTGCCGACGGGGGTTGCTTATGACTTGCTGCCGAATGCTGCATTGCCATCGCCGCTTCCGTCACTGCCGATTCCTTCGGCTAGTGTGACGTTCGGTTACGACGAAATGGGAAATCGAACCTGGATGGATGATGCTCCGGGGCGAGTAGATTATGTTTACGATCAACTCAGCCGGTTGAAAGAAGAAACGCGGCTGTTTGATGTCAGCGCGGTTTCCAGATCGTTCACATTGAAATACGAATACAACCTGGCGGGGGAGTTGAAGCAACTCACAGACCCTTGGAACGCCGTCGTCAACTACAATCGCGACAAGGCCGGGCAGGAAACCAGCTTGACCGCAACCGGTTACAAAGATATCAATCAATGGACGAACCGCGATGTCAGCACATTTGCCAGCAACATCAAATACCGGGCTTGGGGAGGAATCAAGCAGTTCATCAACGGCACATTGAGCGGAAACAACAGCTTTGCAATGGGCTACGATTCTCGCTTGCGCCTAACCAGTTTTACGGGAGGCAACAGGACGACTCAGCACGCCTATTACAACGACGGTCTAGTCAAGGAAGTCACGGACCTGCATTACGGCAGTAACTTCTTGCGAAAATACGAGTATGACAACGTCGGTCAACTGAAAAAAGCTCACGCGGGCGGAACCGCGCAGACGGCCTCAAGCCCGTATTCGTTGTCTTATAACTACGACGTGTGGGGAAACACGACTTCGCGCGCAGGGTCGCATTGGAGCAATGGCCTAACTGCGTTCTCCACTACTTATACCAACGACCGTGACGTCAATATGACGTTTGACGCGGCAGGAAATGTGAAGGGGTATTCGGCGAATTACAGCGACCCCTTCCAGCATTATGATGCAGCAAGTCGGCTCTTTACGCAGTTTGAAAGTGGTGAGTCTGGTTTAGTCCGAATTCGGGAAAATTATCATGATGGTGATGGCGCAAAGGTTTTTTACAAAACATCAACTGGGAGCCTGATCAACGGCAACTATAGCCTGTTTTGCAATTACTTCCTGATCCGTTCCACCGTGCTGGGCGGCAAAGTGTTGGCCGAGTTCAAGGATTTGAGTACGATGGCAGAAAACGACCCGCAGAAGTATGACAGCAAAAGCTATGTTTATCTGAAAGGGGTCCAGCTTGGCTATCAGCAGGCTCCACATTCGACAACTGCCAAAAACGTGGTTTGGACATATCACAACCCAACCGTAGGGAACTATTTTGCCGAAACCCAACTAAATAATAGCAGCGGCCAACAGGTTAATTACTCCTATGGCGAAATGATCTTTGACCCAACTGGCTCATATGTTGGGATCAGTCAGCCGCTACCACTTGTCATTCCCGCCCCGTTTACATTTGTCAGCGGTCAGTACATGGAGCCTTCCGGCAAATGCTACGCGGATTATGTAGAAACACCGTGTACTGTCATACAGAAAATGCTCAACAACGGGACCGGTCAGCACGCGCCTTGGGACCCCACAGCTACGGTCTATAACCCCATCACAAAGAAAAACCAGCTGGCTCTTTTTACAGTTGACTGGGATAATGGCTTTTTCGGCTTTGTTCCGACTGGAGCTAAATACAATGGAGACGGGAGTTGGAGTTGG
>JAEUQO010000077.1 GCA_016789605.1 Acidobacteriota bacterium
GAGCTATCACGCATTCCAGGCCAAATTGGAACGTCGTTTCTCTGACGGGCTGTACCTGTTGAATTCGTTCACGTGGTCAAAAGCGATGGACAACGCGGCAGGACATTTGGAAGCGAATTTCGGCGACAACTCGCGCGGCAACATCCGCAATCTGCGCAACGACAAAGGACGGTCGAATTACGATCAGCCGTTCAATAACACGACCAGCATTGTCTACGACCTGCCGTTCGGCAAAGGCCGCCGTTATCTGGGCGACAATGCCGCCGTGGATGCGGTGCTCGGCGGCTGGCGCGCCACGTTGATCAACACGATGAACAGCGGTTTGCCGGTCAACCTGACCTATGGCCCGGCAGCGGCATTTGTCGTTGGCTCGTCGCTGACCTATCGCCCGAATCTGACCGGAGCCAATCTGTACAACGACAAAAACGATCCTAACAATTACCTGAATCCGTTGGCCGTGACCGTGCCGACGGATCGCACACAGCCGTTTGGCACGGCGGGCCGCAACATCGTGCGTGGCCCCAGCTTCTTCCAGACGGATTTGGGATTGCACAAAGCCTTCCCGCTGTGGAAAGAAAGCACCAAGCTCGAATTCCGCATGGAAGCGTTTAACCTGTTCAACAAAACCAATTTCCTGACGCCGGATACCAACGCGAATAACGTTCGCTTTGACGCGGCAGGCAATTACACGGGCAATTACGGCAAGATCACCGCGACCTTCCCGGCGCGGCAAATTCAGTTCGCCCTGAAATTGATCTTCTAACGTGAACCCCGGAAGAGAAGACGGAACAGACGGAATGCGCGGAACAAACGGACGTTCTCGCCGCTCATTCCGTCACTTCCGTTTGTTCCGTCATCTCTCTTCCATTTTTCATAGGTTCGTTCCGATGACCCCAAAACAATCGTTTCTATCTTTCGCCCTTCTTCTCGCCTTCGCTGTTTCAGCACTCGCGCAGACCAAAACTGAAAACGTCATTCTCATCACCTTCGACGGAGCGCGCACGCAGGAAGTCTTTGGCGGTCTGGACCTGGACATCCTGAAAGACAAAACCAAGCGCGGCAAAGTCGAAGACTCCACGCTATACAAAAAATACTGGGCGGCCACGCCGGAAGAACGCCGCCTGAAATTGATGCCGTTTTTCTGGGGCACGC
The DNA here is from genome assembly GCA_016789605.1 of Acidobacteriota bacterium. GTDB lineage: Bacteria > Acidobacteriota > Blastocatellia > RBC074 > RBC074 > RBC074. Next base: position 1,153 of record JAEUQO010000077.1, read on the forward strand.
TGATGAAAGATCACGGCTCGATTGCCGGTAATCGCAGCCTGAACAGTTCCGTGATGACCACGAATCGGATGTGGTTTTCCTATCCCGGCTATTCTGAAATCCTGACCGGCCAGGCACACGACGACGTCATCAACAGCAACGACCGCAAACGCAACCAATTCACCAGCGTGCTGGAATTTTTGAAGCGCAAGTTGAAGCTGACCAAAACCCAAGTGGCGTTGTTCGGTTCGTGGGACGTATTCAACTGGATCGGCGAACACGAAGAAGGCGCGGTCACCATCAACGCCGGTCACGAACCATATGAACTGGCGGCCAATGCCGACACCAAAGCTTTCAGCAAACTGCAAAACGAACGCTTAAGCCCGTGGGATAGCGTGCGGTTCGATTACTTCACGGTGCATTTTGCGCTCGAGCATTTGAAAAAATATCAGCCGCGCGTGATGCACATCGCGCTGGGCGAAACCGACGATTGGGCACACGGTGGCGAATACGCTCACGTGCTGAATTCCTTCACGCAAAACGATCAGCAGATCAAACAGATTTGGGAATTCCTGCAAAGCTCGCCCAAATACAAAGGCAAGACTTCGATCATCTTCACCACCGACCACGGGCGCGGCAAAACCATTCGCGATTGGACCGATCACGGCGAAAAAGTCCCCGAAGCGCAAAACATCTGGATGGCGTTCATCAGCCCGGAAGTCAGCTTGCGCGGTGAATGGAAAAACGCCGACACGATTTATCAAAATCAGGTTGCGGCGACGCTCTGCCGGTTTCTCAACGTGGATTACAGCGAAAATAATCCACAAGCCGGTAAGCCCGTGGCCAAACTGTTTGGCCAATAGCGGCGGCCCCGGTTTGACTGCGGTCTTTGTTCGCAACGTTTCCGCACCGCTTTTCCTGACGACTAATTCACAACCAAATAATCAGTCGCTGGCATCAGTCATCAGCGCGCCTAAACAAACGGGAGACGCGTTCACCAAACGCTTCTCCCGTTACTCACAGCAGGCTTGCGAAACGGCTGATTGTCGCGGCGCCTGATTTCAGGAGGCATCAATGTTGCACCGTCGCTTGCGTCTTTGTTTGCTGCTGGGTTTCTTTGCCGTTGCCTTAAGCGGGCAAACCAGCCAGTCTTCGGAAGCTGCTGTCGGCTGGCAAGCCGGCCTGGCCAGGATTGTGATCACCCCTGACCAACCAACCTGGATGGCGGGTTACGCGGCGCGCAACAAACCGTCTGCAGGCAAGCTACACGATTTGTACGCCAAGGCTTTGGCCGTGCAGGATGCGCGCGGTAATCGCGTCGTCATCGTCACGACAGATTTGCTGGGCTTGCCTGGCGCACTAACCAGCGAAGTTTCTGAACACGCCAACAAAAGCTATGGGCTGCGGCGCGCACAGATTCTCTTCAACTCTTCCCACACGCACACCGGACCGGTGGTCAACAGTTCGCTGGCGGGCGCGTATGAACTGACCGCCGAACAAAACCAGGCCATCAGCCAATACACGCAACAACTGAAAGGCAAATTGCTGACCGTGATTGGCGCGGCGCTAAAAGACCTTTCTCCCGCGCAGCTTTCCTTTGGTCGCGGCACCGCGAAATTTGCGCTGAACCGCCGCGAACCGCGCCCTGACGGCAGCATCGGCAACGGCGTCAATCGCCAGGGCGTTGTTGATCACGAAGTTCCCGTGCTGAAAGTCGCGACCGCGGACGGTAAATTACGCGGCGTGATGTTCGGTTACGCCTGCCACAACACCACGCTAACGGGCGAGTTTTTTCAATTCAGCGGCGATTACGCGGGCTTTGCTCAGGCGGCGCTTGAAAAACAATACCCCGGCGTGACGGCGTTGTTTGTTACGGGCTGCGGCGCAGACATCAATCCGTATCCGCGCAGCAAGCTGGCACTGGCCCAGCAACACGGCGACGAATTGGCGAATGCAGTGGCGCTAGTGCTGACCGGACAGCTCTCTGCCGTCAACGGAACGATCAAATCCGCGCTCGGCGGCGTGCTGATTCCGTTTGCGCCAACGCCGACCAAAGCCGAGTGGCAAGCCCGCCTGAACGAGCCAAACGCCTTTCGCCGTCGCCACGCTGAACGTTGGCTGGCCAAACTGGAACGCGACGGCAAGCTGATGTCGGAATATCCTTACACGGTGCAGATTTTGCAGCTTGGCGACCTGAAGTTAATTGCGCTGGCGGGGGAAGTCGTCACCGATTATGCGCTGCGGCTGAAGAAAGAGTTTGCGGGCAAGACCTGGGTCGCCGGATATTCCAATGACTTGTGCTCGTATATTCCGTCGGCGCGGATGTATGCTGAGGGCGGCTATGAAGTGGTCGAATCCATGATCTATTACGATTTGCCCGGCCCTTACACGCCAGAGATCGAAAACAAAATCATCGGCAAAGTTCACGAACTCAATCAGGAACTGAGCAATCTACCCACTGGCAAAAAACGCTGAAATGACTATGAAACGATTCGCAAGTATTCTGGCAATCTTGTCGCTCGCATTGCTGCTGGCGCTGTCTGCTTCTGCGCAAACGCTGCTCGAAAAGAGTTTCAACGCCGATGCGGAAACTGAAGCGGTGCTTGATCTGATCGCAGCCGCCCCCGGCACATCCTGGGAAAAAGCCGGGGCCGAAGCCGCCACGGTCGCGGTCTTCATTGACGGCAAAAAATTTCAGGATGTGATTCTGTTTGCGGGCGCCAAGTCGTTCACTTATCGCTTGCTGTTGGGACGCATCGCGGCTGGCGAACACAAACTGCGACTGGATTTCAATCGCGCGCAATCCGCTGCACAAGCAACGTCGGTCACACTAACAGACGCCAGGGTCAGTTTGTTTGATCGGCAAAACGCGGAGTTTCAGATGATCGCGCACGCGCCAATTCTGTTTGCGCGCCCCAACACCATCGGCAAATTCAGCGACATTCCATTGTTGATGTATTGCGAAACGTTGCAGGAAGCAGGCAAAAAGACGCTGCGTTACACAGTCATTTTCAGCAACGAAGACGGCGGCACACAGACAGCGGCGTTGATGGCGCGCTGGGGACGCACGACCGACATCGAATGGGTGGTGGACGTTAACCTGGATGCCGAAGGCCGCGTCCTCAACTCAACCTATCAGGGCGTCAACCACGAAACCAAAACCTTTCAAGGCAAACACGAAGCTGCCCATCCATTGTTTCTGACCAAATCTGACAACAACAATTTCTCTGACGAAGGAGAATCGTCCATGCGCTTTGCGCTGCGTCCGATTGCGGTTGACCTGAGCCAGCATTCCCGCGAATGGGTGATGGATCAACATCCCTGGACGTATACTGTGATGGCTGAAGAGATGGTGCGCGAAGGCAAAATCACCAGCGAACGTACGCTCGGCGCGCGTATCGGCGATTTGCGGAACTACCTGTATGTAGACGCGGCGTCAACACAACAAAGTGGGGCGCTGCTGAGTTTTGCCGTGAAGCTGAAAGGCGATGCCAAATGGTACACGTCAGATTTCGGCATTCACTATTACAAAATTGACCGCAGCGGCTATTTCCGCACAACGATCCGTTTGCCACAGGGCACGACGCTCAAACAGATCGAACGCCTTTCGGCACGTTGTGATCTGACGGGAAATCCGCGTTCAAAGGATGAGATCAGCAAAGCCGCCAACGCGCAATGCGAGATGAAAGCGGTGAACAAAGTGTTTTTTCTGGATAACAGCTTTCAACCAGGCGCGGCGCTGTCGGTGCGTGGCGGCGCGGTCAAAATGCCGTTTGGCGAAGCGGTGGATTTTGCCGTGACGCCGGAAAAAGAAAACAAAAAATAGCGCGGCTAAAAGCCCAATCTCTCGTCATTGCCGTTGTGCTGCTGGTTGCTTGTCAGGCTGACACGCAACCAGCAGCACTGTAATGCGCTCGCGCTCATCAGCACAGAAAAATTCAGGGCGTGTCTTCGGCCAGCAATTCCTTGAGCAAGTTTTCCAAATCCGTTTTTAGCGTCAGGTAACGCTCGCCTGTCGCCTTGCCTTCAAACCCTGCGTGGATGCGTTTCACCAAGCCATCACGACCAATAAAAATCATGGTCGGATACGCGCCGAAGTTCACCAGTTGCGGCAATTTCTTTTCAGTTTCATCTGTCGCGCCAGCATACAAAACCGGGTACTGCAAACCGAGTTTCCGGGCAAAGATTTTGACTTGCTCAATGTCGCGCGCGGCTTCGCCGGTGTATTCAAATGCCAGCGCGACCACTTCCAAACCTTGCGCGCGATAGCGACTATAAAACTCCTGCAACAGCGGACCTTCGTCGTAACAGTTCGGACACCAACTGCCGGTAAGCGAAACAACCACAACTTTGTTTTTGAAGCGGTCGTCTGTGGCGGAAACAGTCTTGCCGTCTAAATCAGGAAAACTGAAGCGGAACGGCTCTGCCGGATTGCTCATGCGTGTGTACGTCACGGGGTTGGGCAAACTGGCCACCAGGTCTTTGTTTTGCGCGGTCAGACGTTCAGCGACAACTTTGCGTTGCGGATCAAACAAGCCCAAGTCCACCAGGCCTTCCCAAGTTCCCTGCCCCGTCAGTTTCACTTTCAGCACGCGCGCATTGATGCCATCAAAGCGATACAACTTCAGTTCGCCGTTTTCCACGGCGCCGCTCATCTGGCCCCAGTCGCCCGACATCGGAATGATCGTGCCGCGCACGTCCGCTCCCTGTTGCGAAAAAGCCGCGCGCCACAAACTTTGTTTGGGGGCTTCGCCGACACGCAAGATCCATTCGCCGCTAACATCACCACCTGGCGTGTTGCTGGCGCTTTCGTTTGCCGCGTTGTGCGTCGCCTGCAAGGGCCGTTTCAACATCTGACGACGATACTGCCGCACAAATTCGCCTTTCATGACGCCAGCCTCATCCAGCGTCGCGGTCAGTTCGGCATCATAAAAATCGAACCGCAATTTGAGCATTTTGCCGTCAAAGGACCCGCTGCTGGCGGTCACGCGTTCATCGCCATTGACCAATGCGCCGGTGATTTGTTCGCCTTCTTTTTTGAGCTCGAGCGTGAAGGCGATTTCTTCGCCCGACGGATTTTTGACGGTTCCGCGCCAGGGTCCATTGATGTCGAGCGGCGTTCGCTGACAGGCGGTGGCGCTAATGAGAAAGGAAAAGACGAGTGCCAGCCAAGCAACGCGCTGGCGTAAAGCGCTGGCCAGCGGCGCATTGCGGTGTGAATCCATTGCTTCAATCCTTTGGTGATCTAATGTGATTGGGTAAATGCACTGCGGAATGCAGGCGGAAGTATGCTACCTGCTGGGTTCTGAATGGGCAAGCTGCGTGTTTTTGCACCGAAGGCAAAATTATCGCTTGTTTTTTCAGCGCCGCCTGATTAACATCCGCCCGCCTCGAACACAGGCTCAGGCCCCCGGTCAGTGGCGAGATCACGCTCATCCCCACCAATTCAGACTCCGACGGCTGTTTATCTCACCTACAGCAAGCATACGTTTGTGCCCTCCACTCAAACACGACACAACGTTTCGCAAATAGCTCCCGCTGCTATTTGTCACGACCGACGTGTCTCTATCTCTCGGAGTATTGCTCATGAAAGACCTCACGCGAACCCCTCACAATGCACTCGTTCGTTTATCGGCAGACACTGACCAATCATCGCAAACACGGCCAGGCTCACTGGGACGCCGCCGTTTTCTACGCCAAGCGGGCGGTGTTGCAACGGCAGCTTTGGCCGCCGGAGGCATGTCGGCGTCCTTGCTGCTCGGCGAAACACCATCCGCCGAGGCCAGTGAAGTCGGCCCGCTGGCGACAGAACAACGGCACTTGCGCGCATTTCAAATTCGTCAGCAATGTGCCCGCTATGCTTACAGCCAACGTATCCCTGAACATCCGACCAGCAACGACGAAGCCGTCATGCCTGGGTTCTGGGCCAATTTCAGCAAAACCTTGCCGCACAACCAACTGGGCGAGGTAGAGCCGTTCGCCTATGAAATGATGCTCAAGGCGCTGACCAGCGGTTTGCCAGAAGCGTTTGAGCTCATTCCACGCGGCTCATCCGGCAGGCTGGTAAACCCGCAAGCGGCACTGGCCTTTGACCTGGAAGGTACAGACACGCACGCGCTGGCCTTGCCTGCGGCGCCAGACTTTGCCAGCGAAACCGTTGCCAAAGAGTTGGTGGAACTTTATTGGCGGGCAATGACACGCGACGTACCGTTGTCACAATACGGCAACGAACGGTTGACCAATGCCGCACTGCAAGACCTGCAACGCTATCCCGAATTCAGCGGCCTGAATGCCAACACCCTCTTTCGCGGCGGCTTGCCGGGCGAAGACATCGGTCCGATGATTTCACAGTTTTTGTGGAAGCCATTCAATCTTGGTTCGACGCCCATCCCGCAGCTTTATCGCACGACTGTCGCGGGCAACGATCACCTCACCGGGTATCAAGCCTGGCTGGGTGTTCAGAATGGGCAACCGCCTGCCACGGCTGCGACGTTTGACAGCACGACACGTTACATACGCAATGGCCGCGACCTGGCGGAATACGTGCACACTGATTACTCATTCCAGGCCTTTTCCATCGCCGCCCAGATTCTGCTTAGTTTCGGGGCAGCCGCACTGGACGACGCCAATCCATACAAGACATCTGGCCGACAAGCCGGTTTCGCCACGTTCGGCAGCCCGCACGTGCATGATCTGGTCGCACGTGTTGCCGCCCTGGCGCTCAAAGCCGCTTGGTATCAGAAATGGCAATTGCATCGTCGCATTCGTCCGGAAGAATACGCCGGACGATTGCACAACCACATCAACCGCGCAGCCAAATACCCCTTGCCTGATTCGCTGTTCTCTTCGCTGGCGTTGCCCGCAGTGTTCAGCAAATACGGCAGCTATTTGCTGCCCATGGCCTATCCCGAAGGCTGTCCGGTGCATCCGGCATATCCCGGCGGCCACGCGACCATCGCGGGAGCGTGTACGACTGTGCTCAAAGCGTTTTTCAACGAATCGTTCGTCATTCCCAATCCGGTGGTGGCCAGCGATGATGGGTTGTCGTTGCAACCATTTACCAGCGCACAACTGACGATTGGCACAGAGCTAAACAAGCTGGCATCGAACATCGCGTATGGCCGTGACACGGCGGGCGTCCATTGGCGCACGGATGAAATAGCAGGGTTGCAACTGGGCGAGGCAGTCGCGCTCAGCGTACTGACCGAGTTCAATTCTTGCTACAACGAAAAATTCTCTGGCTTCACATTGACGAAGTTTGACGGCACCACCGTCACACTCAACACACAGCCGGATGATTCCATTCGCATTCCGCGCCGCATCGCCTAACACCCCAAAAGACAAATGCGGCAGAAGCCGGAAGCTTCTGCCGCATTTGTCTTGCTCATCTGATTCAGAGTTCCTGTCGTCTGGCTAAGCGCGACCGCCGATTTTGGCGAACCACCAACGCAAACCAACAAACAGGAAGCGCCAGTCGCTGAAAAATTCTGGCGGCTTGCCTTCAAACCAGTGGCCGATGAACTGCAAAACCCAACCGACAACAAACAACGTCACCGGCCAAATCCATAAGCCGGGCACAACCAGCGCCGCCGCAAACAACAACACCGAGATGGCAATCATCGGAATGCCGAGCGTGTGACAAAACCGGTTCACCGGATGCTGGTGGCTTTTGGCGTATTGCGCGATCCATTCGTCCATTGGTTTTCCTGCAAGCATATGATTCCTCCTGGCGTTGAGGGGTTATTTGGCCGACAGCGTGATGCGCGACCAATCCCAGCCTTCCAGACCGCGCGCATTAAACGCCTTGACGCTGACAACCGTGCCCGGCTTCACATTGCGCAACGTCACGCGCGGCGTGCTCACCTTGAGCGGCTGTTTCAGCCCTGGATAACTGACCAAATAGCCGCGCACGCTTTTTTCGGGCGCAGCCGTCCACGATAGCTCGGCGGTGGCGCCGTCAAATTTTTCGACCTTCAGATCGCGCAACCGCGACGGACTGGAGGCCAGCATCATCAACGTTGCCGCAGTCGTCTTGCTGGTTTCGACAATCAACTGATGATTGACCGTCTCTAGCAAATCGGTCGGCTGGTGATAATTCGGATTGCCCAGCACCGGATACGAACCAATGCCGCCGACGATGTCGCCATAGACTTCGTAAAACGCCGTCGCGTCAGTGCCGCGATGCCAGCGTGCGTCATAAGTGATCAGCCGCGTGAAATGCAGCGCGGCGGCGTGTTGTATGTCGCGAATGCCGTCGTTGGAATAGCGGATCGTATTGTCCAGTCGCTGATCATTTGCCCAACCGATCATGTCGTTGTTGAGCACGCCGACGATTTTCAGCTTGTCTTCTTGCGCGCGCCGCACAAATTCGCGGCTGCCAAGCAATCCGGCTTCTTCTCCCGTGAAGGAAGCAAAAATGATCGTCGCCGGTTGCGGTGTTTTGGCCAGCATCCGCGCGGCTTCGAGCAACGCCGCCGTACCTGACGTGTCGTCGTCCGCGCCTGGGCCGACCGGCACGGAATCGAAATGGCTGCTGACGACATAAACCAGTTCGGGATGTTCTGTGCCTTTCAGTCTGGCAATCACGTTACAGGTTTTGCCGCCCAACGCCGTGCGGTTGTCAAAACATTGCTGCTCGGCGTCATAACCAAACGACTTGTATGCCGCGGTCAAATATTCAATCGCCAGTTTGTTGCCCGGACGCGAAATGTGTTTGGAATCAAAATCAAACAGCGCCTTTTCGTGTCCGTAAACACGGCTGACCGACGCCTGTTCCAATACGCGGCGCACATCAGCCGCAAGCGGAGCAAAGATGCGCTGCCCTTCGTTGTACAACGCCGTTTCGGACGCCAGTTGTTTTTCCAGGCGCGCCAGCAATACAGCTTTGCTCACCTGCCGATCAAGATTTACCAGGTACACGCCGCGTTCAGCAGACACGGTATCACCGTCGCGATCAGCCTGAATCAGCAGCTTGTTGCCATCTGGCGACGGCGACCAGACATATTCCGGCGAGATCGTACGCACGGAGTTGTTATGAAAAATCTGTGTGCGCATCTGGGTCGCCAAATCATACAGATACGCCCGGCGGTGACGCGGTTCACCAATCATCCCCAGCAAGCGATCTTTGCCGAGAAAGCGCGGCAGAATGTCGTGCTGGATTTCGCGCGTCAGCCGCGTTTCGTTTTTGCCGTCGCGCCCGATCAAAAACAGTTCCCAGTCCGTGCGCGTCATACGCGCATAAACCAGTTGTTGCCCATCCGGCGAAAACGACGGTGTGTCCAATCGGTCGGTCGTTTTCAACACGGTGGCCGGTTCGCCGCCAACCGGCAAAACCATAATCGCGTTTTCCTGTGGCGAACGCGTCAAATATGTCAGCGCGCTGCCATCAGCGGAAAACACCGGTGGAAATCCATCGAAGGGCGTGATTTTGCCGTCGGCCAAATTGACGACGCCGTATTTCGACAACCCTAACACCGCAGCGCCGCCGCCGGGCGCTGCGCCCACCGGGCGTTGCCCGGTCGCTTGCCCAGCGCCTGTATTGGCAGATCCGTCTAAATTGCGCGGCGGCGGAAACGGATTGCTCAGCGGCACCCCAACCAGCAACGATTTTCCTGATGGATCAACGACCGGAGCAGTTTTGAATCCTTCGCCGTTCGTCACAACTACTGGCTGCCCGCCCGGTTTCAATGCGTATATGTCATTGCGATTTGCCTCGCCCGGCTTCGCGCCGACAAAAAATACGGTCTCGTCATCTTTGGCAAACGCCAGCGTGCTTTTCAGCAAATCGCCCGTCGGCAACTCGGTTTCCTGCTGCGTGCGCAAATCACGCACGACAATGACAGAGAGTTTCCATTGCAACCAATTGACCGTTTGCAACGCGACAAACCGCGCTTGTAACGGCGTACTGGGATTGTCAGCCGTTGCTTGCGCCTTGGCCAATTCATCGTTCGGCGTCAATTTCAAGTACGCGACCTTTTTGCCTGACGGCGCAAACACCGCCCCGGAGCCGGGCAAATCGGCCAGCACAGCGTGTTCCCCCGTCACGGGCACAATGCGCGTGACAGGTTTGGCGGCGGGGCCAATCTCATACGCGACCAGGCTGCCATCCGGGCTGAAGCGAGGCGCGCGGCCATCGTTGGTCAATTCTTCCGTCTGAAACAATTCGCCGGTTTGCCGCGCAATCGGCGCGACAAACTGATCACCCGCAGGGCTTTGCAGCAGGCGCAAGTATGTACGCAACGCTTCGGCATATTTGCCTTCCTGCCAGGCGTCATTCGCCGCCTGCAAATCCGACGCCCCCGTCTCCTGCCCTTTGCTGCGCGTTAGCGGTGCGGCTAGCAGCAAACCAATGAGCAAAACCAGAAATGTTTTCTTCATGATGATGATTCTTGGCTCCACGCATCCGCGCACAACACGGGTGGCGCGGGCATCGTTGATCGGCCTTTTCTTTTGCGTCAGGACCAATCGAAATTGCTCGTAGTACCTGTAATGTCTGAAATTGCGGTTGGACGGGCGTAATCTACCGCCGCCGCTGATCACCGTCAAATCGCCTGCGCAGTCAAATCAGCCCTGCGAACGAAAGCATCTCAAGCATAAAAATGCATGCGCCCGGCAAGCTGACCGTCAGCTTGCCGGGCGCACGAGAAAACAAACCAAACCGTTCGTTCTCGATTTGCTATTTGTCGTTCACTGGCACTTCGTCAGGATTTTCTTCTTTCTTGGCCAGTTTGGCGGCTTTCTTTTCCGCGCCGGATTTGTCCAGCTTCAAGACCGTATCGCTGGAACCGTCCCAGATGCGCGCCAGGAAGTACTGTTCGCCGTAACGATGAAACACCAGCTTCGATTTCGGTTTGTCAGTCATCTTGCCACGCACAACGGTGAAAATAACCGACTTCCCTTTTTTGGCGTGGCGAATGGTGACAGCGCCATTATCGCCCGTCTGTTCGATCAGGTATTCGCCTTTGGGCAACCGCTTGCTGCCGACCATAAACTCAAACGGAATTTCCGCGCGAATGCGAAAGCTGAATGCTGCCGTGGCCAACGACGGTGCGGCCAGGGCGACCAGCAACGCAGCGGCAATGAACAGGCTGAAGAGTCGTGTTTTCATAAGCCTCCTATGAAAGAAAAACGGCGACGGACGGTCGCCATCAGTTGTTGGGTTGGGAATCGGGGGCCTTGGCTCGTAGTTTGAACACGGGCGATGAAAGTGTAAGCAAGCACGTTTGAAGCGCAAGCATTTTTCCTGTCAGGAAAGATTTTAGGGCAATTCGCGCACGCGAATGTTTTTGAATTCGATCGGCGAACCTTCAGATTCCAGGCACAAATAACCGGTGCGCGGATCAGCGCCCGTACCGCCCGAAACTTCTTCGCCATTCACCCACAACCGCACTTCGCCGTTGATGCCGCGCACATAATAGTGATTCCATTCGCCGACGCCTTTGCTCAGGTTTTTGCGGGGAAAGCTGCGCGATCCGTTGGGCGACAGCGGCGGAAACGGCGTCAACTTGGAATTGCCCACAGCGAAAATGTCTCCGTTGGTGGTGAACCAGTCGCCTTTTTTGCCCGATCGTTTTTCGTATTGTTCCTTGAATCCGTGGTCGAGCATCTGCACTTCGATGCCATATTTCGGCAGAACATCGGGCTGCAAATCCTTGAGCGCTTCATCGGGCACCCAAACAAAAACGCCTGAGTTCCCGGCTGAACGCAAATGCCGCCAGGAGACGACCAGTTCAAAGTTGGTGAATTTCTGTTGCGTGCGCATCACGCCAATCGGTTTGCCGGAACAGGTCAACAAACCGTCTTTCCACGTCCAGGTGTCGGGATAGCCATTCACCGGCGCAAAATCCTGTTGCCCCAAGGTGCGCCACCCCGGTCCCGTGCCATCAATGAATGCTTGGGGAGCTTGTTGCAGTGCGACCGATTGCACGGCGACAAGCAGCAGGCAAAACAAACTGCACACAACAAACAGACGCGACACGAGGTTAAAGGAACGGGGTTTCACTTTCGGCTCCTTTGCCGGTTGAGACGGCGGCGGATCGGTGTTACAAATCCGCCCGTTAAACCTGACATTCTGATTTTTACGATCCACACGACAGCAATGATGACCAATTCACGAACTGCCGCACAACGCCACCCAGCCTGGATTTACGGACCCGCCATGCTTGTTTCTTTGCTTGGGTTGGGAGACTCACTCTATCTGACCGTGCAACATTTGACCGGACAAAGCGTCAAATGCACGGTGACCAATGGCTGTTCCGCCGTGCTCAGCAGCAGTTACGCCTCGTTTGCCGGCATTCCGACGGCGAGCTTTGGCGCGCTGGCATATTTCCTGGCTTTCAGTCTGGCGACGCTGGCCGCTTTCGGATATGACCGCGCACGACTTGGGCTGGCGTTGGTCGTCGCGCCGATGCTGCTCACGACGTTGGGCCTGCTTTACGTTCAGGCGTTTGTGTTGCACGCGTTTTGCGAATTTTGCCTGTTGTCGGCGGCAACAACGATCACGCTGACTGTGTTGGCCCTGATCGGCTGGTTTACCCTGCCGCGCACTAGCGGGCATTCAACCGCTGACTAATCATCTGGCGCAATCCATCAACGGTCATTTTGTCCGTTTCGACCAACTGCCCATCCACAAAGACGGTCGGCGTGCCATTCACGCCCAGTGAACTGGCGCGACGCATATCCGCTGAAATGGTCGTATTCACTTGTGCGCCATCCAGATCGCGAATAAACCAATCCGTATCCAGCCCCAACTGGCGCGCGAAATTCACCGTAATCAACCGCAAATCCGGCGCTTCAGCCCACATCTTCTGATTTTCATAGAGCAGATTGTGCATCTCCCAGAATTTGCCTTGTACACCGGCAGCAACGGCGGCTTGCGCGGCGGGCATTGCGTTCGGGTGAATTTGCACGAGCGGCAGGTGATAGAAAATGAAGCGAATGCGGTCACCGAATTCCTGCTTGATCTTCTTCATCTCCGGGTGCAGCAATCCGCAGGGCGGGCATTGGTAATCACCGAATTCTTCAATGGTGACCACGCCTTTGGCAGTCGTCACGCCGGTCGTCACCGTAGGTTTCGCCACCGGAGCCGTACTCGAAGTCGATTCCGGCTGGTTTGAACGCAGCATCAATGCGCCTGCGGTCAATCCGACCAACAACACGGCGGCAATGATGACAAAGGGCAAATAGCGTTTCATGCAATGTGAATCCTTTTGTGAAAACTGAGGGCCGATTTCGGCCACAAAATAACGGGCGTTACCATAATACAGCCTTGCGGAATCTCAAAAGCCCGCTGAACGGCTACGGCGTTATGTCCAGGCGGCAGGAATCGCCACTGAACCGGCGGGGACGCGGTCCCAGGAAAAATGCGCCAGCAAGTCTGTGGCGCGACACGCTTCCGGGCGCTCCAGACAACCCAGACTCCAGCCAAGCCAGCCGAGCAACTCTTCCGGTGTCACGCCGCGTTCGCGCAAAGCAGACAAACTTGCCGCTCCTGCGCGTTTGCCGAGCCGCGCGTGATCCGGTCCGGTGACCAATCCCAAATGCGCGTATTGCGGATGCTGATAGCCCAGCAATTCTTGCAGACGGAAATGCGTCGCAGTGACCTCACGCAAATCACCACCGCGGACGATTTCGGTCACGCCTTGCTCGCCGTCATCCACAACCACCGCCAGGTGATAGGCAAAACATCCATCTCGACGATACAAGACCGGATCGCCCGTCAAGGTCGCCGGATCATCCGCTTGCGCACCGCAAAGCCGGTCTTCCCACGCGACGACACCTGCGGGCAATGCAACGCGCAGCGCATCAGGCAAAAAGCGCGCAACCTTGTCCGCCCGGCAACGCCCCGGATACGGACGCAGCCTTTCGTCGCCGTGCGGCGCTGACGCGAGCAATTGCAAATCTTTGCGGGAACAGCGGCAGCGATACAGACTGCCTTGGCGGGCCAAATGATCAAGCGCCGCGCGATACCATTCGCTGCGTTGCGCTTGCCAGACAATGGCGGCGTCAGATTCCAGCCCCAGAGCAGCCAGATCACGCACTTGCGTTTCAGCCCAGACCGGTTTGCAGCGCGCCAGATCAACGTCTTCAATGCGAATCAGCCAGCGTCCGCCGCGCGCTTTCACCGACAACCAGGAAGCCAACGCCGTGCGCAAATTTCCCAGATGCAATTCGCCCGTCGGCGAAGGCGCAAACCGCCCCACGGGCAAAGAAAGGCTCTCGGCTTTTGTCAGCACAGAACTCATGCCTTGTCAGCGACCAGTGGCAGCCACGCGCGCATAAAAATAACTTTTCCCCGCTGGCACATCGTCAAAGGTATAAACCTGTTCACCGCGCCGCAGCCAAAAATAATTGATCAGCGCCCAATCGCCGCTGCTGGCTGCGGTATGCGCCAACAGCATGCTCAGCAGAAAAAACCGCCACGCCGGAACCAACGCCGCCAACGTCAGCAACACGCAACTGACCACCAGAAACGGCATCACCGCAACCCAGAAAAATTCGCGCGCGTTGACGACAAACTGATTCGCGGTGACATAAACCGCAAAGCCGCGCAAGGAATACGACCACTGAATATCGCGGCAGCCTTGCCACCAATAGACCAGCGCGTGAATGGCTTCGTGAACAGGCAGCAAAAGGAGAAACGTCGCCAACATAGCCCAGCCCCACAGCGTCAACGCCCGGCCAAACGAGTAACCCTGTTGGCGAGCGACAAGAAACAGCGCCGCCAGGTTCAACAGCAACAGCGCATTGATCGCCCAGGTAATCCAGCTACGGTGCTGCCAGAAATATTCCTGCGCAAATTGGGCGATCTCTTGGTGGGTAAACTCTGCGCGCAAAACAAACCTGGTCGCATCTCGTAATTCGTCAGGGCCTAATCGTTCCATGGCAGGTTTGGTCGTCATGCTTGTTTGAGCTTTGACGAAGGGCAAAGAGATTCCAGCGAACAGTCTGCGCATTTCGGGCGGCGCGCGATGCACACGCGGCGTCCGTGCCAGATCAGCCGATGCGAAAACTCGATCCATTCTTTTTGCGGCAATAAAACCATCAAATCCGCTTCGATCTTTTCCGGCGTTTTGTTTTTGGTCAACCCAAGCAATTGCGTCAGGCGCGAAACGTGTGTATCCACCACGACGCCGGTCGGAATGCCAAAAGCCGTGCCCAACACGACGTTGGCGGTTTTGCGTCCGACGCCGGGCAGGGCCACCAATTCGTCAACCGTTTGCGGCACCTCGCCGCCGTGCTTTTCCAACAACAGTTGCGCCATGCCTTGAATGGCCTTGGCCTTGTTGCGGAAAAACGTGACCGAGTTGATGTCTTGTTCCAACTCTTCGCGCGCGGCGGCGACGTAATCTTCCAGGCGCGGATATTTGCGAAACAGCGTCGCCGTCACGATGTTGACGCGTTCGTCGGTGCATTGCGCGGAAAGGATGGTCGCGATCAGCAACTCGTGCGGATTGCCGTGATTGAGCGCGCAGGTCGCTTGCGGATACGTTTTTTTCAACCCGCGCACAATCTGCAAGGCGCGCGCTTTCAGTTCGTCCTGAGTTTCCTTTTTCTTTTCTTTCATGCGTTTGGCAGCCGTTCAGACGCCGGGTTACCACTTCAAGCCGACGGCTTTGATCACAAATTCCAGATAAGGCGCAGACAATTGCGTCAGCTTGTCTACGCGGTCGAGAAAGTCTTTGGCGCAAGCCTGTTTGTCAGAAAAGTAATTGCAGACGATGAAATCCTTGCGCCGCAAATCGTCGGCAAAAGGATGTTCGGGGTCGTATTGTTTGGGCAGCTTGGCCAGCGATTCGCCTTCCATTTTGAATTGCTTGCGAAACTCTTTGCCGGTGGTGATGGCTTTCCAGGTGTCGGTTTGTTTGGCGATGGCGTTTGTCACTTTGGTGCGCGTCGCCGGATCGGGGTGATACAAACCGATGCCCATGAAACACTGCTCCGGTTCCAAATGCAGATAAACGCCTGCGCTTTCCTTGCCCACGGATTGATGCCAGAAAAACGCCGAGGCGACGGTTTTGTATGGGTCTTTGTTTTTAGAAAAGCGCGTGTCGCGGTAAATGCGAAACATCGAACCGCCAGTCGGTTTGGGATCCGCCACCAGATACGGACTGATCAGCGCCAGTCTGGGTTTGAAGGCGGCAATAAAAGCCAGCAGCGGATCGCGCACATCATCCAGATAGCGCTGTTTGTGCGCGTCAAACCATTCGCGGTTGTTGTTGGCTTTCAGTTCGCGCAAGAAATCGAAAAGCTGTGGTGTGAAGCGAAGTTCTTTGGCCATAAATCAGAATGCGTTGGGATTGGAATGAGCAAGGCGAGGTTATGCCTTGGCGGCTTTCTTTTCGGCGAGCGCCAGAACACGTTTCCCTTCGGCGGCGCTGACCGGTTGCACAGACAGGCGAGAACCTTTGCGCAACAGTTCCATCTTCTCCAGGCCGCGCACCTGTCGCAAATCATCAAGCGCAAGCGGCACGGCAAATTTCCGCACCAGTTTGATGTCCACCATTTCCCAGATGGGGTTTTCGGGTGTGGCTTTGGGGTCGTAATGATGATCGCGCGGATCAAGCGCGGTGTGATCGGGGTACGCGGTTTTCACGATTTCGGCGAGGCCGACGATGCAGGGCGGATTGGCGTTGCTGTGATAGAAAAAGACCTGATCTCCAATTTGCATCTCGCGCATGAAATTGCGCGCCTGGTAATTGCGCACGCCGTCCCAGCTTGTCGTTTGCTTTTTTGCCCGCGCCAGATCGTCAATCGAAAACGATTCCGGTTCGGATTTCATCAACCAATAGCGCATCTGTCTTTGCGTTGTGGAAACGTCGTTAAGTTGCGTCCGCCCACGAAGCACACGCAATGCTCGTGGGCTTCGTGGGCGGAGAGTGGCGCGAAACTAGCGCGACGCGGAAGTCGGCTGTACGTTTTTCACGTGCTTGTCAAACCACGTGATCATCTCCCACAAGGTGTGTTCGATGGATTCACGCGCGGCATAACCATGCGATTCGAGTGGCAAGGTGACATAGCGCACATTGCCGCCGTTGCCTTTCAGCGCTTGATAAAACCGGTCGCTCTGAATCGGATGCGTGCCGGCGTTGTTGTCGGCTTCGCCGTGCATCAGCAAGATCGGTTCTTTCAGTTTTTGCGCGTTCATAAACGG
>JAEUQO010000092.1 GCA_016789605.1 Acidobacteriota bacterium
ATCAGATTTCATTTTGGCGTACGGGTTTTGCCACAGAGGCACAGAGCCACAGAGGTTTCCAAGTCTTTCTCTGAGGCTCCGTGACTCTGTGGCTAATCCGTAAAGCGAATCGAAAAACGATCTAAATCGTAACAGCCGTCATCAGAACACGCGACGCTTAAACATTCCGATGAATCTTGGTGTCCTGACTTTCTCGTGTATCAATGTCGTGTGTTCTGATTTAGCTCAGCGTTACGGATTCGCCACAGAATCACGGAAGCTCAAAGAAATGCTTAGAGACCTCTGTGCCTCTGTGGCCCCCCGTATGCCAAAGTGAATTTGGACCTCATTGAGCCCAACCGTTTTTCGTCCTGCGCTATGGCTTCTTTTCTTTTGGCAGTTGGCGCGGCGCGTAATACGGTTTGCCGTTGAGTTTCTGCACTTCTTTCATAAAGCTGGTGCCGTAATCGCGCTCTGCGTCTGACAAAGCCCAGGCCTGACGTTTGTAATTCCAGCTTTCAGGATTCAGCCGCTGCGCTTCTTTGTAATGTGGGATCGCAGCCGCTCCCTGCCCGGCACGATACAAATACTCCGCTAGACCAAATTCCGCCGCCGCCAATGCCCATTCCGGTTTTTGCGGCGTCAATCGTTCACGCATTTCTTTTTCACTCAAGACAAACTTGCTGGCAGCGCCGTGTTCGGCCCAATCGCGAATCGCCGCCAGATACTCCGCCGCGTCCAACCGGTGCATGGAGCGATACCGGTCATCCACATAAGCAACTTCGTTCGGGCGCACGATACGGCCTTGTTCGTTAATCCAGACTGCGGTGGGCACGTTGACCATGTCGTACAACCGCGTGATCAAATGTTGCGTGTCAATCAAGACGGTGTATTCGGGCTTGGCGGCTTCGATCCATTTGCCTGCGTCTTTGACGCCGCCCGTATCCTGCGCAACCGAAACAATCTCGAAATTCTTTCCCTTCAATTCCGCGTACAATTTCTGCCAGCCTGGCAGATCAAAGCGGCAACCTCACCACGAAGCCCAGGTCAACAACAGCACTTTTTTGCCGCGAAACTCACGCAGCGAATGCAACTTGCCATTGGCATCGGGCAAGGTGAAATCCGGCGCTTGCAATGAACTGACGAACGAATTTTGCTCTTCACTGCGCGGGCCGAAATACCAGATCGCCAGCGTGGCATCGAAAGCTTCCGGCTGGCGCGCCAACCGGGCAAATTCGCTCAAATTGAACCACGTGACCGTCCCCTGTTTGTGCAAAAAAGCCGCTTTGCGCCCTTTGGGAATGGGAAAGCAAAGTTGATCGCGGCACACGCCCTGTGGCTTGAGCGTAAATTTGGTGGCGCGCGTCAGGTCTTTCAGTGTGACCCACAGGTCCTGAGCGTTCGTTGTTGGCGCAAATGCCGCAGGTGGCGCAGCAACTTCGGTCGCGACATTGTCATAGACAACGACACGCTTGCCAGGCGGTGCGGCTCCAACACGCTGTATCGCCAGCACGCAAAACAGTGCCAGCGCCAGCAAGTATCCGATTTTCGACATAGTTTTTCCTTTGTGGAGTGTCAGCGTTGAAAAAGGCTTCGGCGGCAAATCCGCAAAGCCCGCCCTGATTATACGCAGCCAGCCGCATCCCGGATGGGGCACAAAAATCTTTCGCCAAACAAAAATTATTCAGGCCAAACCCGCCCCCTCTGGCTCTAACTCCGCGTTCAGTTGACTGCCCATGAGGCAAAGCAACGAGAAAAAAGCGCGAACGACAGAACAGATCACAGAGCCAACTGCTTACAGGAGGACAATATGTTATTGCAACGCGTACAACTGTGGTTCGGCAAGCAATCCCTGCCGAATCGGTTGAAACGATGTGTGTTATTGGCAATCGCCGTGGCGGTTGCGTTGGCGGTATGGGAACGCAGCGGCTGGGTTACGCCCTCGCTGGCAGCATTTAACGACGATCCGCCGCAGGAACCGGAGCGCAAAACCACGCGCGACGATTGCGGGTATCTGCAAAACCCTGAAGGCATGCGCGCCGCCGCCGCCCGTCATCGCGAAGAAGTCTCTCAGGCCACGCAATGGTTGGCACAAACGGTCGCAACTTCTACCGAATTGGCGCTGGTGCCGCCCCAAGACATCCCGCGCAAGAATTTCATTGATACCATCCTGTTCGACAAAATGGCCAAGGACGGCATTCAGTCAGCGCCGCTATGCACCGATGAAGAATTCATCCGCCGCGTTTATCTGGATTTGACCGGGCGCATTCCCGCCGCCGAAGACGTCACGGCTTTCCTCGCCGACAAAACAGCCAACAAACGCGACGCACTGGTAGACAAATTGGTCGGCTCGCCGGAATACGTGGACAAATGGACGATGTTTTTCGGCGATTTGCTGCGCAACAACGCACGCTCGACCAACGTGACGCGTTACACCGGCGGGCGCGATGCGTTTTACAACTACTTAAAAACGTCGCTGACTGCCAACAAGAGTTACAAACAGATGGCGACCGAGATGATCGTCAGCAACGGCGACAATTTCGTCACCGGCGAAGTCAACCACATCGTCGGCGGCATTGTGCCGATGGGACCGGCGCAAGATTCGATGGACGGCACCGCCGTCAACACGGCGACAATGTTTCTGGGCATCAGCGCGCTCGATTGTTTGCTTTGCCACGATGGCCCACGCCACCTCGACGCCGTCAATCTGTGGGGGTCGCAGCGCACGCGCGAAGAAGCCTGGGGCATGTCCGCGTTCTTTGCGCGCGTGCGCCGTCAACGGCAGGTGCAATCATCCCAGCCGCTTTACGTCAAATTTATTGTGTCGGAGTTGAATGCTGGCGAATACCAGCTCAACACCGATTTCGGCAACCGCCAAACGCGCGCACCGATTAACGGTAAAACCTCCATCGAACCGAAATACATTTTGGGCGGCGGCGGGGTGAATGCGGGCGAAAACCGGCGACAAGCCATCGCGCGTTTGATCACCGCCGACAAACAGTTTGCGCGCGCGACAGTCAATTACATCTGGGAAAAGCTGATGGTCGAAGCGCTCGTGTCGCCCTCGAATTCGTTTGACCCGGCGCGGCTTGATCCCAAAGCGACCTTGCCCAGCGGCTGGACGTTGCAACCGGCCAATGCCGAATTGCTGGAAGCGCTGGCCGATGATTTCATCAAAAACAATTACAACCTGCGCACGCTGATTGCGACCATTGCCAAAGCAAACGCCTATCAGCTTTCGTCACAATATCCGGGCACGTGGAGCCTGGCCCTGGTTCCCTATTACGCACGCAAGTTGGTACGCCGTCTCGACGCCGAAGAAATCCACGACGCCATCCTGAAAGCGTCCGGCATTGGCGTCAGCTATCAATTGCGCGACTCGCTGAACCAGCCGACCGTCACCGTGAATTGGGCGATGCAATTGCCCGATACCGTCGAACCGCGCGGCAATGCCCAAGTGCAGAACTTCCTGAATTCGTTTGTGCGCGGCGACCGTGACGTCAAACCACGCTCGAATGAGCCGACCATCCTGCAAGCGCTCAACCTGATGAATCACCCTTTTGTAATGACGCGCGTGCACCAGAGCAATGCAGGCTCAACGGTGGCGAAGTTGTTGGCCAACACCAGCCTGACACCGGAACAAATCGTCACGCAACTGTATCTGACGTCGCTGGCACGCAATCCGACCAAAACGGAACTCGATGCGCTGACGCCGCTTTTCACATCCGCTGGCCGCCGCGAAGCGACCGAAGGAATCCAGTGGACGTTGCTCAACAAGATGGACTTTATCTTCAATTACTAGGCTTATCACAGCGGAACCCAAGAGGTGAACCATGGCAAAACATACGGAATACGGACACGAATGTGAGGTTTGCAAACCGCTGCGTTCGGCGACCTCGCCGCTGACAGGCCCGGTGCTGGGTCGGCGGAGCTTTTTCAAACTGGCAGGCGCAGGCGTCACGGGTTACGCCCTGGCCAGCGCACTCAAAACAGAGGTGCAAGCCGCGACAACCGTTGACCTGCATCTGGTCGGCAAAGCGCGCAATTGCGTTTTCATCCTTTGCACAGGCGCTCCCAGTCAGACCGACACCTTTGACTTAAAAGTCGGTTCGTGGACGCCTGCGGATTTCAATCCCACGACTTACAACGGCACGCTCTTTCCGCAAGGCTTGATGCCCAAACTGGCGGCGCAACTGAATCGGCTGGCCATCGTGCGCAGTTTGCGTGCGCCAGCGCTGGTGCATCCGCTGCAACAGACCTGGGCGCAAATCGCACGCAGCCCAACGTCTGCACTGGGCAAAATCGCTCCCAACATGGGCAGCGTGGTCGCGCTGGAATTTGAACCGCAACGCAAAGCCAACCAAAAACTGCCGGTGTTTGTATCGTTGAATACGAATGGCGCGGTCATGGGACAAGGCTATTTCAATGGCTTATACGCACCGTTTGATGTCACGGCAGCACCGACCGGCATCACCAGTCTGACCAACGCTGACGGCCAGGCGACATTCAACAGCCGTTACAACGTGCTGAAAACGATTGACGCCGCCTTGCGCACCAATTCGCCGCTCGGCGATGACGTCACCACAATGGGCAGTTTTTACGAACGCGGCAAAGGCATGATGTATGACCCGGCGGTGGATGCGGCGTTCAAATTCACCACCGACGAACAAACGCGATATGGCAACAACGCGTTTGGCAACTCTTGTGTGGTGGCGCGCAACCTGCTCAAAGCGGATCAAGGCACACGCTTCATCCAGATCCACTTTGGCGGTTGGGATCATCATCAGGACATCTATGCCAAATCCGAAACGCCGAACCAGACCGTGCCGGGGCTTTATCAACAGTGTGCCGGGCTGGATGTCGGCGTGGCCAATTTGCTGGATGATTTGGCGGCTGCGCCAGGCATCAATGGCGGAACGCTGCTGGATGAAACGCTGGTCGTCATCATGGGCGAATTCGGACGCACGGTCGGCCCACTGACCGGACAAGATGGGCGCGACCATTTCTTCCAACATTTCGCGGTGTTTGCCGGTGGTGGTGTCGTCGGCGGCAAAGTGATCGGCACGACGTCGCAAGACGGCGCGTACATTCTGGAACCGCAATGGTCACAAAATCGCCCGGCCCAATACGAAGACATCGCGGCGACGATCTATTCGGCCCTGGGCATCAACTATCTGACCATCCGGCGCGATGATCCATTCGGGCGCGGATTTGAATATGTCCCCTTTGCCAACGAAGGCGCGTGGTATCCGATGCTGGAGCTGTTCGACAACAGCCGCAAACTGGCCCCGCGTCCGGGCAATTCACCGCGCGGCGGCGGTCGCATTGGCTAGCCCGCAACACTGAATTCCTGTTCGAAGAACTTTGCCGTAAGAAACAACGAGATAGTCGTTATTTCTTACGGCATTTTTGTTTGCGCCTGATTGCTCAACACAAAGTCTGACCTGTATGGTTTGTTGTGATGACTGCAACCTTATCCACGACCATCACAGTGCCCTTTCCCGAAATCCACGGCTTTGTTCAGGCCGGAGGCCGCAGCATCCGCATGGGCACTGACAAAGCCTGGGTCGAAATTGCGGGGCGTCCGCTGCTTGGACGCGTGCTGGACGCGGTTCGCCCAATCGCTGCGCGCCGCACCGTAATCATCAGCGCCGATAATCCAAACGCTGGACGCTACCAGACAACGGCATCGGATTACGACGCCAACGTCAGTTACGACCTGCACAATCATTTAGGCCCGCTCGGCGGCATTCACACGGCGCTCAAAAGCTGCGACGCCAACGAAACGGCGCTGATCCTCGCCTGTGATCTGCCCTACTTGACCACAGAATTTCTGGCGTTCCTTTGCCAAAAGCACCTGGCAGGCAAGGCACAAATCACTGTGCCCTGCGACCAGACAGGACGCTGGCAACCGCTGGTTGCACTTTACGAAACGTCCTGCTTGCCGCTGATCGAAACCCAGCTTGCGACTGGGCAGTTAAAAGTGGATCGGCTGTTTGCTCACGCGCAGGTGCAAAAACTTGCCTTCAGCGATTTCGCGACGCTTGCGCAAGCCACGCAACTGTTCATCAACGTGAATCAGGCAGCCGAACTTGCACAGCTCACGCAAAACGAATAACCACTCGCCACAAAAAGAGAAGAGGGCCACGAATGACCCTCTTCTCTCAACAACGATTGTTTCAGTGTGCCTGACGGCTTACTTTTTCGCCGCTTTCAGGTAGGCGGCGGGATTGGCTTTGACCGTGTCAATGCAACCTTCACAGCAGACATAAAACGTTTGGCCGTTCACTTCGCCTTTGAACTTCTTGTCCACTTTCTCGCCGGTCACCGGGCAGGTTTCGATGCCATCGCCTTTGCCCAGAAACGCGGTTTCTTTCTTCGCTTCCGGCTTCAGGTACAACTCAGGGCTTTTTTTCACGGTCGCCAAACAGCCTTCGCAGCAGGCATAAACCGTGCGGCCATTGATCTCGGCTTTGACGTTCTTGTTGACGGGTTCGCCGGTCACCGGGCAGGTTTCGACGCCGTCGCCTTTACCCAGGAACTTGGCTTCGCCCTTGGCGCTGGCTTGCTTGGCTGCCATCGCGCCGTGATCGTGCGCTTCGGCTTTGGGTTGACTCTTCACCGCAGCCAATTGTTCGGCGTGCGTCTTTTTGATGTAGGAAGCAGGCGCTGCTTGCGCCTTGGCCAAACAGCCGGGGCAGCAGAAATACACCGTGCGGCCATAGAAATCAGCCTTGATGTCTTTGTTGGCCAATTCTTCACCGGTCACAGGACAGGTCGTCACGCCATCGCCTTTGCCCAGAAAGGCATTCTTGGCCGTGGCGGCTTTGGCTTGCTCATGTTTGCCGTGATCTTTGTGATCTTTGTGATTGTCTTGCGCCAAGGCTGAAATGGCCAACGCCAGCATCAGCATCGCGGTACAAAAAAGCTTGCTCGCTTGTTTCATAAGATTCCGTCCTTTATCAAATCAGGTCTTTGTTTATTTCTGAGCGCCACCTGCTCTGTTAACCATCTCAGGCCGCGGCGACTCGCTTGCTTGCGCGCTCTTCTCGCGCTGTTTTTAGCCAAACAGTTTGCCGAAATAATGCGGCATGGCTTTGCGCCACCAGGGCCAATCGTGATTCACATCGTGGCCCCACAAATCCAGCCAGTGTGAAATGCCTTTGCTGTGCAAAATCTCTGACAACCGACGCGAACGATCCGGGGCTTCATACGAGCCCTGGCCGGAAAACAGGATGATCGTCCGCCCGCCGTGCTGCAAAATCGGCAGGTGATAATCGTCGTTCAAATGCGACAGGTAATCCACTGGATTGTGGAAATACACGCTTTCGTTGTAGTAACCGTCCATATAGCTGCGGATGTCGTAACTGCCGCTGAGCGCAATCACGCCACCAAACAAATCAGGGTGCCGGAAAAAGGTGTTGGCAGCCAGATACGCTCCCAAACTGATGCCGACCACAATGGGTTTCACATCACCGCCGCCGCAATCCTGACGAATCAGCGGCAACACCTCGTTAACGATGTAACTGTCATAGCGATTCAACCATTCGATCTTTTCCCACGGCGCGGCGCGGTTGTTGAGCAACGCCAGCCGGTTAACGCTGTTGATCGAATACGCCTTGGCTTTGCCGTTTTCCAACCACGGTTTCACCGAATCAATCAGGTGAAAGCGTTCGTACTCCAGGAAATCAGCCGCTGCCGTCGGCAGCATCAAAATCGGGGGGCCATAATGGCCATAAGCGACCAGCGGCATTTCTTGAAACAGCCGGGTGCTGTGCCAACTGGTGACATCGCGTCGCATGTGGTGAATTCTCCTGATGGTCGTTCTTCTGGACGGCAGCGTTGATCTTGCTTGTCTGCCCGAAATGAAGGCGGATTCTAAGTTGCGGCGCGCAAGGTCGTCAACTTGGTCTTCTTTATAAGGAGCCCAGGTAAAATGAGTTACGACAAGGCGCAAGTTTTGCGAGGGCCATAAACTAGCCGATCACGCTTAACGGCGTCTTTTCGCGTTCGGCCATCGGTATTTGTCCATAACATTGGTGATAATCCGGCCGTAATGTGCCAAAAATCCGATCCCACAGCAAAGTGTAGAAGCCGAAGTTGTAATGCAAGTCTTGATGATGTTGCGCGTGAAATGAGCTTCCGGTGAGATAACGGATCACAGGTGTTTTCACCCACCAGTTCGGCAATGGCTCAACTCCCAAATGCCCGACCGCACCAAAAACAACGTTCAGCGCCAGGTATACCGACATTCCCAGCCAGGACGCGGGGTAAACCGAGATGACTGCCAGCCACAAGCATCCGAATCCCAGATTCTCAACCGGATTGAGCGCAAATAGCGTCAGCGGTCTAACACGCTCATACCGATGATGAAAAAGGTGCATATACGGGTAAAGAAACCTGAGGTGCGCGACACGATGTAACCAATACATGAGCAAGTCCATGATCAGCAACAAGGCCGGCACATCGGCCACTGCCGCCCATCCAACATCGGTTCGAAACCGAATCAAGCCGTGCTTCCACATCTGCCATCCAAGAAGCGTGATCAAAGTATTCAGAACGACATTGGCAAGCGCGACGACGATTTCGACACGGGTGAGCGGAGCTGGAGGAACAGTAACCGGCCTGTGCCGATAACGACGAACCAGCCAGTCGCCCATAAGCAATACCAGCACAAAGATCAGCAAGTTCTCAAACAGAAACATCAATCCAGCGTCAGACAGGGAAGCCTTCTGAAGCCATTGGCTGCCCTCTTCAAACCTGAAAGACATCCCAATCATAAAGTTCGCTCGCATCGCTTTCTATTTTTGGACTTGCTTGGTAAAGAGTTGTACTGCTTCAAGCGGCCCACAAGAGCCGGTTCATCATGGCTGGCGTTTTCGCAGGGAACGACCAGTAGTATATTCAGGTTAATCAACAAACGCGATTATCAGACGAGAGCTTGTCGAGCTTAAAAGGAGCCCTTTATGAAGATGTCTTCCAAAATTCACCTGTTCGTGGCGACGATTTGTCTTTTTGTTTCCTTACCGCTTTTGCTGGCGGCACAACCGAAACCCGCCGCCACCAAAGTCCGCACTGAAATGCTGGTTTCAACCGATTGGCTGGCCAAACATCAGGCTGACAAAAACGTGGTGGTATTGCACGTGACGCGCGACCGCAAAACCTATGACGAAGGCCATATTCCCGGTGCGCGGTTTCTGGCGTTGGGCGAATTGCTGACGACGCGCGATGGCATCGCCAACGAATTGCCGCCCGTGGCGCAATTGCAAGCCGTCTTTGAAAAGCTGGGTATCGGCGACGAAGGCCGCGTCATACTTTACGGAGACAACAGCGGATTGGCAGCCGCGCGCGCATTTGTCACGCTCGATTATCTCGGACACGGTCAACGCGCGGCGTTACTCGATGGCGGGTTGGAAAAATGGAAAGCCGAAAAGCGCGAAGTGCAAACCACGCCAGTCGCACCGACGACAGCCAAATTCACGCCGCGCTTGCATCCTGAAGTCGTCGTCAAACTCGACGCCGTGCGCGATTTGTCCTGGGTGGCGGCCAACGTTGCGAGCGCCAATGTTTCATTGCTCGATGCGCGGCCTGCGGAACAATACGCAGGCACGCCCAATCAACGCAGCGGTCATTTGCCCGGTTCAGGCAATGTTTACTGGATGGATACGCTCGCCAACAAGGACACGCCAACGCTGAAACCCATCGCTGAATTGCGCAAGCTTTACGAAACGGCAGGCGTTAAACCCGGCCAACAAGTCGTCACCTATTGCAACACCGGCATGCAGGCTTCGCACGCCTATTTCACACTGAAATATCTGGGCTATGACGTGTCGCTGTATGACGCTTCGTTTTCGGAATGGAGCAAGACTGAAGGCGCGCCCATTGTCACCGGCAAGGAACGCAAATGAAGTGGCAAGATGTCGCCGGATTGCTTTCGCCGACCTGGCGCGCGGCAAGCCAATGCGAAGCCTGCGGCGAATCGTTTGTCTGTGGCGCGACGTTGACGGGTTGCTGGTGCGGCGAAATCAAACTGAGCGCGGAAACACGCGCGGAGTTGCGTCAGCAATACCAGCGCTGTCTTTGTCGCGCGTGTCTGGAAAAACACGCTGACCACCCAGCGCCAGATTCCCTGCCCTGAATAAAAATCGCCACCCAGGCACCAAGAGCTTGGGTGGCGATTACTGACTTACAGCCAGCGTTAATTCCCCATCAATGCGGCGGGTAATTGTTTGTCCACTTTGGGACGGCTGGGATTGTTGGCCAGCGTCCACATCGTGGCAAAAATCGTACGCGTCACTTTTTCCATCTTCTGATAATCAATCTTGTCGGCGTGATCCGACTGGCGGTGATAGTCTTCGTGCACACCGTCGAAATAGAAGATGATCGGGATGCCGCGCTTCGCGTAGTTGTAATGGTCGCTGCGGAAGAACAATCGCTCAGGATCATTCGGCGCGTCGTATTTGTAATTGAAGGCCAGCTTCAAATACGAATCGTTGACCGTTTCGCTCAGCGCCCCCAGTTCCGTGCTCATCATCTTGGAACCGATCACGTAAATTTCGTTCGGCCCGGTCAGATTGACGTTGCGCGGATTGGTGTCGCCTTCTTTTTTGCTGCGTCCAATCATGTCAATGTTCAATTGCGCGATGATCTGTTCACGCGGCACGGGCGGATTGGCCGTCACAAATTCCGATCCCCACAAACCTTTTTCTTCGCCCGCGTGCCAGACCAACAGAATCGAACGTTTCGGACGCGGCCCTTTGACCAACGCTTCGGCAATCGCCAGCACAGCCACCGTGCCGGAACCGTCGTCATCAGCGCCGTTGAAAATCGTATCGCCGGTGGCATCAGCCGCGCCCACACCGACGTGATCGTAATGCGCGCCGACGGCAACGTATTCGTTTTTCAACGTGGGGTCACTGCCTTCGAGTATGGCGACGACGTTTTGCGTCATCGTGGTATTGCCTTTGACGTTGACGGTGAAGCTGATCTGTTTGGTCGCGCCCAGCGCAAAGGAATTGCCCAACACGCCTTCGCCCATTTGCTTCTTGATCGTCTCGTAATCCGTCGCCTCGCCTTGCAGGATCAAGCCCAGCAATTTTTCTGAGGCGGTGATCGCGGGCAACGGCGTTTGCGGCGCTTCGGGAACGGGACGCGTCGGGTTCAACGACGATTTATGCCGCTGCTCCCAGAAATTCAGCGTCGAAGAGCTGGGAATGTAAACAATGCCTTGCGCGCCATTGCGACGAGCAAAGGTTTCGGGCGTGTCGAAATCTTCGCCGGGCTTGCCCGTCAAATCGCGGAAAGTCACGCCTTTGGGCATGCCTTCGACAACCAGCAACACTTTGTTGCGCACATCCAGGCCCTGGTATGGGTTGATGCCTTTGGCTTTGAGAGCGTATCCGTAACCGACATAAACCAACCCGCCCGTTGCCGCGCCGCCGATTGGACGCGCCAGAAAATCTTCGCCGGCTTTGTAGGTCTGTCCGCCGAACGAAGCGTATGACGTATCAGGCAACAACTGGCGGCTGGTCAGGCCGAATTTTTGCAGAAAGCTTCCGTCTGTACCGGCCGGTTTGAAGCCCCAGCGCGACAGGTTCAATGCCAGAAATTTGGCCGTCAAATCCAAACCGCGCGAAGGTGTGTTGCGGCCTTCCATTTCGTCAGACGCGACGAAATACAAATAATCTTTCAGTTGTGCGGCGGTGATATCGTCGGTATTGCCATAGGGCGAAGCAGGCTTTGCCGCCGTTTTTTGCGCTTCCGGCTTGCGTTGCGCCTGGGTGCTCAATTGCACCGCAGCAAGTGCGCAAAGCGCCAGCAAGCTGATTAAGATGAATCGTTTCACGTTTCCTCCAAGAGTTGGGAACTAATTGACGTCACACCAATTCGATCCGGGTGACGGCTGTCCGCAGGAGATTCGTATCAGGACAAAGTTTATTTTTGTGCTTTGAGCACCTGGTCGAGCAAATCGGCGCATTCGCCGCTACGGGCGGAAAGTTGCTGGTTCAGCTCGTCATAACGAGCGTTGGCGCGATCCAGTTCGTCGGCAATGTGCAGCGCCGCCAGGATGGCCAGTTTGAGCGAATCGGCAGTCAGCAACCCGTGCGAAATTTCGCGCATGCGCTGATCCACCAGCGCAGCCAGTTGCTGTGTGCGTTCGACGTTACCGTCACTGGGCCGGATGATGTACGTCTGGTTATAGATTTTGACACTGACCGGTTGTGCGGAGGCTTCAGTGTTGGCGCCGTTCGGAGCTCCAGTTGTCATTGAACCGTCCTTCCTTTCCGCCGCGCGTTATTTGCGGGCGGCTTCCGCTTCCATCTCTAACAAGGCAATCGCATCGAGCATGGCTTCGACCTTCAGCTTCA
Source organism: Acidobacteriota bacterium (assembly GCA_016789605.1). Classification (GTDB taxonomy): domain Bacteria; phylum Acidobacteriota; class Blastocatellia; order RBC074; family RBC074; genus RBC074. The sequence goes on from JAEUQO010000092.1 coordinate 12,348, forward strand.
TGGCGTCGCGGTCATCCTGCAAACGAGTGATCTGTTGCGCCAGTTGCTCTTTTTCGGTTGCCAGCGTGGTCAGTTCCCGTTGCCGGTCAGCCAGCGCCTGTTCCAGCGCTTCTTTTTCCTGCTTGAGCGTTTTGCACAATTCGACCGTGCGATGAATTTTGTCTTCCAGGTGTGAAAATTTGTCTAGCCCGGCGACTGCCATACTCAGGAATGCTCCCGTTGCGGTTGAACTCAAAATCAAAGCCGACAAAAACGAGGCGGAAGAATCAGCCACAGCAGCGCAGTTGAGAAATATAGAATTGCTGCTTCTCAACCAGCGCACGGCCTTTGGGCGCTGTGACTCTCAACAGCTCATTTTCGCGCGTTTCGATTTAGCGAATTTCGGCGGCGAATTCCTGCGTCAAGGTTTGCACCACGCGTTCGTGCGCAGCGTTGACCTCTTCGTCGGTCAAGGTGCGATCTGCCGCGCGGTACCGCAACGAAAGCGCCAACGAATGTTTGCCTGCGGGCAGTTCCTTGCCCGCATACAAATCGAATAACCGAACGCTGATCAATTCCGGCAATTGCAGCTGGTAAATCGCCGCCTCGAGCGCGGCAAAACCAACGCTCGTATCAATCAACAATGCGATGTCACGCACCACGGTCGGATATTTCGGCAGCGGCTGGTACCGCACGTCAACCTGAGCTGCCGCCAGCAAGACGCTGAAATCCAATTCTGCCAGAAAGACCGGTTGTTTGAATTTGTAATGCGCAGCCACGCGCGGATGAAGCTGGCCAACCTGTCCCACCGGCTGACCGCCGCGCGATATTAGCGCAGCGCGTCCGGGATGCAAATGCGCGGATGTGGTGAGCGGCGCAAGCTCAAACGCTCCCAGCCCCAGGTTTTCGGCCAGCAATTCGAGCGCGCCTTTGATGTCGTAAAAATCCAGACGCGCATTGGCCGTTTGCCAATCGCGTTCATTGCGCGCGCCGGTTGCCACCAACGCCAGCCGTTCGATTTCGTGCGGACGTCCATCGCTGTTTTCGTCGGAATTGGCCAAAAAGCATTTGCCCAATTCAAACAACCGGACGTTGCGCATGCCGTAGTTGAAATTGTGTTCCAGCGCTTTGAGCAATCCGCCAAGCAACGTCGTGCGCATGTGCGATTGGGTTTCGTCAATCGGATTGCGCAACAACAAACGCGCGTCATCAGGCGCATCGCTGAGCAACGCATCAGCCGTGACATTGACGAAGCTGAAACTGACTGCTTCGTTGTATCCAAGCGCTGTCAAAGTCTGGCGTGCCGCACGGCGGCCCTGTTCGCCCGGCAAATAAGCACCTGCGCCTGCGCTGCCCGGCAACGATGTTTGCAGTTTGTCATACCCGGCGATGCGCGCGACTTCTTCGATGAGGTCTTCTTCCAACGCGACGTCAATGCGCCACGACGGAGCCACGGCCTGCAATTCATCGCGTTCGACATCCGCCGTGACCGTCATCCCCAACGCACGCAGAATGCGTTCGGCGTCGCTCAAGGCCAGCTTCAAGCCGGTCATCAGCTCATAACGCGCGCGACGAAATCGAATCGCCGGCCGTTCGCGTTTGTTCGGATAGACATCCACCAACACATCAGAAACCTGTCCGCCCGCGATTTCGGCAATCAAGGTGGCCGCGCGCGCCGACGCAACCGGCACGATTTCAGG
>JAEUQO010000099.1 GCA_016789605.1 Acidobacteriota bacterium
CATCGTGTTTTTGTCCGTAGCGGTGACAACGGCCAATTCGCTGTTCGATGCGTTGCGGGTTCCAGGGCAGATCGTAATTCACCACCAATGCGCAGAATTGCAGGTTGATGCCTTCGGCTCCGGCTTCGGTGGCGATCATGATGCGGCCTTCTTCACGAAAGTAATCCACCAGCGCCGAACGCATATCCGCCGTGCGTGAACCGGTGGCACGATCCGTTCCCTGATGCCGTTTCTGCCAGGCGTTGTAAATCTGCTTGGATCGTTCGTCAGTGTTGGAACCATTAAACAGCACGACACCTTCGGCATACGGGCTGTCGGCCAACAGTCGCAGCAGGTAATCTTGTGTGCGCCGCGATTCGGTGAAAATGATGGCTTTTTGTTCCGCGCCGTTTTTGGTCGCTTCTGTAAAGCCTCGTTCCAGTGCGGTCAGCAATTTCTGGCCTTTGGCATTGTGCTGGATGGATGTTGCCAGTGCCGTGAACTGTTCCAGATCGGCAAGTTCGGCTTCGATAGCGGCCCGGTCAGCTTCGGAAAGCGGTTCGGCGTCATCTTGCTCTTCCGGCCATTCTTCAGCCGTTTCGTCCAGGGTTTCGTAATCTTCGTCCAGCTCATCGGCGAGCGGCTGTTTGGGTTCCTGTTTCCCCAATTTGGCTTTCAGACGTGTCGAGATTGTGTTGAGCGCTCCGGCAATGGCAAAGGTTGAGGAAGCCAGCAGTTTGCGCAAAACCAACGTCATCAGCGTGCGCTGGCTGGCTGGCAACGCCTGAATGTTGTCTCGCCGCAGATATTCGGAAACCAGATTGTAAAGCTCGGTTTCTTTATTGTCTGGGTCGAAGTGTTCGACCATCGCATGGCGGTTGGTATACGGTACATAAGCTGTCACTTGCCGCCGCAATGTGCGATGGCAAATGGGTTTCAACCGATCTTTCAGCGCCTGAAACGATTCTCCCTTTGTGGCACTGGCGAATTGTTCGCGGAAGCTCTTCACGTCGCCGAAGGTGTGTTCATCAATGAAGCTGACCAAGCCGTACAGTTCCAACAGCGAGTTTTGCAGCGGCGTTGCGGTCAGCAGCAGTTTGCGCTTATCCGACAATGCGCCTTTAAGCACGTTCGCAATAACATTGGATGGCTTGTAGACATTCCGCAGCCGGTGCGCTTCGTCAATCACCACCAAATCCCAGTTTGTGTTGTGAACCTCGGCGGCTTTTGTGCGGGCGAATTGGTACGAACAGATGATGATCGTGTCTTTGATCTCGAAAGGGCGGAAGTTTCCCTGCTTCACTGCCTGGTTGTAAGACTTGGTTTCCAGAATGGCGCACGGCAGGAAGAACTTTTCGCTCAGTTCCTGATGCCATTGTTTGCGCAAATTGGCCGGAGTGATGACTAGAATCCGCCGCTTGCGTTCTGCCCAACGCTGGGAAATCACCAATCCTGCTTCGATGGTTTTGCCCAAACCGACTTCATCGGCGAGCAACGCGCCTTGTGATAATGGCGAGTGAAACGCAAACAGCGCAGCATCAACCTGATGCGGGTTCAAGTCTACCTGAGCACTGGCCACTGCTTTCGCCAGTTTTTCGGCGTTGTCCGAAGAAAAGCGTTTGGTCAGTTCGTAGGCAAAGTATTTTGCGTGATAGTCGGTCAAACTCATGGGCAAATGTAGTAAATTGAAATGTCAACGTGCGGGGCTGAAACAAAAAAGCGCTCATCATTCGTGTTTGACTGATGCTTATTGAGACGTCTAAACGGATGAACACATTTTGCTGGCTAATGCCGATAAAAGCATTCCAGCCAAAGTTCGTATCTGGCAGCGGGCGCAATCCTAAAGCAACACCAGAAAAAGCTGAAGCATTTTTTACGATCTTCGCGGGGCAAGATGTTCTCTCTTAACGTGGCGAAGCAGCTTCCAGACAAGTTTGTGCGGCAAGGGTTCTTTTCTGCGAACGCCTTTTGTATCCTCTCGGCAATTTCGAGGAGGCATAACAATGTCGTTCAACCATCTTGGGTTCGGTCGTAGTTCATTTCTGGCTGTGTGGTTGGCCTGTGGAGTTGTGATGACGGGTTCGTTTCAATCTGAAGGAGCACAAAACGTTGCGGCGCGGCAGGCGTTGGCCAAATTGTTGGCGCGTCCGCGTGTGCCGTTGGCGGCGCAAGCTTCCCCGTTGTCTGCCGCCAATGGATTTCAGCGCGAGGCGTTTTCGTTTGCGGCGGAAGCAACCGAACGCGTGCCCGGTGTGCTGGTCAAATCTGCCCAAGCCCCGGGGCGCAGGCCGGTCGTGATTGCGTTACACGGCACGGGCGGCAACAAGGAAGGTCAGTTGCCGTTGCTAGAAGAGTTGGCCGCGCGCGGTTTTGTGGCTGTCGCCATTGACGGGCGCTATCACGGCGCGCGCATTCCGTCGGGCAAAGGGTCGCGCGAATATGTCGAAGCCATGTGGCAAACCTGGCGCACCGGCCAGGGCAAACCGTTTTTGTATGACACTGTCTGGGATGTATTGCGGTTGCTGGATTATCTGGCTACGCGCAATGACATAGACGCCCAGCGCATCGGCGTCATCGGATTTTCCAAGGGCGGGATGGAAGCCTATCTCGCAGCGGCGCTCGATGAACGCATCGCCGTCGCCGTGCCGTGTATCGGCGTGCAAAGTTTTCGCTATGCGCTGGAGCACGACGCCTGGCAATCGCGCGCAGAAACCTTTCAGGCGGCGCTCGACGCGGCGGCGCAAGACGCCAAAGAACCGGTGGGCGCGGCGTTCCTGCGCAAATTTTATGATCGCGTCGTGCCGGGCATTTACACGACCTTTGACGGGCCGAAGATGTTGCCGCTGATTGCGCCGCGTCCGTTGTTGGTCATCAATGGCGAAATAGACGCGCGCACGCCGTTGCCCGGCGTCGAAGAATGCGTGACACAAGCCAATAACGCCTACCAGAAAGCCAAGGCGACAGAACGGCTGGCGGTTCACATTCAGCCCAAGACCGGACACGCCGTCACGCCACAGGCGAAGCAACTGGCAATCGAATGGTTTGTGCGCTGGCTAACACCGTAACCATTTTTGGAGTGCGGCGTGAAGCGCTGCTTTCCCGCCAACGCGCAATGATCCCCAAAACTGACCACGGGCCACTGGTGAAAGCCATAAAAAAGCGGCGCTCCACGCCGCACTCCATAGCTTCGCCGTTTTTCGGGGTCAGCGGTTCGTTATTTCCATCGGCGTGAAATCAATGAGGCAGGTCAGGCGGCGCGCGGCAAGGCTGTGCGCCGTTTGCCGTAAAGCAAAATGGCGACCAGCACGCCGTTGCCGATCATCAGGTAAAGCGGATAGATGTAATAGATCAGCGCACCGTCGGCGACGGCCAAATACCCAAACAGACACGCGCCAAATGCGATGCTATAGGTCAACAGCGATTCGCTGTCGGGGTCGCGCCACGATTTCGCCCAGGTAGGCAAAAAACCGAACAGGTCGGTGACAATCACAGCCAGCAACGTCCACAACGGATCTGCCAGCACCAACAAACAGACAAACGACAGCAACCCGCCCGCCAGCGCTACGGCGTCCACTTTCTTAAATCCGGTTTCGCCCTTAAACAGCGCCAGCAGAAAAACGATGGCTTCGCCAAAAACGAAAAACAGATTGAAGACGGCTTCGTGGCGGCCACCGGCTTTGAGCACGGCGAGCAGGGAAACCATGCCGAGGCTCAGCCAGAGAAACCATGACACACGATTGGGGCGGACTTTTCCTTTGACGATCTCATAGGTGTACGGAATGACGAACACCACATTGAGCAGCGAAGAAATTGTCAGTAACACCCAACGGTATTGGTTCATGGTTTCTCTGTCTTAACGCCGGAAAACGAACGGTTGATTGGCCACAGAGACACATCGCTAAAGACGGTTTCGGTATCAAGAGAGAAAGGGAGTAGGCTCCGCCCCGTCAACTAGATCAGATTTCATTTTGGCGTACGGGTTTTGCCACAGAGGCACAGAGCCACAGAGGTTTCTAAGTATTTCTCTGAGCCTCCGCGGCTCTGTGGCCAATCCGTAAAGCGAATTGAAAAACGATCTAAACACCTTAGTTCGCCAGAAAGCGATCCTTGGATTTCGCTTCCCATTCTTCGATGGTCATACGGGTCAGGTCTTGCTCATTGACGAAGGCATTCTGGGCCAGCCGGAAATACGGCGCCAACGCCATCGCACAGCCGGTTTGTCCCGGTTTGATTTCGACGCTGGCAATGCCGACGAAAATCTTGCTGTAACGCACGAGCTGGTTTTCGCCGATGGCCAGAACGGATTGCGCCTGACGTTCGAGAATTTCTTGCCGTTGCGACTGCCAATCACCGTCGGTCGTGCAAAAGCCGGTGTTTTCCATCATCAGACACGCTTCGCGACGGCGGTCAGTGGGAATGCCCAGCGCCAGGGCGGCGTACAAAATGCCGGGCTCGCGCGAAGTTTTTGATTTCAGCGCGGCAGGCACATGCGAACCGGGCATAAACGGAAATCGCTTTTCTTCGACGGTGCCGATCAACCGCTCAAACGGCGCGGCCAGATCATCCAGGTCTAACACGTCTGCGCGTTGTCCGCCGCGCGTCACCGAACCGATGACGCGATGGCCGCCCTGTGGCGGACACACGTCATAGCCCCAAATCATGCCTTGGGGCCCGCAAAACGACGACACCGTAATGACGTTGAGCTGGCCCAGATTAACGCCCGCGACTTCGGCGGAATCAAACGCGTTGATTTCGTCGAGCAGGGTCGAACCGGGACAGGTCAACGAATTGTCCGTGGCAGCGGCTTTGACAGAAACGCCCAGCAAATATTGCGGCGAATCAACGGTGAAATGGCCCTCGCAATATTCCTGAAAACGGCTGGCAGGCGGAGTGCTGGTCAATGGTTTGTTGCTGATCTCTACGAGTTTTGCGCTTTGTCTGTTGCTCATCTTTTTATCCTTATGTCAGACGCACTGCGGCCAGCGCGGCAGCGCGCGGGCGTGTCAAACAACACGCCCAACGGAAAAGCGCGCACCACCGGTCTGGCCTGGCACAGCGTTATTGTCTGGGGAAATAGTCTTCGCAGGTTCCTTCGCGATACACATCAGCCGTGGCGCAATGAATGCTGCCGCCGAACGGATAGGCGTTGCGGAACGGAATGGGGATGACTTCGAAGCCGAGTTTGTCTAACTGTTCGTTTTGATAGACCTCGGTTTCTTCCACGATCACGGTTTTGGGGTCCAGCGTCAGGAAGTTCATCGAAAGCCAGATGCTGTAATAACAAAGCGGCTGCGGTTTTTCGTGGGCGGGTTTGGCGGCCATCACGACTTCCCAGTCGTTGCGGCGGAACAGGTCTTCCTTGCCCGGTTCCATCACAATCGGGCGGTTTGGATTGCCCAGCACCAACCCCGGACGCAGCGGCACCAATGAGCAATCAATGTGCACCGGATCAGGATCGTTGCGGAAATTCACCTTGTGAATGCGATGGTTGGGAAAATGGCGGCGCAACCACTCAATGCCCTTCAGGTTGGTGGTGAATCCGTGCTGGATAAAGATGTCTTTGCCGCAACGCGTGGCGTCGGCAGCGTCAAACAGCGGCTCTTCTTCGGTCGTGACGTAATCCAGATTGTCGGCCTTGCTGATAATTTCGCCAAAATCGGCGATGTTCATCTCTTCAAAATAGCCGGGTTTATAAGACGCCAGGCTCAGGCGCGGTTTGGGCGCGGAAGAAAAGCGGAAGTTCGGATCGCTGTCGAAATATTCCTGCATCAGCGGGCGATACGCCAGATATTCAAACCAGCGTGCCCGATAAGACATGGTCGCTTCCAGGATTTCGTTGCCGACGGTGAGCAACACGTCACGGGCGGGCATGCAACCGATCATCGAAGGGTGGGTGAAATCTGGCGTGGTCACCGGTTGGTTGAATTCGATGGGCGTGGGGCGATCAACGCGAATGCCGCGTTTGCGCATGACGTTGGCCAGATTGTCGAGTTCTTCGTTCGCGCGCCCGATCAATTCTTCGGGCCAGTAACCGCGCATGCCTTCGACGCCGCCTTCTTTGGGAAAATGATACTCAATCGCGGGTTCAGACACGGGGATGCAGCCTTTGTCGGCGACACCCACAATGACATGGCGTAGCGGATCCCATTCGTTCCAGGAATTGACGATGGTGCGCGTGGGGGAATCTGTTTGCATGTTGTTTCTCCAATGGTTGGTATCCAATATTCTCGCAGGCGTGCGTCCTGAAAGGCGCACATCCGGCAGCACAAAACGTGCGGGGGTTGCCTGCAACTTCTGAAGCGACGTTTCTGAAACCAACCCGCCACTTTATAGAAAAATTTTTCGAGATTTTGGCTGAAGGCGAGTGCCAGTCCTGGCGTGCGGTGGTATTATCCGCCTCTTTTTAATCAAGCTCTTCATCAAATATGGGCGACGACGATGGAAACAGCACACGAGGTAACCGAATTGCTATTGGCCTGGCGCAGCGGCGACCAGGGAGCGCTGGAGAAATTGACGCCGCTTGTCTATGACGAACTGCACCGCCTGGCGACGCGCTATATGCGGCGCGAAAATCCGGGGCATACGCTGCAAACCTCTGCCCTGGTCAACGAAGCCTTCGTACACCTGATTGATCAACAACAAATCCAATGGCAAAACCGCGCGCATTTTTTTGGCGTCGCGGCCAATTTGATGCGACACATTCTGCTCGATCACGCGCGCGCCTATGCCCGTGCCAAACGCGGCGGCGGCGCCATTCAGGTGTCACTGGATGAGGCAGCAATTGTGTCAGAAGAACGCGCCGCAGAATTGATTGCGCTGGATGATGCCCTGACTGCGCTGGCGGCGTTTGACGAACGGAAATGCCGTCTGGTTGAGTTGCGGTTCTTTGGCGGTTTGAGCAACGAAGAGGTCGCGGAAGTCATGCAGATGTCGTTGCGTACCGTCGAACGCGAATGGCGCAAGGCAAAAGCCTGGTTACAACGCGCCATCAGCAATACCGAAAATACCGAACAACACGAATCCCCTTTTTCCGAATCCCCCGATGAACGTTGAACGTTGGCGACAAATAGACGAATTGTTGGAAGCCGCGCTGGATCAACCGACCGGCGAACGCGCGGCTTTTTTGGCAGAGGTTTGCGCGGACGACGACGCGTTGCGACACGAAGTCGAATCGCTGTTGCGCGCCGATCAGGAGGCAGAAAACCTGCTGGAAGCCCCGGTTGTCGCCCTGGCCGAAAAGACCCTGGCGCGCGCACGCGCCGAAGCGCTGACGGGCCGGGAAATTGGCCCGTACAAAATCCTGGCGCAAATTGGCGCGGGCGGCATGGGCGAGGTTTATCTGGCGCAAGACACGCGGTTGGGCCGCAAAGTCGCGCTCAAATTGCTGCCGCTGGCTTTTTCACAAGACGCCGAACGGTTGCGCCGTTTCGAACAGGAAGGCCGCGCCGCCTCTGCCCTCAACCATCCGAACATCATCACCATTCACGAAATCGGCCAGACAACGCTGAACGAAAGCGCCACCTATTATCTGGTCACCGAATTTGTCGAAGGCCAGACATTGCGCCAGCGACTGGCAACCGAGCCGCTGCCATTGCGCGCCGCCGTCGCCATCGCCGGGCAGATGGCTTCGGCGCTGGTCGCCGCGCATACCGCAGGCATCGTGCATCGCGACATCAAACCGGAAAACATCATGGTGCGGCCTGACGAATATGTGAAAGTGCTGGATTTCGGATTGGCCAAACTGACTGCCGCAGCCGATCCGATGGTGGGAACGGATGCGCAGTCTGTGGACAACAGCACGATGCCCGGCAAAGTGTTGGGCACGATGCGGTACATGTCGCCAGAACAGGCGCGCGGACAAAAAATTGATGCGCGCACAGACATTTTCAGTTTGGGCGTTGTGCTCTATGAAATGCTGGCCGGGCAATCGCCGTTTGCCGGAGCCTCGAGCGCGGATGTGATTGCGGCCATTCTGGAACGCGAGCCTGCGCCGTTGCCCAACCTGCCCCCCAAACTGGCGCAGATACTGCACAAGGCGTTGCGCAAAGACCGCGCCGAACGCTATCAAACCAGTCAGGAACTGGCGCAAGACCTCAAAGCCCTACAACACGAATTGGACGCCGCCACACACAGCGCTTCGGCGGAATTGCACATCAAGCCACAACTCGCGGCACATTCCGCCTCAGACGCAATTGCGTCCGTTTCCGTCCGCGCAAGATCGCAATTCAGCCAGCTTAAACGGCGTCCCGCACGGTTGCTGCTGGCCTTGCTCACGCTCAGCGTGGTGGTGTTTCTGGTGGCCGGGTTGAGTTGGCGCGCCTGGCACAACCTGGCAGCGGCGTCGGTGGATTCGCTGGCGGTGCTGCCCTTCACCTCTTCGGGCGGAGACGTGCCGACGCCGGAATTGAGTCTGGGACTGGCGGACGCATTGATCACCAAACTCGGCGCACTGAACAAAATCGAAGTCCGCCCGACCGCCGCCATCGCACGATATACCGAAAAATTACCCGATGCGTTGCGCGCCGGAGCCGATTTGGGCGTTGACGCCGTGCTGACCGGGCGCATTCATCGCGCCGATGGCCAGATGCGCGTCACGGTGCAATTGCTGCGTGTGGCCGACGGCAAAACGCTGTGGGCGGGAAGTTTCGATGATCAGTTCCAGCGGCTGTTTGCCCTGGAAGACGCAATGGCCGAACAAGTCGCCAGCGCGCTAAAACTGCCGCTGACCAGCGCCGAACGCGCGCAATTCAAACGTCAGGGCACGGCCAATCTGGATGCCTATCAACTGTATGTAAAAGGCCGTTATTTCTGGAACAAGCGCCGTTGGGAATGGACGAAAAAAGGCATCGAGTGTTTTGAGCAGGCGCTGCAACTGGACCCGAATTATGCGCAAGCGCTCGCCGGGCTGGCAGATTCTTACGCGCTGTGGAATCCCGAGATGAAAGCCCGCGAACGGTTGGCCAAAGCCAAACCGGCGGCGGAAAAAGCCCTGACGCTGGACGAACAATTGCCCGAAGCGCACGCGTCGCTGGGGTTCATCAAATACAAATTCGAATGGGATTGGGAAGGGGCGGAACGTTCGTTCAAACGCGCGCTGGAGCTCAATCCGAATTACGCCACGGCGCACCATTGGTATGGCGAAATGCTGGGTCTGACGGGCCGCTTTGCCGAAGCGCAAGAGCAGTTGCAACAAGCGGAACGGTTAGACCCGTTGGCGCCAGCCATCAAAGAAGATATCAGCATGGCGTGGTTTCGCGCCCGGCAATTTGACCGCGCAGAACGAAAATTACGCGAAGTGATGGATTTCGATCCGAGCTATGCCCGCGCGCACAACAAACTGGCTGAGATTTACCAGGCACAAGGCCGGTACGAAGAGGCGTTTGCCGAACTGATGACGTTCTGGACGCAAACCCGCCGTCCGGAAGCTGAAATTGCACAGTTGCAACAGACGTTTCGTGACGGCGGCTGGCAAGCCTTTTCACGCAAACAAATCGAGCTGTCGCTAGCCACGTCACCACCGCCAGACGGACACCAGATCAGCAAGCTGTATTTGCGTACAGGCGACCGCGCACAGGCGCTGGTTTGGCTGGAAAAATCCTTTACGGAATTAGGCGAAGGTCCCTTGCGCATCAAGGACCCGGAATACGACTCGCTGCGCGACAATCCGAAATACCAGGAACTGCTGCGCCGCGCCGGACACGAAAAGTGATTTGCCGGTTTGGCAATGCGCTCAGGTGCGTTGAAAGCCTTTCTCGATTTCGCGCGCGGTGATGCGCAAAATGATCGGGCGTCCGTGCGGACAGGTGGCGGGGTTTTCCTTTTTCATCAATTCATCAATCAGCCAGTGCATCTTTTCCGGCGCCAGCGGCATATTGATTTTGATCGCCGCACGGCAAGCCAGACTGGCGGCGATTTCGGCGTGCAATTCATCCAGCGTCAGCCCGCGCCGTTCGTCTTCAATCGCATCGAGCAATTCCAGCAACAATGCCTGGGCCGCGCCGGGCGACAATACCGCAGGCAGCGCCTTGATCGAAATGGTGCGGCCAGACAATCGTCCCAGCTCAAAGCCGTTTTGTTCCAGTTCCGGGGCGACCTGTTCAAACGCAGCCGCTTGCGCAGGCGTCAAATCCAGCGTTTCGGGCAACAGCAAACGCTGCACTTCGATGCGCCGATTGCGCAACGCCTGCCAGTGCAACTCAAACAGAATGCGTTCGTGCGCCACGTGCTGATCAATCAACAACAATCCTGTACGGTCGGCGGCGATGATGAAACTGTTGTGCAATTGGCCGAGCGGGTTCACTTCGTAGGCAATCAACGTCAGATTGTGCGCCGGTTTCAGGTTTGAACTGGCAGCATCCGGGCCGCGTTGTCCCAAACAGCCCAAGCGCTTGCCATAGCGCGGCGCTTCGTTGACCGCGACCGGTTCCCTGACAGATTCGACGTCCGCAACGGGTGACGTTGATTCCAACGGCGGTGGCTCAAACACGGATGCGCCAGCGGCTTCGCTCACAGGCTCTTCCGCAACGGCACGCAATTCCATTTTGCCTTGCTGTGGTTGTGGGGCTGGCGCAGTTGGTGCTGGCGCTGACGGGCTTTGAATGCGAAACGCCGTACGCAATTCTTCTCGTGTAATACGCGGCGCAGGCAGAGGGGGCGGTTCAACTAGTTCGTGCGCGGGTTCACTAAAGTGCGTAATGACCGGTTTGGCTCCGCCGATGGCAGCACGCACGCTGTCGCGGATCAAATCGTGCACGATGGCGCTGCGCACAAACCGGACTTCGGTTTTGGCCGGGTGAACGTTGACGTCAACTTCGGCGGGCGGCAATTCGACAAACAACATCGCCGACGGATACACGCCCGCCGGAATCATTGCGCGATAGGCTTCGATCAGGGCGCGACTGATGACTTTGTCGCGCACATAGCGACCATTGATGAAAAAGTACTGGCTGTCTTTGGTCGTGCGCGTGCTCGACGGTGACGAAACAAACCCACGCACACGCATTTCGCCCGCTTCGCCACGCACTTCGATCAAATCGCCGATGAAGTTGCCGCCAAAAAGCTGATAGGCGCGTTCGCGCAAATCCGGCGCAGGCGTCACGCGAATGCTGTCGCGTCCGTTGTTGGTCAAAGTGAAACTGAGTTCTGGATTGGCCAGCGCGTAATGCGTCACCAGATTGGCGATATGGAAACTTTCGGTGGCTTCGGATTTCAGGAATTTGCGCCGCGCCGGAACGTTGAAAAACAAATCGCGGATTTCAAACTCCGCGCCGCGCGCAAACGCAACGTCGCGCACGTTGAGCATGCGTCCGCCGCTGATTTCGATTTCCGTGCCGGCCAGATCGTCAGCCGTTTGCGTGCGCAACCGAACTTTGGCAACCGACGCAATCGAAGCCAGCGCTTCGCCGCGAAAGCCGAGCGTGGTGATCGCTTCCAGGTCTTCGGCGGTTTTCAGCTTGCTGGTGGCGTGCCGTTCAAAGGCGAGAATGGCATCGTCGCGCGACATGCCTTCGCCGTCGTCGCTGACGCGCAACAAACGGCGGCCTCCGGCTTCGACCGCAACGTGAACGGCTTTGGCTCCGGCATCAATCGAATTCTCGATCAGCTCCTTGATAATGGAAGCGGGCCGTTCGACGACTTCTCCGGCGGCAATCTTGTTGGCCAGGCTATCTGGCAAAACGCGAATCTTTGACATTGTGCAACTGTGAATTGAAATCTGTTTCCGGTGACGATTTTGCGGCTGCCCGCCGGTTGATCATAATGGAGCCCCCTCAAATCACGAAATCCGCAGGAAATCTGCCAGAGAATGGAGAGGAGCTTATCGGTATGCGATCAATCAACGTCTTGTCGGTGTTGGCCGTTTTGTGTTTGCTTTGCGCCAGCGCCAGCCTTGTCACAGCGCAGGAAAACGAAGCCGCCATCCTGGTCGGACGGTTGAACACCGGCGACAAAGGCTTGCAATCATCACAAGTGGTCAAAACCGCATTTGACGGCGCGACAATGTATCAAATCAATTACGCCCGCCGCTTTGTGGACGGACAGGTGGCGTCTTTGCACTGGGAATTTCTGGTTGCAGGCGCCCCCACGACCAACGTCAAAG
>JAEUQO010000103.1 GCA_016789605.1 Acidobacteriota bacterium
CTTCCCATAAAATTCGCTTTGAAAAAGGAGCACCTAGGTGTCTATCCAGTTCGAGAATGTCGCAATTTTAGATTTTGGCTCGCAATACACTCAATTGATTGCCCGACGCGTCCGCGAAGCGGGCGTTTACTGTGAAATTCATCCCTTCGACGTTTCAGTCGAAACCCTGCGCAAACTACAACCTAAAGGCATCATTCTTTCCGGCGGCCCAAGCTCTGTTTATGAAGAGGGCGCTCCGCATTGTTCGCCGGAAGTTCTTCGCCTGGGCGTTCCCGTGTTGGGGATTTGCTATGGCCTGCAATTGATCAGCTACTTTTTGGGCGGCAAAGTCGAGCCTTCAGACCGGCGGGAATATGGCCCTGCTCGCGTAAGAATCAGTCAAGCCAGCACGTTGCTGGCGGATATGCCGACGGAGTTTCCCGTTTGGATGAGTCACGGTGATTTGGTGGCGGTCGAGCCTACAGGTTTTCAGGTGATCGCAGCATCCGACACGGCCTTGGGTGCCGTTGAAGATAACGAACGAGGCATTTATGGCCTTCAGTTTCATCCTGAGGTTTCGCACACCCCTGATGGCAGACGAATTCTTGAGAATTTTGTACGTCGCATTTGTAGCTGTCACGGAGACTGGACGCCGGCTTCATTTATTAAAGCAACTGTTGAACGCATTCAGGAACAGGTTGGCGACGGTCACGTCGTGTGTGGGCTTTCGGGCGGAGTTGATTCTGCTGTCGCAGCGGCACTGGTCGCCAAAGCCATCGGGGATCGTCAAATCTGTTTGTTCGTAGACAACGGTGTTTTGCGCAAAAACGAATTCGAAAACGTCTTGCAAGCGTTTGAGGATTACGGAAAGCTGAATGTAAAAGGAATTGCAGCGGGAGAACGTTTTTTGAGCGCGCTCAAAGACGAAGCCGATCCTGAGCGAAAGCGCAAAATCATTGGCCGCGAATTCATTCATGTGTTTCAAGAAGAAGCCGCGAAGCTGGGGCAGATTGATTTTCTGGTGCAGGGCACATTGTATCCCGATGTGATTGAGTCGCAATCAGTTAAGGGGCCTTCGGCGGTAATCAAAAGCCATCACAACGTTGGCGGATTGCCCGAAACCCTGAACCTGAAATTGGTTGAACCGTTACGTGAACTCTTTAAGGATGAAGTTCGTGCGGTGGGGCGTGAACTTGGGTTGCCAGATTCGCTCATCAACCGTCAGCCATTTCCTGGGCCAGGCCTCGCGATTCGAATTTTAGGACCAATCACAGCGGATAATGTTCGATTGCTACAAGAGTCTGATAACGTAGTCCAGGAAGAGATTCACAAAGCAGGGTTGTATGATCGGTTGTGGCAAGCCTTTGCGGTGTTGTTGCCTGTACGAACTGTGGGTGTGATGGGAGATTACCGCACCTACGATCAGGTCATAGCGATTCGCGCAGTTGAAAGTCTGGACGGAATGACCGCTGATTGGGCGCGGCTTCCTTATGACGTGTTGGAAAGTATCAGTCGCCGTATTGTCAACGAAGTCAAAGGCGTTAATCGTGTGGTTTATGACATAAGCTCTAAACCGCCAAGCACGATCGAATGGGAATAATTTCTTGCTTAATTAGCGCTTAGCGGAAGCGGTTGTTTAAATCTTAATGTGCGATTAAAGCTGCGACCGCTAAGCGTATTTAAGCACCCAGGCTTGATTCGTTTAAGCAAGTCTTAAAGCGGTTAATTCCTTAAGCAATAAGAGATGGATAAACAGTTCGTACACTTACATCTGCATACGGATTACAGCCTGCTGGATGGGGCTATTAAGATTGGCCCGCTCGCTAAGCGTGCGGCAGAGCTGAAGATGCCTGCCGTGGCAATTACTGACCATGGCAATCTTTACGGTTCGCTTTCGTTTTACAACAAGATGAAGGCGGAAGGCATAAAGCCGATCATCGGTATTGAAGCCTATATCGCGCGCGGCAGTCGTCACGATCGTGGAGAGACCAACCTGCAACCGGGTGAAAAGGCGACCAACCACATTGTCCTGCTTGCCAAAGACCTGCAGGGGTACCACAACCTGGTCAAGCTCTCTTCTTATGCATATATCGAAGGTTATTGGCGTAAGCCGCGCATTGACCGAGAATTGCTGGCTCAGCACAGCGAAGGTTTGATCGGATTGTCTGCTTGTATTAGTGGCGTTCCTCCGTCTTTGCTTCTGCGTGACAAATTTGAAGATGCCGCTCGTGCGGCCAAAGAGTTCGAAGAGATTCTGGGCAAAGGGAATTATTACCTGGAGATTCAGGAGCACGGACTTGATGCCCAGCGCCGCATTCGCAAACCGATGGTCGAGCTGGCCAAAAGGACTGGCATCCCGCTGGTTGCGACCAACGATTCCCATTATCTGAACGCGACGGACGTCAAAGCGCACGACACCCTCTTGTGCATTGGGACGGGCAAAACGATCAATGATCCGAATCGGCTAACTTATGGCGCCCCAACGTTTTACTATCGAACTGCTGAAGAAATGTGGGAGGTTTTTGGAGAAGAACCTGATCTGCTTCTTCGCACGTTGGAGATTGCCGAAAAGTGTGACCTGACCTTTCCGAAGACGATTGATCAGGTTCCGCTGTATCCCGTTCCTGAAGATCACACGGTCGAAAGCTACTTTGAAAAGGTCACGCGTGACGGCTTTGACGAACGTTGGCGCGAAGTCTGGCAAGCCTTGGAATCGTCCGGTTCGTTACGTCATCCGATCTCGAAATACCAGGAGCGTCTAACACACGAGATTCAGACGATCAAACGCATGGGTTATTCCGGCTACTTTTTGATCGTGTGGGACTTTATCCGTTACGCGAAGAAAAAGGGGATTCCGGTCGGGCCAGGCCGTGGTTCGGCGGCGGGCAGTCTGGTCGCCTACGCGCTAAAAATTACGGACGTTGACCCTATTCAATACGACTTGCTGTTCGAACGCTTTTTGAATCCTGACCGCGTTACCATGCCTGATATTGACGTGGACTTTTGCGTTCGTGGGCGAGCCGACGTGATCAATTACGTCAGTGATTTGTATGGTCGGCAGAATGTATCGCAGATCATCACCTTCGGAACGATGGCTTCGCGCGCAGTGATCAAGGACGTTGGTCGCGCTTTGGAAATGCCTTATTCCGAGGTCGAAAAGATCGCCAAGATGATTCCGCCGCCGATTCGTGGCCGCAACGTTTCAATCAGCGATGCGATCACGATGAATCCCGATCTGAAAAAGGCGATTGACACGGATGAAAAGGTCGGCGAGCTGATCGAAATTGCCCGCAAGCTGGAAGGCTGTGCACGTCATACTTCGGTGCACGCGGCGGGCGTCGTGATTTCGCCCAAACCGTTGTATGAGCTGATTCCCGTTTGCAAAGGCCAAAACGACGAATTGACGACACAATTCGTGATGTCTGATCTTGAGAAGACCGGCATGCTCAAGATGGACTTTTTGGCGCTGACCACTCTGACGATTATCGAAGATTGCTTGCGTTCGATAGAGCGCGAAACCGGCGAACGGATAGATTTTGCCCAGGTTCCGCTCAACGACGAAAAAGCCTTGAAGCTGTTTGAAGAGGGAATGCTCAATGCCGTGTTTCAGTTTGAAAGCTCAGGCATGGTCGAAATTTGCCGTAAACTGAAACCGGAAAGTCTGGAAGATTTATCCGCGTTGAACGCACTTTATCGCCCTGGCCCGTTGGATGGCGGGATGGTGGATGATTACATCGAACGGCGACATGGGCGACGCAAAGTCACTTACATCGTCCCGCAGATGAAGGAAATTCTGGAAAACACCTACGGCATTTTGGTGTACCAGGAGCAGATCATGCAGTTGGCGCAAAAGTTGGCAGGCTATTCGCTCGGCGAAGCCGACCTGATGCGCCGCGCGATGGGTAAGAAGAAAAAAGAAGAGATGGCGCTCCACGAAGAGAAATTCATCAAGGGCGCTATCGAGCGGGGGATTGCCAAAGAGAAAGCGGAAAAGATTTTCCACTTGATGGCGCAATTTGCCGATTACGGGTTTAACCGCTCACACTCGTTTGCTTATGCCTATCTGGCGTACCAGACCGCGTATCTAAAAGCCCACTATCCGACGCATTTTTATGCTGCCGTGCTGTCGAACGAATTGGCCAACACGGAAAAGCTGGCGCGCTACATCGCAGAGATGAAGACCTTTGACATCAAGCTGTTACCGCCGGATGTCAACACCAGCCAGGAAGGCTTTACGCCGATTGGGAAAGCCATTCGTTTTGGGTTGGCTGCGATCAAGGGGCTGGGAACTTCCGCCGTGCAGATGATCATCGGCGCACGCGAAGAAGGCGGCCCATTCACTTCGCTGTTTGATTTTGCCGAACGCGTGGATTCGCGCGCCGTCAATAAACGCGTGCTGGAATCGCTGATCAAATCTGGGGCTTTTGACTTTTACGCGCAAAACCGCGCCGCGATGGTCGCAACTCTCGACCGAGCGATTGAACACGGTGCGCGTGCGCAACGGGATAAACTTTCAGGGCAGACGGACCTTTTTGCGATGTTTTCTGGTGGCAACGGCGGAGGCGAAAAAGCCGACGAACCGAAGCTTTCAGAAGTCGCTCCCTGGTCGAAAAAAGAGCTGTTGGCATTTGAAAAAGAGGCGCTCGGATTTTATGCCAGCGGTCATCCACTCGAAGATTTTGCGGATTCGATTCGCTCAATGGCGAAATTTGACAGCGGCAATATGGCTGAAGGTACGCACGGTGATCAGGTCGCGATGGGCGGAATGATCACCGATCTGGCGGTCAAGACCACGAAAAAAGGTGACCGCTTTGCGCTCTTCCGACTCGAAGATCAGTTTGGCTCGGTCAAAATCGTTTGCTGGCCAGAGCAATTTGGCCGCTATAAACACCTGCTGCAAGCTGACGCGGTCGTCTTGATCAAAGGCCGTTTGGAACTATCCGATGACGGAGATGCGACCATCATCGCTCAAGAGTTGCAACAACTGGAAAGCGCCAAAGTCAAAGCCGCCAAAGCTGTGTTGATCAAAGCTTCAGAGCATTCAATCACTGCTGAAAAATTGCGTTCGTTGAACGATCTGGTGACGTTGAATGTCGGCGGCACGACCTTGCTGATGGAGATCACTACCAGCCAGGGGTTGATTGTTCGAGTGCGTCCCAATCAGTTTTTGCGCATTAACCCATCCACGGAATTGAATGAGCAGATAGAGAAGATTTCTGACGGATGGAAAGTTGAATTGATGCTGTCGGAATAGATAGGGGCAGGCCAACAAGCTTGCCAGGTTTGATTTCAAGGATAGCCCAAGGATCACTCACTAAATTTATGAATACTTCGAACGATGTGACTCAAAATGCGCCCCAGAATCTGGTGGCGTCCGAATCTTTTCAGCGAGTGCAGCTGGCCCGGCACGAACGTCGGCCTTATGCGCTCGATTACATCCAACGCATTTTTACCGACTTTTACGAAATTCACGGCGACCGCAGCTTTAAGGATGACCCGGCGATTGTCGCTGGATTCGCCAATTTTCAAGGCCAGCCCGTTGTCGTGATCGCGCACCAGAAAGGCCGCGACGTCAAAGAACGTCAAGCGCGCAATTTTGGCATGCCGAAACCCGAAGGCTATCGCAAAGCCATCCGCGTGATGCAGATTGCCGAAAAGTTCAATCGGCCAGTTATTACGCTGGTGGATACGCCAGGAGCATACCCCGGCATTGACGCCGAAGAACGTGGCCAGGCAGAAGCCATTGCCTATAACTTGCGCGAAATGGCCCGCCTCAAGGTGCCGATTATTGTGACCATTACGGGAGAAGGGGGATCGGGCGGCGCGCTTGCCATTGGTGTCGGCGACGTCGTCGCGATGCTGGAAAACTCGGTTTATTCAGTGATTACGCCAGAAGGTTGTGCCGCGATTTTGTGGAAGGATGCCGCGATGGCGCCGCAAGCCGCCGCGAATATGAAAATGACCGCGCCTGATTTGCTGCGCTTGGGCATCATTGATCGGATCGTTCCTGAGCCTGCAGGCGGGGCGCAAGATGATTGGGACACGGCTGCGACGCTGCTGGCAGAACATCTGAGCGAGGCTTTGCGGCAAGTCCAGCAAATGGATTGGGCAGCCAGAATAGAAGCCCGCTATCGTAAATTCCGGTTGATGGGAGCTGTGGATATCACTGCGTAACAGTTGAATTGTGCCTGCTTCAGGCGGAATGTCGGACGTAAAAAGGGGAATGTCGGCGCGCCGACATTCCCCTTTTTCGTGACTGGTTCTGACTAAGTGCGGGCAGTTTTAGAACGGAACATCTTCATCAGGTTCGGGGCCAGCGCTCGATGAGGTAGGTCTCGCACCTCCGAACCCGCCCCCGTGACTGCCACCGCCGCCACCACCTTCTTCGCCGCGCGGGCCAAGAAACTGTACGTCGGTCGCTGTGACTTCCAGTGACGTGCGTTTGCTGCCATCTTGCCCCGTGAACTCTTCTTGGCGCAATCTGCCTTCGACAAAGACCTGGCGGCCTTTGCTCAAATATTGATTGGCGCTTTCCGCTTGCTTGCCCCATACCGTAACGCGGAACCAGGTTGTCGCATCCTGAAATTCGCCGGATTTGTCTTTGCGGCGTTCGGTTGTAGCAATGCTGAAATTACAAACTGCCATGCCTTGTGGCGTGTAACGGATTTCCGGGTCGCGCCCCAAATATCCCACGATCACGATTTTATTGAATGAAGCCATTGTTGAATCTCCTTGTTATGTTCTCTGACTGTTGTTTGCTGAGGTGTTGGCATTTTGCGTAGGCACGAGGCCTATCGTTGCCGTGGCCGGGTATTATTGTTTGGTGATGTTGTCGCACCGGTCTCACCTAAACGGCGCAGCTCTTCTCTGGCGGTTGTTGCCTCTGCCGAATCGGGAAATGATGAGACGACCGCTTTTAAGGCTGCCACGCCTTCATCGCGACGTTCAAGACGTAAGAGCGAAATCCCTTTTTTCAATGCACTGCCAGCCGTCTTGTCGCCCTGTGGATAGTCGGTTAACACGCGATCAAACAGGCGCAATGCGTCTTCTGGCTTACCACCTTCAAGCAGGCTTTCTGCCGCCCAGAAAAGCGCATCATCAGCTTTTTCGCTGCGCGGATACAGCCGATGATATTGCGTAAAAAGGTTGATTGCCGATTCGTAGTTCTTCCTGCTAAACTGCAAATATGCCGATGAGAAAAGAAGTTCCGGGTCAGTTGGCGTCGAGGAATCGAGGCCGTTAGCGCTTCGTTCGCGGCTTTCCAGCTTGGTTTGATATTGTTGCAGGGCCTGTTGCAGGCTTTCCAGTTGTTTGCGAATTTGCGCCGACTGTTGGGTGTTGAGCGTTACTTGTTCCGTGAGTTTGGCCATTTGATTGGCCGTACCGGTGGAGTTGTTGCGCAATGCGAGTTGGGAGTTTTTGACGGATTCTTCCAGCGAAGCGACGCCACGAGAGGTGCTATCCATTTCGGTGGCGATTTTGGTCAGCGAATCCGAAGAGCGTGCTTGCCATTTATCAAGGAATTCCTGCATGTCGCGCACTTGGCGTTGCAACACAATGACTTCACCTTGCAGTCGAATGATCAACTCCTTTTCGTTGCTGTCTGGAGAGACGGCGCCAATGAAAAGGAACAGGGCTGCAGCGAACGCCCAAGGCTGGTACTTCCTCATAACGTAAGTCCTTTCGGTTTCTTGAAGTTCTCGTATTAAATTTTGGGGTGTTGGGCAGTATAGTCCTTCTGAAATTTGACGTAAACGGTTTTTCTGGCAGTTCTTATCGCACACAACCAAAAAACATCTACCGCATGCTTAGGTTTCTCAATATTGCCAATCTCGCCGTTATTGACAGTCTCAGCGTAGAGTTTCAAGCCGGACTCAATGTGCTGAGCGGGGAAACAGGATCAGGAAAATCCATCATCATTGATGCCCTGGGAATTTTGCTGGGCGACCGATTCTCGCCAGACATGATTCGCACGGGCGAAACGCGCGCGTTTGTCGAAGGCGTGTTTGATTATCGTGGTAATGATCCGCTCATTGCGTTGCTGGAAGAAAGCGGATTTGCCAGCGAAGACAAAGAGATCGTCATTCGTCGCGAAATGGCTGCCGCCGGACGCGGACGTATTTTCGTGAATGACCAAATTGCGACGATCGGATTGCTAAAAGCGATTCAACCGCACGTGCTCGACATTCACGGGCAAGGCGACCAACAAAGTTTACTTGCGCCTGAAGCGCATTTGAATTTGCTGGATATGTTTGCCGGAGCTGCCAGCCTGCGGCAAAAAGTTCAAGCGGCTTATGAGGCCTTGCTTGCCAAAGCGAAAGAGCTTGACCAATGTCGGCAAGACGAAGCTGCGCGGTTGCAGTCGCTGGATATGCTGGATTTTCAGATCAAGGAAATCAGCGCCGCCAGTTTGTCTCCCAACGAAGACGCCGAATTAGAAGCGGAGCGCCGACGGTTGGCCAATGCGGAACGTCTGGTGACGCTTTGCAACGAAGCGTACGGTTATCTGTACGATGATGAAGCGGCGGTACTGACTCGTTTGGGAGTCATCCTGAAGCGATTGCAAGAGCTTGCCGATACTGACGCCAGTTTTTCTCCGCACGTCGAACAGTTGGCTTCAGCCAAATACGCCCTTGATGACGTTTCATATTTCTTGCGCGAGTATGCCGACAACGTACAGGCTTCGCCTGAACGGCTGAAATATGTCGAAGATCGGCTGATCGAAATTGATCGTTTGAAGCGCAAATATGGCGGGTCAGTCGAACAGGTTTTAGCGACGCTGGATAAGCTTTCGGAACGGCAGGAAAACCTGCAGAACAGCGAAGCGCACGCCAAACAGCTTGAGCAGGAATGCCAGACTTTGTGGCAGGCATACGAGCGAGACGCAGACGAGTTGAGCAAATTGCGACAGTCTTCAGCCGCCAAATTTGAACGCGCGGTGGCAAAAGAGCTAGGCGAAGTTGCCCTTGGAATGGCGCGGTTTTCTGTGCGCTTTAGCAAACCTCAGGTGCATTTGGCCAGTTACGGTTCTTCCTTGGAGGAATTGCTGGGCGGGAAGCAGGAACTGCTGAGCCGTAACGGCAAAGAAATGGTCGAGTTTTTCTTCTCGGCTAACCCCGGTGAAGACCAGAAATCTATGCGTGGAGTGGCTTCTGGCGGGGAACTTTCGCGGTTAATGCTCATTCTGAAAACTGTCACGGCTCCGAAATTATTTCCCCGCACACTGATTTTTGACGAAATTGACGCCGGGATCGGCGGCAAAGTTGCTGACGCGGTCGGTGTACGATTAAAGCGTCTTGCCAAAACAAATCAGGTCTTATGCGTCACGCACCAATCGCAAATTGCCAAATTTGCGGACGCGCATTTTCTTGTCACAAAAGAGTTTACCAAGCAGCGTACCGTGACCAAAGTTGATCATTTGGACGACGATGGGCGCGTGGAAGAGCTTGTTCGTATGCTCGGCGGTGAAGACGATTCTGCTGCCGCAAAGAAACATGCACGCGAATTGTTGAAAAGCCGGTAGCGTGTGGAAACTTGTCGCAAGTGCGCGTTTGGTATATAACATCAACTATCAATTACAAATCTGTCGCAACGACGCTAACGTCTTTCGCTGAAAAGTTTTAGAGATAGCGAGCATATGAGTAAAAAACTCTACCTGGAAACCCACGGCTGTCAGATGAATGTGCACGACAGCGAAAAGGCTGCGTTTGCCTTATCTGACTTGGGCTACGAGGTAACAACCGATCCAACCGAAGCCGATCTGATCATGCTGAACACTTGCATGGTCAGGGAAAAAGCCGCCCGCAAGGTCTATCACCGCATTGATGAGTTGAAGCATAGTTTTCGGCGTGTTTCTGAGAAAAGAAAGGGCTTACCGATTTTTGGCGTGATGGGATGTGTTGCCCAGGCTGAGACAGATCGCATTTTTGAGCGTAGTCAGGATGTCCGTTTGGTGCTCGGTACTCAAGCCATCGTTAAGTTGCCAACTCTGGTAGAACAAATTGAGCAAGGTTTTCCGCGTGCGATTGATATTCGCCTGACAAAAGACGCAGAGTTTTTTGAGCTTGATGCTGGCGTGCGCCAAACGGAACATGTTGCATACATTACGATTACCGAGGGCTGCAACAAGTTCTGCTCGTTTTGCATCGTGCCTTTTACGCGGGGAAGAGAACGTAGCCGTCCTGCTGACAAGATCGTGGCTGAAGCTCAGGCCCTGGCAGCGCAAGGATTCAAGGAAATCCAGTTGCTTGGGCAGAATGTGAATAGTTACGGTTTGAGCGGACGTTATCACGGCAGCTTTGCTGGCGAACAAGAGTCTGATAACGGTGTCACGTTTGCGAGGTTATTGGAGCGAGTGGCAACAGAAAGCGGAATCCCGCGCATAAAATACACGACTTCCTATCCGCGAGACTTTGACGCTGAAGTTGTTCGGGTGATGGATACATACGACAACCTCTGCGAATGGATTCACTTGCCTGTGCAAAGCGGCAGTAATCGCATTCTGCGCGCAATGCGTCGCGGATATACGCGCGAAAGCTATCTGGAAAAAATCGCGCATATCAAAAATGCTCGCAAAGACATGTCCATCACTGGCGATATAATCGTGGGCTTTCCTGGCGAAACAGACGATGATTTTAATGAGACGTTGAGCCTGGCGGCTGAAGTCGGCTACGACGGATTGTACATCTTCAAATATTCCCCACGCCCTCACACGCCCGCCGCAACTTATACCGATTCTGTTCCCGAAGAAGTGAAAACAGAACGCTTTTTGAAATTGCAAGAGTTACAGGATCGAATTCAGAAGCAAAGATATGCCCGTTATTTAGGAAGAACGGTTGAAGTTTTAGTTGAAGGGATGAGTGCGCGTTCTGCGGCCGATTGTTATGGTCACACACGCTGCAGCAAGATTGTTAATTTTAAGGCGGATAAACAATTGGTGGGCCAATTGGTAAATGTTCGTGTCACGGAAGTCAAACCGCACAGCCTTTACGGCGAAATTGTGTTGTGAGATGAGGTCTTTGACCTGTCGAAAGAAATTAGAAAGGGAAGTATGGAGAGAGAAGTCAAAATCCGGGCGTTGTTAGTGGATCCGACAACAAATTCGCCGATTGTGTTGTTAAAAGACATGGCCAGCGAATCAATGGTGCTTCCCATTTGGGTGGGGCCATATGAAGCAAACTCCATCGCTTCTGAAATTGAAAAAGTTGCTCCCCACCGCCCGATGACACACGACCTATTACGGAATGCAATTCGCCAGCTTGGCGGAACAGTTCAGCGAATCGTCATAACCGACCTACAAAACAATACTTTCTACGCCATTATTGAGATATTGGTTGAAGATAAACTGGTTATTCTGGACTCGCGTCCAAGCGATGCCATTGCCTTGGCGATGCGTGTTGATTGCCCCATTTTTGTGCGCGACGCTGTTTTTGAGGCTTCGGGAGTTGATGAAGTCAGCAGGCTGCCGGAAGAAGACGAAGAAACAGTCGAAGATGAAGTCGAATGGCCGGAAGAGCTGGATGACATCACCGATTACAAGATGTGAATTCCCCGACAACCAAGCCAGTGTGGGAGGGTAAGTAATTGGCCGGGATAATAATAGCCATCACCAATCAAAAAGGCGGCGTCGGAAAAACTACTACTGCGATCAATCTTTCTGCGGCCTTGGCGCAAAAAGGGAAGCGCGTTTTGCTTGTTGATCTTGACCCGCAGGCAAATAGCACGATCTCGTTTATTGATCCGCAAGAGGTAGGTCCGTCTGTCTATGACTGGTTGATTGAGTCGGATGTTTCGCTGCGTGATACGGTACGGAAAACAAAGCTTGAAAACCTTGAAGTGTTACCTTCACGAATCAACCTTGCCAAACTGGAAGGGAAAATCGTTGGTGAACTTGATGCGCCCTTTCGGCTGAAAGATCGGCTTGACCCCTTTAGCGATAATTACGACGTGGTGATTATTGATACGCCACCGACCCTGGGACTGATAACGGTCAATGCGCTTGTTGCCTCTACGCATTTGATTATCCCGATTCAGTCGTCCTACTTTGCGCTTGAAGGAACTGATGATCTGCTTGAGACGATTGAGCGAATCAAGGCCAGACCTAATCCACAACTTGAAGTTTTAGGGGTTGTCGTCACTTTGCACGACCGGCGCACAACTCTTTCACGTGATATCTACGATCAGATTTGCCAAGTCTTTGGCGATAAAGTGTTTGAAACCACAATCTCGAAATCCGTTCGTCTGGAAGAAAGCCCGGCTTATCGAGAATCCATCTTTACTTTTGCCCCGGCGTCGAGCGGGGCGGTTGAATATGCCAGTTTGTGCGAAGAGGTGATACGACGTGCCAACTAAACGAGGGTTACCAGCAACTTTGAAAATGAGACATGATCGCCATTATGTCGAAGAGCTTTCAGCTCAGCGTGGAGCCCCAATCGGGCGCATGATCTCGATTGAGCGCTTGGAACCCAATCCCCAACAGCCAAGGGTTGATATTGGTGATTTGGAAGAGCTGATTGCTTCGATCAAGGAGCGGGGCGTTCTTGAGCCTTTGTTGGTGCGACCATCTCAGGTTGGCGGGCGCTTCATGATCATTTCCGGCGAACGCCGGTATCGGGCGTCGCTCGAAGCTGGATTGCGCGAAGTTCCGTGTATCGAAATGGATGTGGATGATCGTGCGGTTGCCGAAATCGCGCTGATCGAAAATCTGCAGCGCAAAGACCTGACCGCGTTTGAAGAAGCGGATGGATTGCTAACCCTGGTTGAGCGGTTTGGCTATACGCATGAAGACATCGCACAAAAGATCGGAAAATCGCGTTCGTCGGTGACAGAAGCGCTTTCGATTGCGAACAAGCTGCCGAAGGAAATTCGCGAACTGTGTCTAAAGGCAAACATCAACTCCAAATCGTTGTTGTTGCAGATTGTTCGGCAGGACGATGTCGAAGCCATGCGCGAGTTTGTCGAGCGCATCATCAAGCAGGGAATGACGCGCGATGATGCGCGCAATGCACGCAAGAACAAACAGGCGAAAGCTGAACCTTACGTGTATCGTTATCAAGCGCCTGCGCGTGAGTTCAAGTTAGAGCTGAAGTTCCGCCGGTCGGCGGTCAGTGATGAAGAGCTGATTACGACCTTAGAGGCAATTTTGTTGGAGTTGCGCCAAAAAGCTACGGCTGACTCTACGCCTCAAACTGCAGAAGGCGAAAGCCAGCCGTAAACTCTATCCACTTTGCGGAAGTTAGGCCGATTTGCGTTTTTGCTCTGCCTGATACTTTTTCCGCAAACTCTTGGTCCATTTTTCCAGGAACGGGCGGAGCGGCTTGAACAGTTTGACACGCCATCCGCCCTGTTTTTCCCGCCAGGCATTGTGGTACTGCTCGACATACGAGCGCACCGCACCTTCATATTGATTCTTTTTGATTCCGTGAGACAACGTCAGGTAATAGTGTTGCGCCTGTAACGACAACACCAGGTAAACCAGGTTGGGTTTGAAGTTCAGGCGCGCTGCCAGTCGTTTGAAAAAGCTATCAGCCGGCAACAGGGCGCTGACGGCGATTTCAAACCAGGGCTGACTAGGACCTTGTTTGGGATGATACAGTCCGGGCAATTCTGAAATGTTGGCCGGCATTGCCACACGTCGTTCGGGGATAATGCGATCCACCAGAACAACTTTTGAGAGGCCTCGCAAATGTTCGCGCGGTACGGCGTCCAATGCGCTTTGAATTGCCTCTTCGGCGTTTTTCGGGACTTTTACTGATGCTTGATTCTCGACTTTAATTGCCATTCTTAATGTTCCTCAGTCGGCGCGGCAGTGGTGTTCAAGCTGTTCTTTAGTTCTTGCAGCTCTGCTTTTAACGCTCGCACTTGTTTATTGAGTTGTGGGAGCTGCGCGAAAACTGCCGACGCCCGTAACCAATCTTTATTATCAATTGCGGGATATCCAGAAATAATGCGGCCAGGTTCGACAGAACTGGGAATCCCCGTTTGCGCAGTCGCAATGACGCGATCACCAATCGTCAAATGTCCGGCAGCGCCGACTTGCCCACTGAGGATGACCTCATTGCCGACTTGTGTGCTGCCCGCCAGACCAACTTGTGCGCATAACAGGGTATTTTGACCGACGCTCGAACCATGCCCGATCTGTACTAGATTGTCAATTTTGGTGCCTTTCCCAATGACGGTTGCGCCAATTGTGGCGCGATCAATCGTGCTGCCCGCGCCAATTTCAACCTCATCTTCGATGATGACAATGCCTGCTTGGGGGATTTTGAACCACGCGTGATCGGGTTGTTTGGCATAGCCAAAACCATCCGTGCCGATCGTCACATTGTTTTGCAGCGTGACCCGTGCGCCGAGCTGACAGTGTTCGCGCACAATGCAGTGAGAATGCAAAAAGCTGTTCTCGCCGATGGTCACGCCTGGATAGATCGAACAATGGGAAAGAATCGTGACTCGATCCGCAATGGTGACGTGATCTCCGATCACGGTAAATGGGCCAATCGTTACTTGTTCGCCCAACACCGCAGAGGAAGAAATCACTGCCAGCGGGTGTATTCCTTTGGCAAATTGCGGCAACGGATGAAAAAGCCACATGGCTTGCGCAAACGTCAGATAGGGAGTCGGTGAAACCAGGCCCGATTTTCCCGTGGGGACATCAGCGGCATCTTCAACAATGATGGCTGCCGCTTGTGTGGTCGGCAAAAAGCGACGGTATTTCTTGTTACTGAGAAACGTTAAGTGACCCGCTTGTGCCGCTTCGATGGGCGCCAAGTCGTGAATTTCGAGCTCGGCATCTCCGACAAGAGCAACCTGTAAATGCTGAGCAATTTCTCCAAGTTTCATGTGGTATTTGTTGTGATCCTAATAGGTTGGTTATGAGCGCGGATGGAACTGTTTGTATTTGTTTTTTAGCTGATCATTGGTGACGTGCGTGTAGATCTGCGTCGTGCCAATGTCGCTATGTCCTAACATCAACTGCACTGAGCGCAAATCCGCCCCGTTGGAAAGCAACACGGTGGCAAAGCTGTGACGCAACAGGTGCGGCGTGATGTAATCAATTTTGGCCAGTCGTCCGTATTCCTTGATCAACTTCCAGAACTTCTGGCGCGTGATTTCTTTTCCTTGCGGTTCGAGAAAGAGCAAGTCCGCGTGCTTGCCATCAAGCAACCGCATACGCGCAGGAAAATACAGCTTCAGATAATGAATTGC
>JAEUQO010000141.1 GCA_016789605.1 Acidobacteriota bacterium
CCTGACAGCGCTGTGCGCCCGTATGGCGACATCGGCAATCTTTACCAGATCGAATCGTCGGCTAATTCGAAATACCACGGTCTGTTGTTTCGGTTGGATCGTCGTATGGGACAGCGTTTGATGTTGTTTGGCAATTACACGCTCTCGTGGACAAACAACGACGCCGACGGAGCAACGTCCTTGCCCGCGGATAACTACAACCTGGCGGCTGAATGGGGCCGCGCTTACATCGATCGTCGTCATTCGGTTTTCGTCGGCGGACGCATTTCGCTGCCTTACGGCTTCAACCTGTCGCCGATGATCAATGCCTCATCGGGCACGCCGTTCAGCATCACCACCGGGTTTGATAACAACGGCGATACCAATATCAATGACCGGCCCGCAGGTCTGTCACGCAATGCAGGCTTGCCAGCCAGCTTGTACGCGTCATTGACCAACCGCTGCATCCAAAATTGTGGTGCTGGCGGAACGCCCGTGATGTTGGTGGATTATCTGTTGGCCAATTACCCGAATGGCATCAACGCAGAAAACCCCGGCTCATTCAACGTCAACCTGTCCATCAGTCGCACGTTCAGCTTCGGTGAACGTAAAAGCGGCAATGCACAACAAAGCGCGGGCGGTTTTCCGGGCGGCGGGCGTATGGGGCCGGGCGGGCCGTTTGGTGGAAACGAAAGCGGTCGTTTCAACGTGCAATTGACGGCGCAAATCACCAACTTGCTCAATCGCGTGAATTACGGATCGTACAGCGGTGTGCTGGGCTCGCCTTACTTCTTGTTGCCGAGCAGTGCGGGAGCCGCGCGTCAATTTGAGTTGGGCGTTCGATTCAATTTCTAGCGCTCGTGTGAAGCAACGACAACAAGCAATCAAAATATTTGGCGACCAGTTGAAAGGCTTGGAGGCGAATAGAACGTCATCGCCAGACGCGTCAAATCACATTTAGAACTATCACAATTTGCTTTCGCTGGACTGACTGATGCCTTCGTGGCGTAGATGGGTGTTCTACGCCACGAAGGCTTTTGTTTTTCTCTGACCTCAGCCATCTCCCTGTCATTATTGGCAATTTCTCGCGACCTTAACTCACGACACAATTTCTGGCACACCAGAATTCTTGCTCAAACAGCGCAAGAGAAAAGTATCAGTGCGTTCAAACAACAAGGCGGTAGAACGCAGTAACTCACAAAAGATCGCGGCGTTGTTGCATAAATCGAAGTTAAGTCAAATCATCGCAACACTTAGCGATCCCAGGTCGGTTTTCTAAAATATTGAGAACAAAGGCATTAGGTGATTTATGCAACAACGCCAAAGATCGCAGCAAAAAGCGCTGGCATGAAAACAAAAGACATACTGATTCGCTTTGCTCACAGAGCGTGTATGTCGCGACAAAAACACCAAAATTGAAACAAGGAGAGGGTAATGCAACGAAGGTATGCTGATCGTTTGCAACCGCACACACTGTATCTTGCTGCGCCTAGTCATCAGCACGCGCGCACGCACACAAGCTGGCGAAAGCCGCAGTTACACAATCTATTCCGCGCAGCGTTTTTGGTGAGGTGGAAAGCGCATGGCGAATGAAGTGCTGATTGCAATGCGCCCTGCTGAAACGGAAACGCTCAGGCGTTGCTTGCAGGCAGCAGGGTTCGCCGTCGAAAGCGTTTCGACGATCCCAGACGAGCAATTCAATCCTGACATTTTGACCCAGGCGCTTGCTGGCGACTTCGCGCTACTGATCCTGGATGCCGCCCCCTTAACGCCGCGCAGCGTCGGAGGAATGGAACATCTGCGGCGCTTGCGACAACGTTCGTTGTTGCCGGTGCTGATGATTTCAGAGGCATTGAATGATGCCGAGCGCATCCTGGCCCTGGAACTGGGAGCGGACGATTACCTGCACAAACCATATCTGCCGCAAGAACTGTTGGCGCGCATCCGCGCCATTTTGCGGCGCACCCACGCCGGCGTGAGCGCTTTTCGGCATCTGCTCAAAGCTGGCAACCTGGAACTGGACAAATTGAAACGCACTGTCAAACAAAATGGCAGAGAGCTGGTCCTGACAGCAGTTGAGTTTGATTTGCTCGAATTGCTGATGCGGCGCGTCGGCCAGGTTGTTTCGCGCGAAGAAATCGCGCACACGATTCTAGGCCGTGCGCTCAACCACAACGACCGCAGCATTGACATGCATGTCAGCAACCTGCGCCGCAAATTAAGCGGCGCTTCGCATTATGGCGCGCGTATCAAGGCGATTCGCGGCGTCGGTTATTCCTTTACAGTGTCATCTTTATGATCAAGCAAATATCCCCAACCAAAAACAACCGCTCGTTGGCTGTTGCCCGAGATTGGCAACACACGGACGACGAACTGGCCGACGTTGCTGCTCGTGGCGGCGAGTCTGCCTTTCAAGAACTGATGAAACGTCACCGTCCGATGGTGTTTCGCGTCGTGCGCCGTTTTTTTCAGCATCACGACGAAATAGAAGAACTGACGCACCTGAGCCTGGTCGAAGCCTGGTTCGCCATCGGCTCTTATCGCGGCGGTCATACACACTCTTTTGCCGCCTGGCTGGCGCGCATTGCGACCAATTCGTGTTACGACGAATTGCGGCGCAGACAACGCCGACCGGAAAACGCGTTCAGCCAGCTGAGCGAAAATGAAGTGATCTTTCTCTTTGCGCAAAAATCCGGTGACAAAGTCGGCGACGAAGTCGAAGCCAAGCTGATTTCGCGCGATCTGGCGGAAAAGCTGCTGAGCACGCTGGACCCCGACGACCGCAAAGTGTTCCTGTTGCTCAAATCCGGAAACTATTCCGTCGCTGAAATTGCACGCAACATCGGCTGGACGGAAACCAAAGTCAAAATGCGCATTCATCGTTCTCGCGCCATCCTGCAACGCAAATCCCGGCGCTTGCTTTAGCTCATACGCGAGTCACGGCTGAAAGCCACGAGTGTAGAGACACGATGCAACATCGTGTCTCTACACTCGCGCACTAACAGCCTATGGCTCGTTCACGCTGCTTCGCGTCAGCCCAACCTTCTTTTCCTTCCCGCGTCTTCCCGGTGTGCGCAACTTCGGAGCGGCTTCCTCGTCATCGCTCAAGGTGTCGCGAAAGGCTATTGTCGCCCCTGTCTGACTGGAAATCGCCTCGCTATTCACCGTCGTATTGACGACGATGTCTTCGTCCTTGCCGGCCACATCTATGGCGACATCGCCGGTCAAAACCAACTCAATGCGATCTACCCCCGGCAATCCGGGCTCAGCGCCAGCATAACTGGGAATGATTTCCGTGCCGTCAAACGTAACCTTGACGCTTGAGGCATAACGCCAGCCTGTTCCGTTCAACACCAAAATCCGTTTTTCGTTTTCACTGCTCACCGCGCAGGGTGGCGCAGAATATTCAATTGCGCCGCTAGCCAGCACCAATCCGCACTTGGCCGAAACCGCGCCGTCTCCATCATCCGTTTGTGTGAATAAACCGGGCGCAGCGTCTTTCAACGCCTGCCGCACGTTGAACCATTTCGCGCCATTGTTCAGTTGCACCAACACACCGTCATTGGCTTCGATGTCGGCGGGCACAATGAAACGCACTTCGTCTGGCGCAACAGAAAGAATGCGCGCCGGTACGCCCGCCACTGTGACCGTAATGCCTGCCAATTCAAACGGCGGATTTGTCGCCGAAGCTCGTGCCGTTTGCTCGGTGAAGACATCTTCTTCGTCATCGTCATTCTGCGGGCGCGCAGAAGCGATTGAACCACGCGCAATCGGTCCGCTTTCCTGACTGGCAGCATTGATCACGATCAAATCTTCGGCAAACCCGGCAAACGAAGTGGTGACTTGCTCCTGGCTGATCATGGATTCGCTGTTGCTGGTCAACAGCACCGTGGTTCGTACGTCTTTGCGATTGGTCAGGTCTTCGTCCAGCGTGACGACGATTTGATCCAGGCCCAAATGCGCTTTGCCGTCTTCGTCTACATATGGGCCGCTGCTGCTGGGCGTCAGCTCAACTTCGTCTTCCTCTCCGTTCTCAAGCGTGAAGCGAAAACGCACACGCAAATCGCTGCCAAACCGCCACCCCGTGCCATACAGCACCAACGACGTAAGCGCATTGTCGTACCCAATCGCACACGGCATGGCCGTATACAGAGTTTGTTTTCCATCGGCGGAAAGCGCGCTGCAACTCGCCTGGGCAGCGCCTTTCCCATCGCTGCCCACGGCATACACGCCCGGCGCGCCATCACGAATGTTTGCCACTCCGCGCGAAATAACGCCGTTGTTGTTGATGAGAAAAGCGACGTCGTCATCCGCAGACAACCCCGTAGGCATCACAAACGTAACCTGCCCTG
>JAEUQO010000196.1 GCA_016789605.1 Acidobacteriota bacterium
CGGGTTGCGCGGCTCCAGCTATTCGGGCGGGCACGTGTTTTACGTTGCGGCGCGTGATCCGCGCGTCAAAGCCATCGTCAGTCAGGTGGGCGCGTTCGATTCGCGTTGGGTTGTCGCCAGCGAAGCCGAGGCGAAAACCACCTATGACGAAGCCACGCGCCGGGCGCGTGGCGAATTGGGTTACCCTGAACCGCGCGCCAAGGTTATCGGCAACCTGATCGGCGCACCGATTCGCGACAAGATGTTGCACTATGCGCCCATCGAAGAAGCGGCCAAGCTTAAAGATTGCGCCGTGCTTTTTATCGTCGCTGAAAAAGAAGAGCTTTTCGACAACAAAGACCACGCCAAGCTCGCTTTTGATCGTATGGCGGGGACGAAGAAAAAATATGTGTCTGTGCCGAACATTACGCATTACGGCATTTACCGCGAATCACGTCTCGAAGCCATCAAACTGGCGGTGGAATGGTTCGATCAGTATTTGAAGAAATAGTTTTGTGTTTGCCTTTTTTCTCGTTTGCGATCATCTGAGGCAAATAGCTACTGCTTCTGGTTAAAAATGAACACGTGTGAAGTGCTGTCTCTAAGTCACAGCACTTCACCGCACGGCAGAAATTCCAGCCGGGGCCACGCGCGCGTCACGTCTCTTGGACAGGCGTATCTTCTTACAAAGACAAAATCTCACGCCATGATAGATATGCGTAACAGATGACGCGTTATCAATTGGGAGAACTGGATGGCCAAGCAATCAAGTGGGCTTGTCTTCCAGCGTTTACCACGGCAATCCGTTTGCCCAAGGGTCGTTAAATCAGACGTACAACCTAGGTCTCAGCAAAATGGCGATCACCTGTTTTTACCAGAAAACAAGGTGCTGCTGAGCCCGTACGTTGCACGCTGGTTTAGCACCGGGATTGCGTACCTAACTTTCAACCCTTAACCCCACAATCGAATAGTCAAAACGCGGAAGCTCTCTGCTTGCACCAGACGATCAGGTCTGTTCACCACAAGGAGGACGTGATGGCACAGATTCGACACGGCCAGATGGCGTCGCTTTCAAGCGAGGACGGCACGGTAGAGGTCGCCCTCAAATTCAAACTCAACCTCCCGCCGGAAGTGTTGCCGAAATCGGACGCGCGCGCCTTCGATTTTCTTTTTCCGGAATTACAAACACAGTCAGATGCGTTGTTGCCAGAATCACCAGACACAGTCGAAGCGTTGAAACGGCTTGGGCTGGCGATGGTCGAACAGCAGGTGTCAGAAGATTCCGAGTCTGCGACACCGGCGGCATATACCTATCTCGGTCAGTTCCTGGCGCATGAAATCACCTTTGAAAAAATTTCAGATACGCTGACCAAGTTGGATGATCCAGCGTTGATGCCGTTATCGCTCGGGGCGATTCGCGAACAGTTCAGCAACGAACGCTCACCCAAACTGGATTTGGATAGTGTGTATGGTTCGTCTTTGCGCGGTATCCCGGTGCCGCGCATTGGGGCGCGCTTGGCCTTGGGCAAAGTCAGCGAAGCCGACGGCCGACCCGTCGGCAAAGACGATTGGCAGGACCTGCCGCGCACCGCACGTTCTGCCAACAGCGAGCGCGATCGTCAGGCACTGATCGGCGATGAACGAAACGACGAAAACCTGATCACCGCGCAATTGCACGTCGCGTTTTTGCGTGCGCATAACGAGCTGATTGCGCGCGGCTTTTCCTTTGAAGAGGCGCGGGTGTTGTTACGCCAACACTTTCAATGGTTGGTCATTCACGATTTTCTGAAACGTGTGGCTGACCCAGAGATCGTGCAGGACACGCTGGCGCGCGGATACAACCGGTTTTATATGCCACCGGTCGAGCGACTGTATATGCCGCTCGAATTCAGCGCGGCGGTGTTCCGATTTGGCCACAGCATGGTGCGCCCTTCTTATCACTACAACGATACGTTTCCGTCTGCGACGCTGGAAGAGCTGTTCCGGCTGACGGCGTTTAGCGGGAACCTCAACCCGCAAACAGACGATGGCTCCGATACGCTGCCGGAAAGCTGGATCATCGAGTGGGAGCATTTTCTGGATGGCGGCATCAATCAGGCACAACCGATTGATACGTTTTTGACTGAGCCGCTGTTTGCTTTGCGCAACTTCGCGGGGAGCGAACAGGCAAACGAACATCGGCTGGCGGTGCGAAATTTGTTGCGCGGCTATCAGTTGCGTTTGCCGACTGGCCAGGCCGTGGCAGCGGCTATGGGGCTTCCGGCGCTAAACACCCGAGAGATGAAAGCGGTGGTTGGATCAGCGCAAGCCGCGATCTTGCAAGAGGCTGGTCTGATGCAACGCACGCCGCTTTGGTACTACATCCTGGCCGAATCGGCGGCGCAACTTTCTGACACGCTCGGACCCGTGGGAAGCACGATTCTGGCGGAAGTGCTGATCGAGCTGGTACGACGCAGCGAAGATTCCATCTTGCTGCTAGAGAACTGGCAACCGAGTTTGGGGGCCAATCCCGGACGTTTTACCTTGCGCGATTTGCTTTCACTGGCTGGCGTGTTGAACCGACCTGCCGAACCAATCAATCCTCTTGACGACGACGTTGTTAGCGCTTTGCGCAATGGCTCTGCGCCGTCTTTTGCCGGCATCGCCAGTTAACCTGACCTGTTGAGAAAGGAGTTTGCAGTATGTCAATCATGAAAAAAGTGCTCGAAAAGAAGCTGGAAAACCAGCAAGACCACGACAAAGCCAATCTCAATCGCGAGAGAGCCGTCGCCGCCATTCAGGCGGGAATTCGTTCCAAGGCCTGGAAAAAGTACATGTCGCAATTTGCCGAAACTCCGCTAGAGCTGATGCGCCTGATGGGAACGGATGGCACTTTGGGAGATGAAACGCTGGACATCAAACGCGCCTATTTGGTGGCCAATGCTGTTTGCGGTTCGGGGACGACGACTGATCTCGACCGGGAAGTGGATACCATTGACCACTGATTCAGGCAGAGGGGCGGGCATGCATTCCGACCGTACGTATACCGTCGTCGAAACGGCTTCGCTGGTCCAGTTGCACGCAGAATGGCACGCGTTGTGTGAACGGTATCTGCCAATTGTTCCGGCGGGTTCCATTTGGCGGTATCACCGCGAACGAGTGCCAGATGACCCTGAGCAGGGATGGAAATTGCATCTGTCTGCGACGGTTCTCAATGCGACAATCGTGCTGGCGCGGGTTGCTCCGTTACTGGCAGAGCGTGGCGTGCAGTTCAAAGCGCCCGCCACGTTGCAAGAATTGCGGCGGCTTAATTCCGGGTTGCGACACGGTTACAGTCAGGTCGGCAAATGCATCACCGTCTATCCGGCGACGCCGGAAGAAGCGGTTTTTTGGGCGGGCGAGTTGCACCGATTGACTTTCGGTGTGGACGCGCCCGCCGTTCCATTTGAGCGCAGATATCAGCCAGACAGTAACGTCTATTACCGTTACGGCGCGTTTCGACGTTTGACGATTACAAACGCTGACGGCATGACGCTGCCTGCCTTGCGTGATTTGCAAGGGGCGCTGGTTCCTGATCTACGAGTAAGTGCTGCGGCGCATCCGAAGTGGGTGCAAGACCCTTTTTCGCAGTGTGGGGCCTCGGAATCATTGGCCGTCGCTACGCCGCTGCAAACCACCTTTCGCGTGTTTCGTGCATTGGCGCAGCGTGGCAAAGGCGGCGTGTATCAGGCGCTGGATTGCAGCGTTCAGCCGCCGCGCGTGTGTTTGTTGAAAGAAGGGCGACGGCACGGCGAAGTCAGTTGGGATGGACGTGATGGGGCGTGGCGTGTGCGACACGAAGAGCACGTGCTAGGACAATTACGCGCAGCGGGAATTGCGGTGCCGCGTATCTACGCTTCGTTTGAGTTGGAGGGAAACTATTATCTGGCGACCGAGTTTGTCGCCGGGGAAAGTCTGGCGGTATTGCTCAACCGGCGGCGACGGCGCTTGCCCTTGTTGTGCGCGCTGCGTTACGGCGCAGAAATCGCGTCTTTGCTTGCCAGCATTCACGCCGCTGGCTGGGTTTGGCGTGATTGCAAACCGGCGAATTTGCTGGTGACACGGCAAGGCCATTTGCGCCCGCTCGATTTTGAAGGCGCGTGTCCCATTGCGCAGCCAGATGTTTTGCCTTGGGGGACGCCGGCCTTTGCACCGCCGTTGGCTTTTGCCGTTGACGAAGCCAGAGCCAGCGTGCCTGACGATTTGTACGCGCTGGGTGTCGTGCTTTACCTGCTACTGGCTGGCACGCTGCCCGCGACAGAGGCGCCGCGTTCGCTTGCCAGCTTGCGGCGAGGCATTCCAACAACCGTACATAATCTGATTATGGCGTTGCTTACTGCTGCTCCCGGGCAAAGGCCAGCCGCGCAAATTGTCGCGCACGAATTGCAGACGCGCGCGGTGATTACGCCTGTGGCAGGGGAAGTTTCATCCGTTGCAACAGCGCCGTAAAACGCGGATCGTCGTATAAGCTTCGGAATAAGGGCTCGACCGAGAGATACGTGAGCGCAGGCAGTCGTTGCTGATGCGCTTTTTCCAGATACTGAAACGCTTTGTCGCGATCTTCCAGGCCGATATAGATGAGCGCAAATTCCAGCGGCGGCAACCCGTCTTTTTTGGCGATCTCTTCTAACTTGGTCAAAACCTTATAAGCTTCGCTGCGCTTGCCTTGCCTGCAATACGCATAACCAAGCGCAGGCAGCGCCAGCTCCTCGTTGGATTTCGCCAAATTCAAAAAGAGTGTGATCGCTTCGTCGTAGCGTCGTTTTTCCACATAGACAAGACCCAAAACGTAACGCGCGTTTTGGTGAGTGGCGTCTTTTTCCAGAATCTCATTGAAACACGTGCTGGCGCGATCATACTGGGTGGTCAAAAATAGCGCCCGGCAACGGTTCAGGCTGATAGATGTCGAAAACGGATCGAGCTTACGAGCCAAATCACTTTCCTGCAAACCTTCCGTCTTGCGTCCGGTGATGAGCAGCAAATTGGAGTATCCATAATGGGCCTGAGCATAATCCGGGTTGTACTGAATGGCTTGTTTGAATTCCTGCTCGGCTCCTGCCCAATCCCATTCATAACGTAATCTGATCAGGCCCAGAGAGGT
>JAEUQO010000215.1 GCA_016789605.1 Acidobacteriota bacterium
GATGACCGCGTTGGGCACGTAATTTCCGATCACGCCGGCGCGCAAGAATCCCAGTCCCAATTGGAACAAGCCTGACAGCGTGACGGCCACCAGGAACACGCGGAAGGAGCCAAGATTCTGAATGGCAGTTGCCACGATGACTGCCAGGCCGGCGGCCGGACCGCTGACACTGACTTCTGAGCGTGAAAACAGCGGAATGACAATTCCACCGACGATGCCTGCGATGATACCGGAAAAGAGAGGCGCGCCTGAAGCCAACGCGATGCCCAGGCATAATGGCAATGCCACTAGAAACACGACCAAACCTGCAGGCAGGTCGTATTTCAGGTTGTTGGCAATACCTGGCCGAAAGTCACCATAAGTTGTAGTTGACATAGAAAAAACACTTGGTCTCTACCCATTTGAACCTGGGTACATATGTTGAAGGTTTGGATAGCTCTATCAGTGTTGCTTCTAGTTTGGCCTTTAATTATTCAAAGGTCTTATTTTGTTATGAAGGGTAAAAGCGAGCCTTAAGTACCAGCCTTGACCAAGACTGTCAAGGCTGGTACTGGCAATCAGCGGGATCAAAACTTAGAGGGATCGCACTTTCTCAGCAGCAGCGCGCTCCAAAGCATGTGGCGACGAACGCGTGAGGTGGCAATGAGGATGATGGCTGCTAAGATATAGACACCACTGAAGATGTAGCGAATGGATTCTTGCGGGAAAAAGAACTGGGCGATGAATAGCCCCAACAGCAACAACGCTTCCCACAAGGCAAACCGGAAGTCGGAAATAATAATTGCCGCAAAGAGCGATTGTGCCGAAGTCAGCAGCAATTCTTCTCGTTGGCGATGGTCCAGCGGCATGCCCGCCCAATGACCCGCCGACAACGCATATACCAACGGAATCGCACCGACCAAAAGCGTCCACTGGTTTACCTTGGACGAAATCAGCGCACCGATGCCGGTTGAGCCTTTGCCTTTGAGGGCAAACAGCAGCGCGATGATGGCTTCAGGCGATTCAGACGCCAACGGCGCCAGCCATTGCACCAGCATGAATTCGTCTACGCCCCAGTTTTTACCGGTCGCGACCAACCCTTTGGCGAACGGTTCCGCCGAAAGCCAGATGGCGTATCCAGCCATGGCAAACATGATCAGCACCAGCGCACGCCGCGCACCGTTGCCCAGATGGTGATCCAGCCAGCCGGCGATACCGTCCAGATCCTCTTCGTGTCGTTCTCCTTTGGCGGCTCGCCCCGCGTAATACAGGAACATGGCAAAGAAGATCACCATATCAATCCAGGACAACGTCCCTTTCAGCGGCAGAATCAGCGAGTAGACGGTGGCCAGCAAGAGCAGGCTCAGTTCCAACCCCTGTGAATTGTCGAGGATGATGTGGTCTTTGCGATGGCGGAAGTAGTAGACAATGACGACCAACGACCAGCCAATGCCGATCAAAACGCGATTGGCTCCCGTCATGTTGGCCACCGCATACGCGCGGAATTCGGGGTTTTTGCCCGCCTCCCAGGCGAATTGCAGGTCTACGGCATATTCGGGCAACACGCTGATGAGCGCCAGGGTGATCAACGCCAACGAACGCGGAATGTCGCGTTCGGCCAGCTCTGCGCCCCAACTGAGGACAAACGCCGCGCCGACAATCGCCAGACCGGAAAGCAGCGACACCAGCGCCGGGTTGGTTTGTTCCAGATGATGCGCTTCCCCGGTGACAATCAGATACAACCAGGGGATGGGCAGAAGTAGTACGAGAAAAAGCCAAATGAGAGG
Source organism: Acidobacteriota bacterium (assembly GCA_016789605.1). GTDB lineage: Bacteria > Acidobacteriota > Blastocatellia > RBC074 > RBC074 > RBC074. Next base: position 1,767 of record JAEUQO010000215.1, read on the forward strand.
TTTCATGTGTCTATAAGTTTTAGGGGGAAAAACAAGCTGCTTGCTGGTTATTCGCCGATGATTTTGATGATCAACCGTTTGCGCCGCTGTCCGTCGAATTCGGCGTAATACACTTGCTGCCAGGTGCCCAGGTCCAGACGGCCATTGGTAATCGGCAGCAATACTTGATGGTGAAGCAACAGGTTTTTCAAATGCGCGTCACCGTTGTCTTCGCCGGTTTGGTGGTGACGGTAATCGGGACGCGTCGGGGCCAGTTGTTCCAGCCATTCGTCAATATCGGCGATCAACCCGTCTTCGGCGTCGTTGACATAAACGGCGGCGGTGATGTGCATGGCCGAAACCAGCGCTAACCCTTCCTTGACCCCACTTTCCGCTACGGCATCGGCGACTTCATTCGTGATGTTGAGATACTCGCGCCGCTGCTTCGTGTTGAAGACGAGGTACTTCGTATGCGACTTCATGTATGGATTGCCTTTCGCGTGATTGGGAACGCTTTAAGGCAGGGATTATGGCTTGAGTGACGGCGTTTGAGCAATCGCCCGCGCCGCAGTGGTTTGGCCCTGACGTAACGAGCCGCTATAATCGCGCTTCGTTTTTGCCGGGAGACCGGAGGAGGAGAGAATACATGCCCAAAATTTCTGATATTGAATACACACCCAACCCCAATGCCGTGAAGTTTATTTTGAAAGAACCGGTGACCAACGGCACTTCCCGGTCGTTTCAAAACGCCGCTGCGGCGCAAACCGACGCGTTGGCTTCGTCATTGTTTGCCGTCGGCAATGTCACATCGGTCTTTTACATGGATCGGTTTGTGACCGTGAACAAAGAAGACGACGTCAGTTGGGAAGATTTGCTGAAGCGATTGGCCGAACCGATTCGTTCAGCGCCCGCGGCAACTGAAGTCGCCGCGGCAACGGCTGCTGCGCCAACCTATGTGCCGGGCGAAAATCCGATACTGGACCGCATCAACCAGGTGCTGGACGAAAAAATCCGTCCCGGCTTGGCAGGCGACGGCGGTGGGTTGGAAATCGTCAGTTTGCAGGACAAAAAG
>JAEUQO010000227.1 GCA_016789605.1 Acidobacteriota bacterium
AGGCTGTTACTTCAACATCCCCACGCAACCCGTGTGCGGGCGCGCGAACATCGAAAAGATGATCCGGGGTTTTATCGCTACCTGGACGGAAACGGTTTGGGAAATCAAGACACTTGTCGCGGTTGGCGATGTGGTCATGGCGGAGCGACTGGACAAAACGAAAACGACGAAAGGCAATGTTGACCTGCCCTGTGTCGGCGTCTTCGAGTTGCGCGCTGGCAAGATCAAGGAGTGGCGCGACTATTTCAATCTGGCGACGTATCGGAACGCGATGAAAGGGTGAGGCCAACTACGACGATTCGTCACCAACCTGACTGGAATCCAAGCTTGCCAGTTTTCAGCAATACTTTCTAGAAAAAGATTCCCTCCCGCTCCCATTCCTCGGCGTTAGGTTTCATCTCCGCTTCAGCAAACTTGCGTGCCGTCCGGCGAAACAACAAATGCTCGTCATTGAAGAAACCGCTTTCCATGATTTACTACCCTTTTCTTCTTCAACCACAGACTGACGCACCAAGCATAGCGACCTGTGGTGGCTCAGATTTCCGGCCTAGTCCTAACAGATAGTTGATGACATCTTCGGCGGAATAGCTGGTTTTGGGTGAAGGCAGGAGGCGCGCGAGGTTGGCGAGGTCGTCACCGCTTGTGACCAGCGGCGGCTCGACATAGCCGCTCTTTCGGCGTTGGGGAAAACCTGCTGTGGCCGCCAGCGTGTTGCACAGACACGTCCGGCCAACAGTTTCCTCGGCCTGTCCGCTCTTCCGCACGTAATCCTCTATTGGTTCCGCCGGGCAACGATAGCCTAGCGTGCCGTCGGCGCGTTTGAAGAGATTGCGCAAACCGCCGTAATCGCAAATGCGTGCGCGCGTCTCGTAGACCGCTGGCTCTGACACCGTGCCCTCCATTTGCGCCACTTTGAAGGGAAAGCCCGTTGGCGAGACGACCGGGCTGGTGAGCACGCGCGCCGTACCGTCAAGCACTTTGCGCAGCAGGCTCTTTTTCAGATTGGGTTCCAACCCGGATTCGTCGCAGAGCGAAAACGCCGTGCCCACTTGAATCCCCGCCGCCCCCGCCTCCAATGCCTTTTGCAATTGGTCCGGGTGACCATAGCCTCCCGCCAGCCAGAACGGCATTCCCAACTGCTTCAGCTTCTCCAAATCCACTTCATCTTTCTCCCCGTAAATCGGCTCGCCTTGTTCATTCAGTTTCAGTGTGCCGCGCGGCGGGGCATTATGTCCGCCCGCTGTGGGGCCTTCGATCACGAATCCATCCACCGCGCCTTCACTGCGTTTGAGCAGCGCCTGCGCCAAGGCGACCGAAGAGACAATGGGAAGAAAACGCGGCCGTTTGAGCCGCTTCATGATTTGGGCAAGGCCGGGGAAGATGCGCTCCGGGTCAAAGCTGATCCGGTAATCATCGTCCTTTTCCGCGCCCGCGACGTTGAGCCGATAGCTGACCGGCTGATGCAGGGCCAGCTTATCCAGCAGCGCGGCGACTTGCGTGGGAATGCCCGCGCCCATCAAGACGAAATCCACGCCGGCGAGCAATGCGCCGTAGAGCGAAGCGAGGCTGGGCAGTTGCACCTTTTCGAGTAGGTTGATGCCGACCAGACCACCGTGCCCCTCTTTGGCCAGCCAGACTTCGACAAAGTTGGCGATGACCGTGAGTTGATCGAGGAATTGCGGCGGGCGAATGGTGTAAGCGGGTGGCGTTTTGTAAGGCGCATCCGGCGCTTTCCCGCCGGGCACGTAGTAGCGTTGCAAAATGTTCTGTACCGGCTCCGGCAGTGGAAAATGGCTCAAGGCCCGCCGCATGTGTCCCGTTGGGTCGCCATCCCCTAAACGGCTGGTCAGAATCCGATTCAAACCCGTTCCCGAAACCACGCCTATCTGCCCTAATTGCGCAACGGCTTTGGCTAAGCGCCAATCTGAAATCGCTACGCCCATACCGCCCTGAATAATCATCGGCAAATTCATGTTTGACTCCTGTACAAAATAAAACGTCGTGATAAAAGAACCTCTCTACACATCATTCTATCCTTGGTGAGCGGCTCTCTTTGTAATACTTCCGTTTTATCTTGCTCGGCTGTTATCACGCTTTCGCTTTTTGGTCAGGGCTTCGAATTCGCGCTTGGTCTGCCGCGACCATCCGCCGATCACTTGCTGGACGTGGCCTCGTTCATCGAGCAGCGCGGAGAGCGGCACTGCGGCTTCGTCGCCAGCAAAGATTTGCGCGATGCCCTGTTCGCCGATGTTGAAAATCGGATAGCTGACGGGACGGCGGCGGAGAAATTCTTTCACGACGCCGACGCCTTCGGTGTCAATGCTGACGCCGATCAAATCAATGCCCTGAGCGCGCAAGCCGGGTGCGAGGTGTTCGAGTTCTGGCATCTCTTTCGCGCACGGGCCGCACCATGTCGCCCACAGATTGATGAGCGTACGGCGACCACGCTTGAACGACGCGCTCAATGGCGCACGCGCGCCGGTGAGCCGGTTGACGGTTAAGGCAGGGAAAGGCTGTCCCTTTTTGAGCTTCAGCGTTTGTAGCAACAAATCTTCGCGCGTTAGCGGGTCGGGTAGACAGGCTTTCGTTTCTCTGACCGCCTCGAATTTATCCACGCCTTCCGTCACGAGAAGGGATGAACCAGCGGCGACGTTGGCAATGCGTTGCTGCCTGCCGTTGGGCCAGGTGACTTCCACCCATTCCGCTTGCGCGTCGCGTCCCAGCCCGAAGAGCAAGCGCGGATCATGCTGTGATTGAAAGCCCGCGCCGCCCGCTTTGATCTTGGTCAGGATGCCCGCTGATGTTTTGACACGCACGACTGCGCCGAAGGCATCGCGTCCGCCCTGCTGGCCTGCCAACGCGACGCGCAACCAGTGATTGGTTTGGCCTACGTTGTTGCGAAAGAGCAGGTGCGCCTGCCCTTGAATCGTGGACATGAAAACATCCAAATCGCCGTCGTTATCGAAATCGGCAAACACTGAAGCGCGTCCGTCGCTCACATGATCTATGCCGGACACGCCTGAAATTTCCGTGTATTTCACTTGCCCGCTTTCGCTCTTGCCGAGATTGAGAAACAGCGTGTCGCGTTCGTAACCGCTGAAGGAAAATCCTTTGCCAAGCAGTTCGTTTTGATCTTGCCGCAATACGCCTTTGTCGCGTTTGCCGCCGTCACTATTGTCTTGCGTCACGACCTGACGCCAGAACTGCGATCAGGTATCGGCCATGGACTTGCCAGAAATAAAACCATTCGGCGTGAAAATATCTTCCCAGCCGTCGCCGTCAATATCAATGAATCCGCCGCCCCAGGCCCACATCCCACTCAAGCCGCCGATGGCTGCCGTCACGTCTTTGAACTTGCCATCGCCGAGGTTCTCAAACAGGTTGTTGCCCGAAGCCAGTTTTTTATAGACGTTCTGTTGCGCGCCTTGATTGGGAAAGAGCCGCGACACGATGCGATTGCCTGCGGTCGAAGACATATTTGTCGCGTGTATATCGAGCCGCCCGTCGTTGTTGTAATCGCCGAACATCACGCCCATGCCGTTGCCCAGATCGAGCAGCCCGCGCGCGGCGGCTTCGTCCGTGAAATGATCGCCGCGATTGACGAACATGCCTTTCTCACCGAAATCATTGGCTACGAATAAATCTGGCCGATGGTCGCCATTGATGTCGGCAAAGGTGGCGGCGTAGCTCCAACGCCTGTCATCAAGACCCCACTTCCTCGCCGCTTCGCTGAACGTTCCATCGCGCTGATTGATGAACAGCAGATTCGGCGTGCCGTTGGTCGCGCGAAACCACGAGTCGGGAATCACCTGGCCGTAGCGGTTGTAGGAAGCGACGTAAACATCCAGCCAGCCGTCGCCATTCACATCCGCCGTCGCTGCCGAAAAGCCGAAGCCGTCCACGGCTACGCCCGCTTGCAGCGAAACATCGTTAAACGTGAGCTTGCCGTCAGGTACGAGGCGATTCTCGAATAACAACTGTTGCCCGACGTTTGCCATGAAAATATCCGTGTCGCCGTCGTTGTCATAATCAAGCACCAACGGGCCAGCGCCGCTTTCAAAGAGCCTGATGCCCACTTCGTCAGACGCATCGCGGAACTTGCCCTGCCTGTCGTTGAGGTAAAGGTAATTGCGCGTTGCGCCCGTCACAATCAAATCCATCCAACCATCGCGGTTGAAATCGCCCGCCGCTGCACCGCGCCAGACAAAGCCTGTGTTGCCCGTTTCGCCGTAAGCCGGAAGCCGTTCGGCCACGCCCGCAGGCGCGCTCACTTCGCTAAACAAATCCTGGGTGGCAATCAACGAATTGATCGGTTGAATGGCGAATTCACGAATCAGCCAGCGGCCTTTTTCGTGGCTCAGACTGTTGGGGATGCCACCCGTGAGCTTGTCTGTGGTATCAAAGTTCAGCACGGTTTCCGCCGTCGCACGCAACCACGCGCGATGGCCTTGCGCGTTGCGTCCGACCAGCCAGAAAGCGACGGTCGCATTCATCACGCGCCCCGTTTCATCAAAGCTCGAAGCGCGCAATTTGAAGCGTATGTCTTCGACTTCGGAAAAATTATCGAGCAGCCTGTCCCATTGATTCGCCAACGCAGTGCGCGTCGTCACCACTGCTTTTTTCGGCTCGAAATTCCAACCGTGCTGTTGCACCCATTTCACTTGCGGCGTAGCTGTTGTAGGCGCTGTGGGCAGCGGCGTTGTTTGCGCCGGATCGGCGAAATAAGCAGCGACTTTGCCGGTTTCGCCGTTCCGCAAGGCGACGGCCAATTCGAGCAAGCCGTTGGCGACGTCTTCTGATTTGTCTTCGAGTTCTTCCAGCTTGCGCCGATCAATCTCGGCCTGCGGAGCAGTGGGGGGTTGCAGGTACGCCACACGCAACGGCACCAGTGCCGTCAGTATCAGCAAGATGAATGCGAATCGAATGCGCTTGGTTGTCATAGGAATTTTCATTTGAGCCAGCCCGTGCGTTGCAACGCCTTGAGCAAATTGTAGCGGACGAAAACTTCAGAACGCACGCGCACTGGCAACAGCGGTTGGCGCGGCTCATCCAGAATGCGGCTGGTGAATACGCTCAGCGTAATATCGGGCGTGAGTTGATAAGTGACCAGCCCATACAGGTGCTTGCCTTGAAAGACGCGGTCAGCATTGACGTTGCCATAACGCGGATCAATTTGTGTGTAACCGCCGGTGAGCGTCCAATTCTTTTTCAATATCTTTTCGCCGAGCAGCGCGAAGCCCATGTCCGCCTGGCCCAGCACGGCCCCGTCGAGCCGTTCGTAAAGTTCCAAGCGCAGCGAATCAAAGACGCGCAACTCAGGCGTGTTGATCTTCACTGCTTGCCGCAGAATATCGGCTCCGCCGACAAACGTGTAATCAGCCGAAGCCTGCGCGCGTTCGCCCAATTTCTTGCTGAGGATGAATTGGTGGTAATTGACCTGTTTCAAACGGTGGTAGCGACGGTTGAGATTCGGCGTCGTCAAGTCGCCGAAATAGCCGGCGGTGTATGCAATCTCATCAAAAAACAACTCGCGCGGACGACGCACGATCACACGCTGTCCGCTCAGAAAGCCGTCGTTGTTATAAGTGGTGATCTCGGTCGCCGCGCCGCGCAAGAAATCGAAGCTGCCGTATTGCAGTTCCAAACCTTTCACCGGCTGCGCGGAAAGGTACAGATGTTTGAGGTAAAGATTCAGATTGCCGCGTTTGACGCCGACGCCGGTTTCGTTCCAACCCGCAGTGAAACGCCGCCCGCTTTGCACGCTGAAATTCAAACTGTAACGGCCCGCCGCATCGAACTTGAAACGGCCAAACAAATCCTGCCGATGTTGCACGGTGTTGACGGTCTTCGCGCCTGCTGTGTTCTCGACATACATATAGCGCGTCGCCAGCATGACTTTTGAGAAATCGAACCAGCGCTGCAGCCGGACGCTGAACGCTGACGGAGGCGTTCCTGTTTTTGGTTGATTGAGCGAAGCGCCGGACTGATGCGCCGCGTCACCGCTGAGGTTGGCTACAGTAACTGCTTGTGCGCAAGCGGACACAGACCAGCCTAGCAGCGCACTCAGGTACGTCAGGCAGTTGAGCCACTTCCGCACTTTTCTTTGAGGTTTAGTCACCTATCAGCACCTTTCAGTTGATTCAGAACCATCACTTGACGCTAATTAGCACTATATTGGCTGCCTTGCCATCTACCGTCAGCATTAAATCCACTTCGCCACGTCCAACCAGACTGCGCGGCAATTGCACATTGACTTGATCGAGTCCCACCAAGCCCTCCACCGACCCGGCATACTCAAACTTCGCCGGATCAAGCGCGACGCTGGCGCCGCCCAGATTTATCGTCACTGCCGCTAGGTTACTGCGATTGCGCAAGCCCGTGCCGTAAAGCAGGAGATATACCACTTCGCCTGGCGGGCCTAAATCCAGCGAGCGTGGTATCCATTGCGCGCCGTTGAACTGCGCCACTGGCTCGTAACTCTGTGAGCCATCGGCTTTAACCCGGAGCGCGATGGCGGCAGGCACACCCTGGCCGTTGGCATTGGCGGCGAAGAGTCCCGGCGCGACCGCGTCAATCTGGATAACCGCCATTGAGACTGCGCCAGCGCCGCTGGTAATGGTCACCGTAGCCGTGCCAGTCGCCGTGCCTGCGGGAATCAGGTAATTGACCTGCCCCGGCGAGACGAAGAACAGTGGCGCGGGCCGCGTGACTCCGGCGGCATCTTTGACCGTGATCGTTGTGCCGAAAAGCGTAGTGGGCAATGGCAATCCGGGAGCCGCGCCGGAAGCTGTCGCCAGGTTTTGACCGAAGCCCGCAACGATGGCCTCTTGAGCAAATGCAGTTGCGTAACTTGCCGCTGAGACGCTCGCCACTGTACCGATGTTCATCAGGGCAAAATTCGCCGGAGTGAGTACGCCTGAAACCACTGCAACGACACGATAAGGGCCGGGCTTACCATTCGCCGTGAACCTGGATGCGGTGGCGATGCCAGCGTTGTTGGTTGTAGCTGTGGCTGTCAACATGGAGTCAGTGAATGTACCGCTGGGGCCTGAATTCGGGGCCGTGAAGGTGACAGTGACATTGGGAACTGGATTGCCGAGGAAATCACGCACCGTGACTTGCAGGGGGGTAGAGTACGCCGTGTTGATCACTGTGCTTTGGCTGGTGCCGTTGGTGCCGATGACCGATGAAGCAGGGCCAACCACAGTCGGCATGTCCAACCGCACCACGATGTCGGTGAATTGCAGTCGCTGAATCCGCGTGAGCGTGTCAGTCCCATCCTTGCCCATGTTGTCTTTGATTATCCATGTGCCGTCAGCATTGCGGGTTGCTGAGTAATTCTGCGATGGCCCTGAGTAGATCACTGTGTTGATTCCAGCGCCGCCATAAACTTTTGCAACCCCGCCATTGTTGCTTGCGTAGATGGTGTCGTCCCCAGCGAAGGTCCGAATCACGTGGCTGCCGTTGCGATCCCGAACGACCATGGGCTTTGTGAATAGGCTGGGCAGATTGAGTCGTAATGGTAAGTTGACGATAACGTATTTCTGCACACGTAGATTTTGTTGAGTGACAGCTCCAGTCCAAACGATGGCGGCGAAGTTCAGCTTGCCGCCCTCAGTCATATATGCCCGGAGCCTCGGTTGGTAATAAGGGAAGTAAGGCCGAACGAACTCAGCGAAAGAAGGGTTAGACGCCAGCCAAGCAACGACCTGCTGTGAATAATTGTTCAGCGTCTCGTGAAGGGCGACCCGAAGGTTACCACCACCATCATTGACGAGCACATAGTTGCCAGCGTTGAAAACACCTGTCTGCCCACCATAGCTTTTTTCGCTATGGCTTGACAGCAAATAAGAATTCACCCCGCTGCTGTCAATATCCCGTATTTGCGGAGTGTATTCCACCTGACTGGAATCCTCGTCATATTGTGGATTGAGCCGGTCGGTGACATCTGTGAACTGGTAGCTCACATTGTTTTGAAACATCTGTAGCATGTTCTTTTGTTGCGGTCTACCAGCAAGATAGATCATTCCCTGAACTAAAATATCCAGCTTGCCGTCATGGTTAAAATCATCCACCCATGTCCGGGCGTTGTGAGTTTTGAACGGATCCAGAAAGGAAGGGTAACCAGCATACTGAGCCTTCCCGTTAAAATAGGGGGTGCCCACATCAAAGGGCTGACCAGCGGGTCGCAGGCCTGAGAGTTTCCAGAGTTGGATTCCAAGGTGGCCGGGCTTGGTGGTATTACCTGGGAAACCAGGACCATACCAGCAATCACCACACACGAAAGAGTAGGTTCCATCACCGTAGAAATCCCCCACTGCGACGGAAGCATTTGCACCAACGCCGATGTCGGGAACGGTAGTGAAGCCATTAGGGCCGTAGTGATTTACCGTGTCTGAGTAGCCAGGAGCAACGTAGTAAGAAGCAGTGAAGACAGTGGGGAGCCCGTTGATATAAGCGAGCGCGGCTCCATGTGCCTGGACCAAATCGCCAATAGTCACCTTGGAATATGTCCCATTAGGATTGGACAAGTATGCTGTACTAGAGGCGGGTTTGTGAGGACTCTCATTGTGCGCAGGCAGAAAAAAGTCCTGCCTACCGTCGTTATTGAAGTCCGCAACCACCACGTTATTGCCGCCGTTCGTTTGTGGATCAGAAACGTATTTAGGCGTCGCCAGTTGAAGCGTTCCGTCAGGCTGCTGTTCCAAAACTGCGATGTTGATGGGCGTAATTGGAGCAGAGGCCGGTGCGTTACAGCATGACCAACCAGTGATGATAAGCCCCTCTCTTCCACTAGGAAGGCGAATGTTTTGCGGAAACAGATTGGCTAATGTGCCGTTATCATCAGAACGTAGGTACTGGTTCGCAACTGGCTGCCAGACGCCCGCAATAGAGAGCAGCGGTGTGATGTCGGCAGGCAGGCTTGTGATAGCCTCGGTGCTTGTTGGTGTACTGCCGGGCTTAGTAACAGTAAGCGTGGCTGATGCGCTCACGGTGCTGCCATTGCCAGTACAAGTCAGGGCGTAAACATACATGCCCGCTGAATTCTGCGTGATTGTCTTGTTGCCATTGGTCTGTTGCGTGACGCCGCTCCACCCATCAATAAGCGGGCTCCCGCCGCCCTGGCACGAAGTAGCGCCCGGAGCCGACCAAGTGAGTACCGCAGACTGTTCAGTTGTAATCGTAGAGGAGTTAAGTGAAATGGAAACAGTTGCGGTTTGTGCTGGCAGCAACGACGTGCGCCGTGGTTTACCAGAAGTTTTTTTGTCGGCTGACGGAGCAGCTTTATGCACTGCTGCGTCCGGCGGTGTCATACCGAAGACAACCATTTGTTGGCGAACCATGCTTGCCAGGAAAGCCAACAGCAAGAATGCGAAGAGCATCGGGGCGAGAATGCGCTGCATAAAAAAATGGTCTCCTTACTTGATCCTAATTGTGATGAGAGGGTGGCCGTATGCCCATCCGCAGCGAGCGATACTCTCAAGCATCTACGCGGAATGAAGCATCGTCACGGCACCGAAAATAGTACAAGAACGCGACCGCATCAATAATGTTTGCTACAGCGTGTGCGGATTCCAAACAGCTCCTCGAATTTGCGCACAGCTTGAAGCGCACAGACGCCCAGCACTTCTTGCCTACGAGAACCGGGTTGAGGCGCGACCTTATTTAGGGCGGATTCACCAAAACCATCCCGTTCTGAACGAAACGCCCACGATCACGAACAGCACGGAAACCAACGTGACAGGGATTATGTGCCAGGCCAGCGCCGTCAGATTCTGCTCCGATAACTTCGGAATGATTCGTAGCCGCGCATCTATGGCGAATGCTATCGTAATGGTCAATAAAATGAGCTTGAAGCCGATCAGACGCGAAAGCGGATTCTGGAAGGCAAACCATTGTCCTACGTCCGGCACCATGCGATAAGCCATCCACAGGCCAGTGACCACTTGAATCACGAGGGCGGGAATTCCAATCCTTTCGTATGCCGATTCAAAGCGCAATAATTCCCTGGGGGCTTTCTCTTTGAGGACGCGCGGCAGGACGGTGAGCGCCAACACCAGATGCCCGCCCGTCCAGACCGTAGCGGCCAACACATGCAGCAGTAATAAAATTCCATGCATAGCTTGTTATTGATCCTTTTCCTGGAGCCTGATCCAAACGCAGTCCGTGATCGCTCGGACTTCTGATGGATTGTTCTCTCTGACGGGCTACAGTTTCTGGAAGACACAGTAGCTGAAGGCTTGCTGTGTTTGAAAGGGCGTTTGGTGAACTTCTCTCTCGCTCAAGAGCAGCTTGAAGCCTGTCCCCAGCACTTGCCCTACTTCGTCGCAGTTATAGCGGCGTACTGGTAAGTTGCTGCATTTTTCCGGCCCATCGGGCGCAAAGGTAGACATCACAAGAACGCCACCGGGCTTCAGGGCTTTGCCGACTAATTGCACATATTTGGCTTGTTCGTTTGGCTCGACCAGGAAGTGGAAGACGGCTCGATCATGCCAAAGGTCATAAGCTTCGTCCGGCAACTCAGCGTTGGTCACATCCGCGACCAGCCAAGCGATCTGCTCGGAGGCCGGGCCAAGACGGGCCTGGGATTTCGCCAGGGCGGTTTCCGCAATATCCAACACGGCCAGCGACCGGTAGCCTTCCGCCCAGAGCGCATCTACCAGCCGCGAAGCGCCGCCGCCCACGTCAATCACGGCGGGCTGTTTCTCGACGGGCTTGAACTGATGAATAAGTTGCAACGATTTTTCAGGTTGGTTTTGATACCACGAGACCCCATCAACGGGTTTCGTCGCATAGATATGATTCCAATGAGTTTGGCGATTTATGTTCATAGTTTCGTTTCCTCGCAGACAATATTTACATCTGGGCAAGGCAAGACAATAATGAATCCGCATCGTTTTTCTGATGCGATTGACCAGAGGCAATTTCACGAGATCAAACAGCTAATTGAAGGCACTGCCGATGCCGGGGATACGATTGATGGCGTAGCAAATAGCGTATCCTGGAAGACGGTCGTGGAAGAATCCCCACAATTGGGGAAAATCCCGCGTGCCGAGGTTGCCGGAATACCGTTCATTACAAGATTTATGCAATTTCCCGCAGGCACGACATTTGCCCACGCTCTGGATGATTAAGGCGCGTTGAGGAAGAGTCCTCAACGTCTGTTCTCCCGTACCAAAAATGACGAAAGAGATTATCAAAGCTTCCTTTATCGCCAGCCTTGTAACCATTTTCCTGGCACTCTTGATCTGGCTTGGCTCGCGCAATCTGGCGCATTTCGATGCCGCACTTGTTGCTTACACCTTTGCCACGCTGTTTGCCACGTTTGGGATCACCTATCGGTACGCGATGTGGTTGCAGCGACCGCCGACGGCGCTGTATTGGAAACGCGGCTGGCAAATTTTTCTGCGTCCCAAATATCTGGCCCGCAATCTGCGCACCTGGTTTTCGCGCGTCACCAGCGAGTTTGCGCTGAATCGCTTCATTTATCGGCGCGGGCAGGCACGCTGGGCCGCGCATTTTCTGTTGATGTGGGGCTGCATCATCGCCATTGCGATTACTTTTCCGCTCGTGTTTGGCTGGTTACATTTCGAGACGTTGCCGGACGATATGAATTGGTATCGTACCTACGTCTTCGGCTTTCCGACTTTTGCCTTTCCGGTTCATTCGATCTTTGGCTTCCTGATTTTTCACGGTTTGGTGTGGGCGTCCATTTTGGTGATTGCGGGCGTGATGATTGCGATGCGGCGGCGGATGCTTGATCACGGGGCGGCAGCGGTGCAGCAGTTCGCCGAAGATTTTATGCCGTTGATCTTGTTGTTTGCGATCAGTGTGACAGGCTTGATGCTGACCGCGAGTTACACTTGGATGCGGGGCTATGCGTATGATTTTCTGGCGATCCTGCACGCGATCACCGTGATTTTCACTTTGCTGTGGTTGCCGTTCGGCAAGTTCTTTCACATCTTCCAACGACCGGCACAACTCGGCGTGAGCTTTTACAAAGACATCGGCGCGCGCACGGCCCAGGCACAATGCCGACG
>JAEUQO010000253.1 GCA_016789605.1 Acidobacteriota bacterium
GGTCTTTTCTGTGGCTGGCGTTGCTTGGCACACTGGCAATCGGAACAATGCTGTGGCGAAAACAAATCGCGCCGTGGCGAAATCGCGCCGTGGTGTTGACGAGTCTGCTGCTGGTGTTTATTTGTTGTCAGGCCGTCGTGCGCCAGCAAGCGCAAACCAGTCGCCCTGCCGCTGCTGCTCCTTTTGACGCCTTTGCGCCGAAAGTCCGCACGCGCTGGGACGACAAATGGCTGTATGTCGAATCCAATGGAATCCCCGATCATCCGTTGATGGCGGGCATCAAAACCTGGCAGCAACAGGTTCCCATTGCGCAACCGTATCACGGCTCAAACGCCTGGAGCATTCCGCTCAATCCAGTTCCCGCCGCGCAACCGATTTCAGCGAAAACGGCTTTGTTCACCGGCGCGATTGCGCTGGCCGCCAACGGCGTGCCGATTTTCAACGCGCTGAACAATCGCGGCGTGGATTCATTTTCCATCGGCGAATTGGACGATTACGGCGGGCATTGCGGACGCGCAGACGATTACCATTACCACGCCGCGCCGTTGCATTTGCAAACCAAACTCGGCGCGAGTTCGCCGATCGGATACGCGCTGGACGGTTATCCGCTTTATGGTTTGAAAGAACCGAACGGCGATACGGTGACGGGCTTGGATGAATTCAACGGCCACGCAGACAGTGCGGGCAAATACCACTATCACAGCACACTGACTTATCCATACATCAACGGAGGCATGCGCGGCCAGGTCACGGTCAGCAACGATCAAATCGTTCCGCAACCGCGCGCTTACTCCGTCCGGCCAGCGACCACGCCTCTCAATGGAGCTTCGATCACCGCCTGGCGCGCCAACAGTGCAACTTCGTGGACGCTGGAATACCAAATCAACGGGCAAACGTACAAAATCAATTACAGCACGGACGGCGCGGGGCATTACACCTACGAATTCGTTGACCCGGCGGGCAACAAACGCACGGAAAATTACACGCGCCGTGGATTCGTCAGCAGCGTTTCCGCCGCCAGTTACAACGGCGCAAGTCTGGCTGCGGAAGGCATCACAGCCATGTTCGGTGCGGGATTGTCCAACGCCACGCGCGTCGCCAACAGCACGCCGCTGCCGACCAATTTGAATGGAACAACCGTCAACGTGATTGACAGCTTGGGCGTAGGCCGATTGTCGCCGCTGTTTTTCGTTTCGGCGGGACAGGTGAATTATCAGATTCCGCCGGGCACAGCTCCCGGTTCGGCGTCTGTTTCCGTGAACTTCAACGATGCGTTCACGGGCTTCGGCGAACTGAATATCGCCACGGTCGCGCCGGGTTTGTTCACGGCGGATGCTTCGGGACAAGGTTATCCGGCGGCGGTCGCGTATCGCTATCGCGGCAACGCTCTGGTCAGCGTCGAATCGCTGACGCAACTGGATGCAACGAACAAAGTCATTGCCAAGCCGCTCGATCTGGGGCCGGAAGCGGATTCGATTTTTCTGGTGTTGTTTGGAACCGGATTGCGTTTTCGCAGCAGCCTGAGCGGCATAACAGCAACAATTGGGGGCACTTCGGCAGAAGTGTTGTTCGCCGGAGCGCAAACCGATTTTGTGGGAATGGATCAGATCAACGTGCGCGTCCCGCGTTCGCTGGCAACTATGACCGGTGATGTAAACGTTGTGCTGGCAGTGGATGGCAAAACTGCCAACACCGTCAAAATCAACCTGAAATCGGGCACGACTTCCACCATCGCCTGGTCAATGTTGAAACTCCCCGACACTGGCCAGACCGGAGATTTCAGCACAGCCTTTGGCGAAGATTCCGATTACACGATTAATCCGCCCGCCTTCACCACGAACAACGACGGCACGCTGACCGACAACATCACAGGCTTGCAATGGCAACAGAATGACGGCGGAGAAATGACCTGGGACAACGCGCGCAGCTATTGCGACGGGCTGACGCTGGCAGGCAAAGACGACTGGCGATTGCCGGGTTTGCACGAATCGTTCAGCGTGCTGAATCACAACACAGTCAATCCGGCCATCGCGACGGCGTTTACCAGAACGCAAGCTGAATATTGGTGGGCGGCGGAGTTGCGTTCGGATGACGCTACGCGCGCCTGGGCAACGAACGCAGGTGGCGGCAGCGGCCCGCATCCGAAAACCGAAACCGTCAGCGGCGGAGGAACCAAACGCTTTCACGCTCGCTGTGTGCGTGACACTGGCGCGGGCTTGAGCTTGACGACGCTTTACAAAGACAACGCCAACGGCACCGTCACGGACAACCGCACCAACCTGACCTGGCAGCAGGCTGAAACGGCAGACAAAATCTGGGACGAAGCCATCGCCTACTGCGAAGGCCTGTCGCTGGCCGGCGCAAGCGATTGGCGCTTACCAAACATCAAGGAACTCACCTCAATCAACGACGAATCCCGCGTGCGGCCTTCGTTGAATGCGACGGCATTTCCAAATGCTCCATCAGCCCTGTTCTGGGCTTCGACCACGCAAGTCAATCAATCGGCGCGGGCTTGGACGGTGGATTTCACCTTCGGCATTTCCAGCCAAAACGCCAAAACCGACCGGCTGCGTGTGCGGTGTGTGCGTGGCGGTTCGTAATTGACTATGTGTTTTATTTGCTACCTGATTTCTGGCCGACTGGCGGAATCAGAATCTGTTTGGCGGCAATCATCCGCTCCCGTAAGAGAGCGTATTCGACCTGTTGCACGCTGACATTCCGATCAATCGCCAGCCCTGCCGCAATTGCCGCGCTTTGCGAGATGGTCATAAACACCGGCTCCATGCGGATGGAACCGTGGGCGACGTGCGAGGCAGATACACAGATGGGTGAGAAAAGGTTTTCGCATTCACCCTGGCGGGGGATGATCGCACGATAGGAAATGCCATACGGCGTAGGCGGCACGCGCCAGATCACGCCGTCACTCAGGACGTAACCTTTTTCCGTGACGAAATGCTGTACGACATGCGAATCCATACCGAACGATCCGAGTCCCACTGGATCAGCCGCCTGACGTTTGCCTTCGCAATCAGCCTGCGTCATCACGTAATCAGACTGCATCCGCCGCGCTTCGCGAATGTAAATCATCCAGGGCCAACCGCCGTTATCAGTGAATTCATCTTTGGCCAGCCCGTATGCCGCGACCTTTTGGCGAATCGTTTCGGGAACACGCGAGCTGTGCGCCAGCGTCCACAACAACCCGCGAATGTACAACTCGTGTTCTTTTTCGATCCGGCGGCGTTGTGCGTAGCTGGCCTCAGGGTATTCCCAGTTTGCGCCGGGCAGGTCTGAACCTACGGCGTGCATGTTGTTCCAGTCTACCTTTGCGCCTGAACCGGCCAGCGGCTCAATCAGGGCGGGCAATCGTTCATCACCCGCCTCAAAGTTGCGCAGCAGCAATTCGTGGTCTAGCTCGCGGTAGCCTTTCGGCTTTTCAATCGGAATGCGCAGCTTCGGGTCTGTGGTCAGACAGACACGATAGTTGTAGGCTTGAATTTTTTTATCGCCTTGTCCATTGGCCAGGTTGTTGATGCGAAACACATACGGCAGCAGGCCGCTGCGTGGGTCG
Source organism: Acidobacteriota bacterium (assembly GCA_016789605.1). Lineage (GTDB taxonomy): Bacteria > Acidobacteriota > Blastocatellia > RBC074 > RBC074 > RBC074. The sequence goes on from JAEUQO010000253.1 coordinate 3,569, forward strand.
CCGAGTTTGATGTAAGGATCAACGTCTTTGATGAAATGATCTTTGTCGCCCTGGGTGTAATGGACGCGCGGTTTGGTGTCGCCGCGCCGAACGCCAGCCATGTTTTCGCCGTACTGGCTTTCAGGCTCGCGGCCCACGGTGTAACTGACGCCCGCCGCCGCCATCAGATCGCCGACGTAGGTGGCGTCAATGAACATCTTGCCGCGATACGTTTTGCCGCTGAGTGTGGTGATAGATTCGATGCGGCGGCCCTTCATCTGCACGCCTTTTCCCGGCGCGCGATTCAGCTTCTCATTGAACACAACCGGCACACCGGCATCCGCGATCATTTTCTCAAACACCTGCCGGCCTACGTGCGGCTCAAAGCTGCGGATATACGTCGCGCCGTAAGCCGCAGCAATGGCATCGTAAAATTCCGAAGCAATGCCGCCAAATGTGGCGCGTTTGCCCAAAAAATCCGTCGCGCCCAGCCCGCTCGCGCTCATGCCCCCGAGAAAGCCCGTAGGATTCACCAGAATGACCGAACGCCCTTCGCGTTTGGCCGCGATGGCGGCCACGATTGCACCGGACGAATCGCCATAGACGACGATGTCGTAGACAGGTTGTACGGGTTTTGCTTTCACTCCCTGCGTTGTTGGTTTGGTGGCAGGTTGCGCTGTGACGGTGTTCGATGTGTTGGCCGTGCAAATCGCAATTGCCGCCAGCAGTATGGTCAAAGGAGCAAGCAGTTGTTTCATGCTGCGCATTGTATCGGAGTTTGCCCGTTAACGTCGCGTATTGCCCATCATCGTGCTGCCCTTTCGTTATCAGAAGAATTGAAACATCGTCTCAACAATCTGGAAACGATTACCGGAAATCTGTCCGCGCACGATATGCCGCGCGAATCCAGTCACGTCGCGTTTGTGGTTTTGCTGCATCCGGCAGCGGCGCGAGCTTTTGCCAGCGCGCACGCAAGGCTTCATCCAACGGTTGATCGAGTTGCGCGGCGTGGCCGGTGTGCGCTTTGGAATACGGGCCCGTAATAAATTCAGCTTTGGGCTGGTTGTGCTAAGCGAGGCCGTGCAACCAGCCGCGCAGCCCGAACCATTGCACGGCGGCGAAATCAGGTGCATTCCGTTCTGCCGCTCAGCTTTCAATACGAAACCCATCGCATATTGCAGCCAAGGCGGATTCTTTTCTGCTCGCGCTACGCATAGCAACGCACTTCAAAAATCCTTGCCAGCGTGTCGCCGTTGGTTTCTTTGACGTGGATGCGAATGCGGTTGGCCTGGACGGTTTGGAAATCGTGGCGGCGCAGTCGTTGGTGGTTGCGATCAATGCTGACCAGATTGATCCATTCGGCGCTGCCTGCGGGCTGATATTGAATGGAATAGATTTTCACCGTTTCAGGTTGTGGGGCGCGAATCATTCGTTCGTTGAAATCATCCTGTTTCGTGAGCGTCAGTTCGCGCTGAAAGCCTGAGTCAAAAGTAAGTTGCACGTGGCTGATATTTTGCGGCTTGTCCCACGCCAGTTCCAGCCAGGCTCCATCCGTTCCCAGCGGCGCAGCCCAGCGGTTTTCGCCATTGCCCATCGCGCGGGTCCAGCCGTTGATGACGCTCACCGGGTCGCAGGCGGGTTCCTGCGCCGACGCTGTGATTTTCGCGGTGCGCGCCAGATCACGCGGGTCTTCGTTCTTCAGCCCCTTGATGGTTTGATCGTCGCGCAGCAGGGTTTGCTGCAATTCCTTCAGCCGGGCTTTGTCTTCGTACAGGCCGCGTGGCAGCAGGTTGTGTTTGATGCAGGCCGCCGCCGCCGTGCCAACCGCTTGCCCTTCAACCGAACAGGTTCCCATCACCCGCGTGGACGAAAAGGCCGTGTGCGTTGCGCTGATATTGCGTCCGGCCATGAACAGATTGCGAATGTTTTTGCTGTACAGGCTGCGCAGCGGAATGTTGTAAACCTCTTTCAGTTTGATCGAAACAAACGGCGGCAGGTTGGGGTCTTCAAATCCGGTCGGCGGATGTTCGTCGAGGTTCCAGCCGCCGATGCAAACCGCGTCATCAAAGGGCGGCGTCAGTCCCATCAAATCCATTTGCGTGAGCATGTGATCGCCGACTAAACGGCGGGCTTCGCGTTTGCCGGGCAGCATGCCGACCCAGTCGAGCGCCCAGTTGGCGGAGGACGGAAACTTGCCGGAGTTTTTGACGTAATCCCACACGCCCATCACGATGCCGAGCAGTTCAAAGCGAATGCGTTCGTTGTCACGCACGGTGTTGAGATGCCCGCCCCATTCGATCCACCAGTAACCGTATTCCCAATATTTGATCGGACGCGATTTCAGATTCTTTTCGGTGATTTTGCGCGCCCACTTCGGAGGCGTGAACGGCATCGGTTTGCCGTAATCACGCGACGTGAACAGGATGCTGGAACCCTGCGTTTGGATGTCGGCAGTTTCCGGCGCGAGCGATTCGCCGTGTTGCGCGCGCGATTCGTGGCCGGTGCGATATTCCGCGCCTGCTTCCAACCCCAAACGGCTGTCGCCCGTGCAATCGGCAAACAATTTGGCGGTGATGCGATAAAGATGTTCGGTACGGTCACAACGCGCCTGCACGCGCTGAATGATGCCGTCTTTGACTTCGGCGGAATAGACGGTCGTTTCCAGCAACAGCGTGATATTTGGTTCGCTGACGACTTTGTCGTAAAGCAGCAAGTCCCATAGCTCCCAGCAACGTTGCGGATTATTCGCGGCGTCATCCAGGCGCAATTCTTCCAGCAATCCGCTCTCGCGCCAGCCGGGACGGCCCCAACTTATCCCAGCGCCGCAGACGTGCATTTTGACTTCGCTGGAGGCATTGCCGCCCAGCCGCGAACGATCCTGGACGAGAATGACTCTGGCTCCGTGCCGCGCGGCGCTGATAGCGGCATTGACGCCAGCCATGCCACCACCTGCCACCAGCACATCGCATTGCAAATCCACCATCGTCATATTGCGTTCGAGCGGCGCGGCATCGAGATTGATGGGGCGATTGCCGGTGGGCGCGATGCGTTCGAGTTCGCGGCGAATTTCATCGGCGCTGCGTTTGTCCTGTTCCTGCGCCAATCCATCCACTTTGATGAACATCGAATAGCCGGTGACCCCGGCGGTGGTGGTCAAAAAGTCTCGTCGTTTCATAAAGGGTTTCTTTCTCGTCTTCAACGGGCTTTCAACGGAATCTGCACATTGTATGAATGCTCGCGTGCTGGGGAAAGATCAGCGGCGCCGAGCAGGACGGCGGGTTGGCCTTTTTCAAACCAAAGCTGCGGTCGTTCCAGCGAATACAATTTCTGTTTGACGCCATTCGTCCACGCAATTTCCGGCGTAGTCAGCAACGGTTGCGCCGATAGCTTCCAGTCAAATCCATCTGCTGATTCAAACAGTACCAGCCCTTTGCCCGCGTTCGTGAAATGACCGCCGTTATCCTTGACGATGGCGCGATAGCGTTTACCGTCGTGCCAGACGAAAGGGTCTTCGGCGGGAAACGCGACGCCGTCTTTGGTGAATACGGGATGCGGATGTTTTTTGAAGGGACCAGTCGGGCTGTCACTGGTGGCGACACAGTGAACTACGGGGCCGCCGAAAGGCATTTGGTTTTTATCGCTGACCGCTTTGTACACCATCAAATAACCGCGATCCGGTCGCTGCGTCACGCTCGGATTGGAACACATCAGCGCATCGTGAAACCCCGGCGTCGTGTCAATCAGAGGTTGATCGAATCGTTGCCATGGCCCCAGCGGATGATCGGCGACGGCAACACCAATGCGCTGATTATTGCGATGCGTCCAGTTGAGCGTTTTCATCGCTACGCCATCGCCTGTGTTGCCCATGTAGTAGAGATAATATTTTTTACCGAACCGCAGCACCGTCGGATTGTGCGTGCAAAGACCATCCCAAAACTGTTTGCCCCGCACAGGCAACGCAATGGTTTTGAATGTGAATGGCCCCAGCGGACTGCGGCTGACCGCCACGGCAATTTCGGAATGCGTCACCCAGGCTGAAAAGCCAAGTTCGCGCCGCCAGCGCGAGAACAGCAAATAGTATTTGCCATCGTCACTGCGCGTCAGCGTCCCGCACCAGACGTAATACCCTGGCATTTCAAATTTTGCCGTCAGCGGCGCGGGGCGAATCATCCGGCGCAAATCCGATGATTCGTCAGCAGCTTGTGGCAAGGCGAAATGCCCGCCCGCCAAAAGTGTCTGACCGATGAATTGCCGCCGCGTGAATTCCATCATCAAGTTTTGCCTCCCCGCGATTAAAAGATGAGTTTCAGTCCCAATTGCATCAGGCGCGGATCACGCGAGGCGGTGATGCGGCCAAAAGCATCGTTGTTATTTGTGCCGTTTGGCCCGGCTCCGAACGAGGTGTTTGGCGTGCCGAGATTGACATGATTCGGCGCGTTGAAGGCTTCGGCGCGAAATTGCAGTTTTGTTTTCTCCGTGATGGCGAAGTTTTTGAAAACCGAAAGATCAACAATCACTGCGCCGGGATTGCGAAACTGGCTGATGGCGCGCGGCGTGTTGCCGAACGTATACAACGCCGGGTTCACAAATGCTGCCGGGTTGAACCATTGCACACCTCGTTGTGGATTCGCATCCACGAAACCGCTCGGCAATTCCAGGCTTCCGATCCAGTCGGGGCGATTGGCCAGGCCGTTGTTTGCGCCGCGAATGATCGAAGGCGTGCCCTGCACAATCGTCGTGATTGTGTTGAGTTGCCAGCCGCCCAGCAGGTTATTGGCAATGCCGTTTTTGAAATCGAGCCGCTTGCCCGCGCCAATGGGCAATTCAAACAAACCGCTGACGACCAGACGATGCGGCACGTTCGACGGGTCTTCGGCGCGTTCGGCGCGGCGATTGTAGAGGCCGTTCTGATAGCCATATTCGTTGCCGCCTTCTGAGCCGATGAAGTTCAGCCCATTGAAAATCGAGTCGCTGATGAGTTTGGCAAAGGTGTATGACGCCAGCAGCGTAAAGCCTTTTGAGAAGCGTTTTTCCGCCGACGCCAGCAATGAATGGTAAATCGAATTGCCCGCGTGCGGAGCCTGCACGGTAATCGAACCGACATATGGCAACGGGCGAATCGCCTGTGCTTGTGTGATGGTTGCGCCGCCGAACGGGCCGGGCAATTTGCCTGCAAACGGGTTCGGCACGTTGTTGGTCAATTGCCCTGCCAGCCCAAATTGACGCACCAGCGCAGGATCAGCCTGATTCAAATCGTAACTGCCCGAAAGCAGATGCGTTCCGTGATTGGCGGAGTAAGCAACCTCCACCAGAAAGCCGCCGCCGAGTTGTTGTTGCAGCGATAAATTCCATTGCTGCGACATTGGCGTGCGCGAAATTTGCTCCTTGAACCCAGCGCTGGAAGTGGCGAACAGATTTGGCCCCAGCCGCGCGCCCAGCGGTTGATTGGGCGCAAAGGGAAAACCATCTTTGAATTGAAACGCCGTCAACAGGGTGTTGCCATTCGGCGCAGGATAAGCAGTCGAAGTCCCGGCAAAGCCATTTGTACTTTCGTAGTTTGCGTTCCAGTAAGAAAACAGCGCCGACATGAATATGCCGTAACCGCCACGCACTACTGTTTTTTGATTGCCGAACACGTCAAACGAAAACCCGACGCGCGGCGCAAAATCGTTCTTGTCATCTTCTGAAAATGCCCGCCCGTAATCCAGACAGGCATATTGCGTCAGGCCCTTCAATCCATTGGCGGGATTCGTTGCGAATGGATTGAACCTTGAAGTTCCGCAACGCCGCTCGTAAGGCTGTTGTTGATAGTCATAACGCAGCCCCAGATTCAGGCTCAGGCGGCGGCGAATTTTCCATTCGTCATTGACGTAAAACCCGTACGCTTTGCCGACTTGCGATTCGCCCAGATGTGTGGTGACGCTCGCGCTGCTGACTGCGCCAAGCATAAAGGAAGCAAAGCTGCTGCCGGTATTGATGCGGTTGCCAGCAATGGGCGCGGCGTTGTCCGTCAGCGACGTGGTGAAGTTGAAGGCTCCTGACGGCTGGCCTTTTTGCAGGTTGTTCGCTTGTGTCAGCCGCAGTTCTGTGCCGAGCTTTACGGAGTGATTGCCGCGCAACCATGTCAGTGAATCGAACAATTGCCACACCGATCCGCCGCGCTTGCCGACTGTCCCCGTGTTGAATGCCGGCAGGCCGTTGCTGATGCCCGGAAAAGTATCTGGCGGCACAATCGCTGGCAGCCCGATTTGCTGCGGCCAGTTGCCTCCCGCGCTTGCGACTTTGAAATCGAAGATTTGCCGCGCAACGCCGATGCGAACTTCGTGAATCAGACTCGGCGTGAAATTGTGAATGTCCGTCAGCACCACGTTGTGCCCGCGAAACGGATCGGTGCGCTGGCGCACGACCGGATCGGGATACAGATTCGTCGTTCCACTGTCAGTGAATTGTTTGTAGTAGGTGTAGCGCGCCGAAAAACTATTCTTTTCGGAAACACGATGATCGAAACGCGATGTGTGATTGCTGAGCGTGCGTTTGTTGCTGACTGCGCCGAAATAATTGTTCAGATTGGTGAACGCATTGTCCGCTGTACGATTGGGCAGCGGATAAAAGCGCAGCACATTTTTCGCTACAGGATCAAGCCGATTGGCCGGAATAATGTTGTTCGGGAACGGATCGCGCAAAAAGCCCTGTCCATTCGGGTTCGGGCGCGTCGTGAGCGGATCATAAATCAGAATCGGCCTGCCCGTCGCATCCGCTAACCTGGAGAAATCGCCATTGCGAAACGCTTCGGTCGGCATCGTATAAAACCCCGATGCGTTCGTGATGAATTGATAGCCTTCGTAGTTGTAGAAAAAGAATGTGCGGTCGCGTCCGTCAAAGCCACCGAGCGGCCCAAAGATTTTCTTCGGAATGCGCACCGGCCCGCCGATGGAACCGCCGAATTGATTGTAACGCAACGGCTGACGCGGACGCAGCGCACGATTATTCGCCCAACTGTTCGCATCCAGCCAGTTGTTGCGAAAGAACTCATACAGCGTGCCGTGATAATTGTTCGTGCCCGATTTGGTGACGAGGTTGACCACGCCGCCGAGCGTGAAACCGTATTCCGCCGACATCGTGTTCGTTTGCACCTTGAATTCCTGCACCGAATCCACATTCGGGTTGATGTTTACATCGGGCAAATAGGCGTTGACGCTGCTTAGGCCATCCACGACCAGATTATTGGTCGCAAACGGACTGCCATTGATGCGAATCATCGAAACCTGTGTCCCGCGATCCGCAAAGCCGGAAGCCGTCGGGCCAACGCCGGATTGCACGGCAGGCGCAAGCAACACCAGCGAGAGCGCATTGCGTCCATTGACAGGCAATTCCGTGACTCGTCGGCTTTCAATCACTTTGCCAAAGGTTGCCGTCGTCGTGTCCACCAACGGAGCCTGACTGGTGACTTCAATCGTTTCGCTGACCGCGCCGGTTTCCAGCGTGATATTGATCTCCGCCCGTTGATCCACTTCGAGTGTGATTCCAGTGCGCAACGCTTTTTTGAATCCATCTTTGGCAACGGCAACGTTGTAACCACCGACCTGCAAATTCGGCACAGTGAAATTCCCGTCATCGTTGCTGACCGATGTGGTGACAACATTGGTTGCCGTGTTCGTGACAGTCACCGTCGCGCCGGGAATGATCGCCCCACTGGCATCGGTCACGGAACCGAGGATCGTGCCGCGCCCGCGTTGAGCGAATCCGGTGGTAAATGTCGTAGCAACAATCAGGGTCAATAGTGCGAATCTTGCCAGCCTTGCCGCTCGCAAAGAAGTAGGGGAATTGGGGTTCATCTGGTGCCTCCGATGGATGTCGCGCGGGCAGAGCCTTGCCAGCAGGATTAGTCCCGCGCCCAAACTGTAATCAAATAGAATTGTGTAAAACGACGGCGTGTTCGTCAGGTTGAAGGCGTCAGCGCGGAATTGCAGCGCCAGCGGTTCTTTGATGACAAAGCGTTTCGACAAATTCAGGTCGTAATTGAACCGCCCTGGCCCGCGCACACCCGAAACATGTGCACTGCTAACTGTCACGCTTTTGGGGCCGGCGGAGCGGCGAGGCCGTCCAGCATCGGCCCCGTGATCTTCTTGCCCAGCAGGAAGAACTTGCGCTCGGGATGCCACAGCACGTTTTCGCCGCGCCGCGTAGTGAAGCTGGTATAGCCTCCGATATCGACGCGATTCAACGGGCCGATGCCGTTGCCGCCATTGTCCATCAGCAGACGCGACTCGCTGAACCACAACGGCTGCTCGGCCCTGGGACGAAATTCACCCACAGCAATGTAGGCCGGCCGCCGGTTGCCCTGCGGTCCGCCGGAGTTGCCGGGATTGATGCCGTTGAACTCGGGATGATGGATGAGCAGATAGCGGCCATCAGCCAGGCGATAAATGGGGCAGCAGAAAATCGGCGTCAGAATGGGCTTGCCGTGATCTTTGCGCAACAGTGGACGCGGTGCGCACCAGGTCTCGCCATCGTCGCTCGAAATCGAATACCAGATGTAGCCGGTCATGGTGCGCATGACGCAGAACAGGCGCCGATCGGGCAATATGACAATACTCGGTTCCTGGCAGATGCTGAGTTCGGGATTGAGTTGATGCCCCACGCGCAACGCCTTCTCGCCCGACGCAAACCACGAGATGCGGATATCGCGCGGGCGCGGGTTGGCGTCGATGTTCTCGAAGCGCATGAACTCGGTGACCGCTTCGTCGGTCCACGGCGCCTTCACACGCGGCTTGGTACGCACCGCCGTGCTCACCCAACGCGTGAATCCCGTGTACCAGAGGCCCTTGTTATTGCGCAGCGGACGTTGCCACACAATCCAGTTGGAGCCGTATTTAGTGTCCGGATGATCGTACATGCTGCGCGCCATCGGAATGGTCTCAGGCGCAGACCAGGTGGCACCGGCGTCGTCCGAATACACGCAATCCATGGTGCCGGTGATTTGCGGATGATAGTCGTGAATCCCCTGGTATTGGTTGTAGACGACGTAGAGCCGGCCCGAACGCGAAATCAGCGGGAAGCCCCAACTGGCCTGATTGCCCTCACCTTTGCGCGCGGGCCCGGCCAGGCGCCGCGGCGCGGACCAGGTGCGGCCGTCGTCGGCGCTTTTCGCGAACATGATGCGATGGTCGCCGGCGCCTTCGGACGTGCTCTGCGTCCACACCGTCATCATCGAACGGTCCGGCGCTTCAAACACCAGAAAGTGTTCGTTGCCGTTGTCGAACGTCGAACCATCCACGCTTTTGGGCACATAGACGACGTAATCGGATTTGCTCCGCGCAATCTCGCGATCAAGCACTGTCTGCAGGTCTTGGCCGTGCGCCGCCACCGGCAACGCCGCCCCAACCGCCGCCCGCAAAAACGCACCGCGACTGAGTACAAACTGCTCGTCATGCCCTCGCGCCATCGCAACACCTCCTCCTGGTGGTCGCCTTTGAAAGTTTCCCACCTGTTTTTATCTGTGATGAGGTGGCGGGTAAGAGAGACAGAAGGCTTAGTCGAAGATATGTCATGGTTTCCTCCGAATTTTTTTCGCGCACACAGTCGCTGCCAAACGCGGACATTCCACATGAAATGATTTGATATGTGCTGATATATCAGCAATGAGATTGTCATAGTAGAGAAGGTGTATTAATGTGTCAAGGCAAACTGATAGGACGTGATATGTCAGCAAAAAAAATAAAATCAACTGAATTACAGGGAAGTCTGTCAGAACAGGCTTATGAGCTAATCCGGGCTGCCATTCTGAAAGGCGATCTGGCGTTGGGTGCACCACTCTCTCGCCGCAAGTTAGCCGAGCAATTAGGGATGAGTTTCCTACCCGTTTCCGAAGCGTTACAGCGGTTGGAAAGCGAGGGACTGGTCGAAAGCCGCCCGCGCGTTGGCACACGCGTTAGAGTGCCGACCAATCAGGACATTCGCGGTCATTACGTCATCCGCGAGGCGCTGGAAACGCAATCGGCGCGGCTTTACACAGAAAAAGCCAGCCCGGTGGAACGACGTGAATTGCAGGAGTTCGCCACTCGCCTCGATGGGATGTATGCCGATCCGCGAAAAGATTTATTCGAGACCTTCAGCGCGCACGAACGACTGCATCGTCGCATTGCCGAATGCACCGGTTACCCGATGCTGGTCGAAGCGATTGAGAAAAGCCACGTCCTGATTTTCAACTGGCATTACAACAGCGCCACGCATTTCCGCGATGTGCCGCCACTGTGGCATCAGACGCTGATCGAATCGCTCAACAGCGGCGACGTCGCGACTGCCGACACTAAAATGCGCGAGCATTGCCGCTACGGCATGGAAGAGGTGCTGCGGCGGATGGAGGCCACGCTGAATCAGGGTGATGCGCGCGCGCAATCCTTCGCCAGAGCCATCACTCGCCAGGAAAACAAGTCATGAATCAGCCCGCCGCCGTTCGGGAAATTTCTCCAAAGAGTCATACCAGAAGTTTTATACGCTACCGTGTGCTGACGCTGGCGGTGCTGCTGGCGGCGATCACCTATCTCGACCGCGTCTGTATCTCGCTGACCGCGCCCGCGATCATGCGCGATCTGGGGTTGAGCAAAGTCCAGATGAGTTTTGTCTTCAGCGCCTTCACGCTGGCCTATGCGCTGTTTGAAATTCCAACGGGCTGGTGGGGCGACCGCGTAGGGACGCGCAAAGTGCTGACGCGCATAGTTATCTGGTGGTCGGCCTTTACCATCGCGACTGCCGCTGTATTCAATTACGCTTCACTGCTGGTGATTCGGTTTCTGTTTGGCGCAGGCGAGGCGGGCGCGTGGCCGAACGCGGCGCGCACTTTTTCGCGCTGGTTTCCTGTAACCGAACGCGGCACAGCGCAGGGCATTTTCTTTATGGGCGCGCATCTGGGCGGCGCGATCACACCGCTGCTGGTTACGTACCTGCTCACGTTTTTGCCCTGGCGCGCGGTATTCGTTGTCTTCGGCGCAATTGGATTCGTCTGGGCGGCGGGATGGTATTGGTGGTTCCGCGACGAACCGGAGCAGCACACGGCGGTCAGCCCGCTGGAACTCGCACATATTCAACGAGGCCGGGGCGCGGCGGAATCACATCATCTGGATGCGGCTGGCTGGCGGCGCATTTTCACGAACCGCAGTCTGTTGGCGCTCTCGGCGGCTTATTTCACGCAAGGTTATAGTTTCTATTTCTTCATCACCTGGCTGCCGACTTATCTGGAAAACGCACGCGGCTTTACCTCAACCACGCTGGGTGTGGTGGCAGGACTGCCTTTATTGATGAGCGTGCTGGCGGATCTGCTGGGCGGCATCACCACGGATAGGTTAACCAAACGGTACGGATTGAGAATCGGGCGTTGCGGCGTCGGCGGGGTGTCGTTATTGCTGGCGAGCATTCTGTTGATTGCAGGCACTGCGACGGAGCATGCGTATCTAGGCGTTGCATTGATTTCCATCGCGCTGGCGTTTTCCAATTTCCTGCTGGGCGCAAGTTGGGGAACCTGCGTAGACATTGCGGGCGGCCACGCGGGCGTAGTCAGCGCCTGTATGAACAGCGCCGGACAGATCGGCGGCTTCCTCAGTCCGATTGTGACAGCGTTGTTTGTGGAAAAATACGGCAGTTGGTCTGCGCCGCTGTATATGTGTGGTCTGCTTTATTTTCTGGGGGCGCTGTGCTGGTGGCTGGTAGACCCGCGACGCCCCATCACCTTTGAGCCATAGCTTCAGACTTTTCTGGCAACTTTTCCATTGAGTTTGACGAAAGGGGTCACGATTACGCGATTATCAATCGTCAACTACGCGCCGCAGAACCTGCGATGTACACGATGAAAAAATCGAAACAGGATGGAACCGCTGAGGAAGTTTACGGGTTGATTACCGTGCTGCCGAGCGAAGGCACAGGGGATGCCCGGCAACGCACTGTGATTTTATCCGGTCTGACATCCGCCGGAATCCAGGCAGCGGCGGAATATTTTGCTTCGCCGCATCACCTGCTCGAATTCCAGAACCGCCTGAAAGCCGAAGGCCTGACTGCCAGTCCAAACGCATATCAAATCGTCATCAATGCCACGGCCAATGCGTGGCTGCCGCTCAGCTTTCAATACGAAACCCATCGTCTGTTGATGCAGTGAACCATCTGAAGAACCCAACCGATTTCATACCGGGTTTCATCAATCCGTTTCAGAATTGCAGCTTCAACGCGAATTGCATCACGCGTGCGCGCCTCGCCGCCGTGAATTCGCCCAACCGCGTATTGATTTGTGCGCCGGTCGCATCGAAACGCGCCGCCGTGTCATACGCCGAAAATTGCGTATGGTTGAATGCGTTATACAGCTCGCCGCGAAATTGCAGCTTCAGTTTTTCGAGGAAGCGGAAGTTCTTGAAAAACGCGATGTCGTGATTGTTGATGCCGGGGCCACGAAGCTGTGTCGGAGCCGCCGTGCCCAGCGTGCCTTGCGCAGGCGCGCGAAACGCCGCCGTGTTGAAATTGCGGCTGAACGTGCGGTCGCCTTTGGGCAACACCGGATTGGCAATCACATCGGGCCGCGCCGTGATCGAAGCCGAACCTGTGATGTCAATGCCCGATACCAGCGAAAACGAAACCGCCGTGGGCACGCCGCTGACGAAACTGGTGATGCCCGATACCTGCCAACCGTGCAGAACATACTCAGCAAAAGGATTTTTCCAGCGCGTTTGCGGCAGCGTCCACAGGTAATTGATTTTGACAACGTGCGTGCGGTCAAAGGGAGCCAGTCCGTAGTTGTAAACGCGAATCGGCGCGAGCGTCGTGACGCTGTTTCCATCGTCGCTGTTGTAGTTGAGCGCTTTTGACCACGTCCACGCGCCGCCGAATTGCAGGCTCTTGCTCATGCGGCGATCTACTTTCACCTGCATTGAATGATAGTTCGAAGTGCCAGCAAACTCACGAATGTTGATGGCCGCATAGCCTCTGATCGGGCGCAGGAAATTCGCGGGCAACGGTACATTCGTCGTTTGCGAAGTGTCACGATTGGCGGGGTTAAAGTTTGCGCCCAGCGGGACCGCATTGATGTCGCGCAGCCACATCAGATGACGCCCCAGCGAGCCGACATAGCCGACATCCACAATCGTTTTGAATCCGATGTTGCGTTGCACGGACAGCGAAAAATTCATGACGGTCGGCACCTTGCCGATCCCGTCCAAGCCTGACACTCCTTGCGGCTGATTGAGTCCAGTCGTGGTCAGCAGCGTTGGCAGCGTGCCGAATTGCACAACTGGCGTGCGCACCAGCGGAGGTTGCGCCGTATATGGGCTGCCCAGCGAGCCTTCGCTTTGCCGGTTATAAAATATGCCGAACCCGCCTCGTACAGACATTTTGCCCTGTCCGGTGAGGTCATAAGCAAACCCGACACGCGGGCCGAAATGCACGCCACGATTGGGAATGAATAACCGTGGAAGATTGTTGTTGGCGTCGGGCATGACCATGCCGTTCGTCGGATTACTGCCCGGCGTCAACGCGCCTATGAAGGCCGCCGGATAAGTCACATTCGTCACCGGGTCAATGCCGACACGCACGTTGTTGACACGCGCTGGCGTGATCAGTCGCGCAGTCTGCGCCGGATTGAAACTGCCAGGGATAAATGCGGAAACGCGGTCGTCCTGCTCGTTCAGCGGCGTGATGAGCGCAAACCGCATGCCGTAATCCAGCACCAACCGCCGATTCACTTTCCAGTTGTCCTGCGCAAACCATTCCACGTTGCTGACGCGGAAATGGTAGAAGGGGCGGAAGGTGGCTTCGCTGTAGGCGTTGAAATAGCCTGCGGCGGCATTGGCGAAAGCGTGTTGTGTGTTGAATGGGTTGTTGGCGTTCGCCGCAAAATCAAAGAGGCCGTTGAAGGTGACGATGTTGCTGGCGTTGCGCCAGATGCGATCAATGTACACACCTGCCTTCAACGTATGCGCGCCGCGCGTATGCGTAATGTTGTCAGAAATCGTCAGGATTTTATGCGCGCCGAAAAACGGAAAGCGGCCTTCGAGATTGATGGTCGCGGCTTGTGACACGCCGCCAAACGTCGCGTTCGGGAGCACGCCCAGTGGGTTTGCCGAAGGAGAAAGTTGCCCCAGCCGAAAGCCTATGCCGGTGCGGCTAACACGGCTGTTGAATTCATCTTCCGGGTATTCAGAGATCTCGGCCCGATTGGAAAATCCGCCAGTGAATTCATTGACCAGCGTCGGGCTGAAGATGCGTTGATAGCGTCCCGACCAGACTTTGCCATCGGTGATGAACGTTTGCTTCAGAAAGGGAAAGTTCGTCGTGCCACCCGCCGGAATGCCGTAATAGCCGCCTTGTTTGTCGAGATTGCCCGAATGCGTAAAGGCAATGTGGTTTTGCGCGTTGGGATGAAAATCTATCTTGACGGTTTCGACGCGCTGCAACGTATTGTTCGTGGATTCATTGACGTAATTGTACCGCCGCCCGGTGACGGCGAGGTCGGTGAAATTCGGCAAAGGCATCACCTTGAGCAACGCCAGTCCGTTGGCATCCTGCCGATTGGCCGGAATGATGCTGTTATCGAAACACCCCACCTGCGACGTAGCGTTGCACGCGCCGGTTTTCAACGGATCGCGTATGTAAACCTTTGTGCCGTTGACATCGGTCGTTTGCGAAAAATCGCCCGCGCGTTCCAGCGCCGTCGGCACGGTGATCTGCCGAGCGGCTTGCGGCACTTCAAGCGGCCACCATTCCTGATTGAAAAAGAAAAACAGCTTGTCGCGGTTCTTGTTGAAATCCGTGCCCGGAAGCACTACGGGGCCCCCGATGTTGTAATTCCACACGTTGTAACGATAACGCGGACGACGAAGGTTTGAGCGATTGCTGAAAAAATTGTTGCTGTTGAATTGTTCGTGCCGTTTGAAATACGACCCGCCACCGTGAAATTGCTTCGTGCCGGATTTGGTGATGATCGTGATGTTCGCGCCCGACATCCGCCCGTATTCGGCCTGATAATTCGACAACTGCACTTTGACTTCGGCGACTGCGTCCTGACTGACGGTGACAACCGCGTTGTTGTTGTTGCCCAGTGCGTTGAGCGTGATGCCATCCACCGAAACGCTGTTGGTACTGTTGCGATTGCCCTGCACGTTCAGGTTGAAGTTACGCGTCAGCCCTTCCTCCTCGTTGGTTTCCACGACGCCAGGCAGCAGCGCGGCCAGCGATTTCACGTTGCGTCCGAGCAGCAGTAGGTTATCCACCTGTTCACTGGTGATCGTGCCGGACCGCTCGGCGCTGGCGGTCTGCACCTGTTCGGTCTGCGCCGTGACCGTGACGCTTTCGCCTACGCCACCAATCTCAAGCGTAATCGCGCCCACTGAAAGATATTCCGCCGAACTTAACCTGATGCCGCGCCGCTCGGAGTTTTTGAATCCCGTCGCCGTCACCATCAGCGTGTACTCTCCATTGACCACCGCCGAAAACACAAAGTCGCCTTTCTCATTCGTTACGCCTTCGCGCGTCGCACTGGTAGCGGTTTGCGTAAGCCTGACGATCGCATTCGGAATTACTGCGCCGCTAGCATCGCGTACTGTGCCCGTGATGGAACCAGTGACAGTCTGTGCTTGCGCGAACGCGCTGGCGCATAACAACAACGCGCAAAGATGAAACAACCCGAAAGCATTCATTCGTTGCATGGTTTTTCTCCGATTGGCCTGACAGTGGAATAACGTTTTGGCAGCCGCGCAATCATTTGCGCCACGCCCTTCGCGTTGTGCCGACGCGCGAAAGGATCGTGTTGCAAGTCGAAAGGCGGCGCGTATCAAAACACACGCCTGGCACTCGGTCAATCAATTTTCTGATTAGGTGAATAATCTTTCTGGAATAGTGAAATAGCTTTTTCCAATTTCATGCAATAATGTCGCCGGTATGTCCGAGACAAATAACAATCAATCGCCTTACATCAACGTCGTGATGAAAGCCCTGGATGTGCTAGACGTGTTTCGGCGGCAGGAAGATGAATTGAGCCTGACCGAAATCGCTATGCGCGCCAATCTTTCCCCAAGTTACGCTTATCGGTTGTTGCAGACGCTGGAACACAAAGGTTGGGTGCGTCGCCTGCCGGGGACGAAGAAATACCACCGCATCAACCGCACACAGCGGTATCGAGTCGGCTTTGCCATGCAATGGGGTCGTTTGGAATTTTCGCGCGAAGTGTTGAGGAGCCTGGAAGAAGCCGCAGAACGGCATGGCGTGCATCTGATTGTCGCCGACAATGAAAACGATGAGGCCATGGCTTTACGCAACGCGGAGATGTTTGTAAGGCAGGGGGTGGATTTCGTCATCGAATTCCAAGTCAACGAACGCATTGCCCATGTCATCGGACATAAATTTGCCGAAGCCAAAATTCCCTGCTTGGCGATAGACATTCCGCAACCCGGCGCCGTTTTTTTTGGGGCGGACAATTACCGCGCCGGTTTGCTGGCCGGGCGGGCGCTGGGCGAATACGCCCGCACCCACTGGAAGGGCAAGGTTGATCAACTGCTTCTGCTGGAACTATCACAGGCCGGGCCGTTGCCGCAGGCGCGACTGACCGGCACCTTGTATGGCTTGCAGGAAATAGTTGGACCTTTGCCGGAAAGCAAAATCACTTACGTCCCTTCGCTCGGTACGCTGGAAGAAGGTGCGCGGATTGCCCGAACCGAGCTGGCGAAGCTCCCCATTTCAGATCGTGTGTTGATTGCCAGCGTGACAGACCCCTGTGCCGTAGGCGTTGCGCAAACCTGCCCGCTGGTAAAACGCACACGGAAAAACACCGCTATTGTTGGCCAAGCCGGAACCCTCGCCGCGCGTACGGAATTAGCCCGGCCCAACTCCTGCTTGATTGGTTCGGTGGGCTTTTTCCCGGAAAAATACGGCGCGCAGATTATTCCGCTGGTGCTGAAAATTCTTGCGGGTGAAGCCACTCCTCCCACGGCGCACATTCAACACGTTTATCTTCATGCTGAAAACCTTGCGACTTACTACCCTGCACAGGAAAGCGCGTCCTCGTCAGCCGTGAGTACTTTGCCCGGAACAACTGCCAAACTGAAATAGAGAACGCCGCCGCCTTCGCCTTCCCAATCATAGACCTCTCCATTAAAGTACGTACCGCCTCCTGGCAGTATCACAATACTCAATTAACTTAAGCGGCGATCGCCACCGATTGCTAACTGCAAACCTGGAAGCATTGCCAGAGTCGTACCTGGAATCGTCTGGGAAAGCGTGGGCCAATAGAGCGTAGAGATGCTGCGGCGGGTGGCGCAACAAAACATTTTTTGGAGCATGACCAACTCGGTATGAACACAAATTTTCATAGGCGCAGACGGGGCTTGGCGCTACTTTTGTTCTTTACCTGCGTCGCAATGGTCGCCGTCTATCCTTCGTGGGAGCAGTCGCAGGCTCAGTCCTCCGCAGGATCAGAGGATGAACTTGCCGCTTCATTCGAGAAGTTTGCCCAGCCGTTCTTAAAGCAAAACTGCTTGCGTTGCCATGATGCTGATACCGCCATGGGCGGAGCCCGAATCAATCAGCTCGACGCCAAGTTCGATGACCGGCATATCCCGCTTTGGGAGGCCGTCCGCGACCGGCTTGATGCCGGGACGATGCCGCCCAAGAATGCCAAACCACAGCCCAGCGACGCCGAGCGCGAGCGCATGGTCAAGTGGATTGATAAGGCGCTGGAAGTCGTGCGTACCCGCCG
>JAEUQO010000254.1 GCA_016789605.1 Acidobacteriota bacterium
CCTCCGCGCGTGTCGAGCAAGCGAATCGGTTTCGCCAGCGGATAGAACTGCAAGCCGCCATTGCTGGTCGTGTTCACCGTAAAGCTTGCCGTTTGCACGTCTGCGCAACTGGTTTTGCTAATGGTGATTGGGCCAGTGACCGCGCCTGCGGGAACGGTGACGGTGAGCTGTGTTCCCGTATTGTTGTTGATCGTGGCGGTTACGTTGTTACTGAACTTCACGCCTGTTACGCCGGTGAAGTTTGTGCCCGTAATGACGACCTGGCTGCCGACGGCGCCGTTTGTCGGATTGATCCCGGTCACGGTCGGACAATTCCCGCCTGCGGCATTTATCGTCAGGGTGTATTCCTGCGTTTTCATGCAGTTGTTGTTGTCAGTCGCCTTGACGGTGAAAGTAAACGGGCCAGCCGTCGTTGGTGTGCCAGACAGTACGCCCGTGGAAGACAAACTCAAGCCTGGCGCGGGCAGCGTCTGGGTAATAAAAATCGAAGCGCACTGAATTGAGCCGGTGTCCTGGTCGGTGTCGTCAATGACGCGCAATTTCCAGATGCCGTTGGCGGCTGCGCCCGATTTGCCGTTGAAAGCCGTGAGCGCTTGCTCAGGCTTGAAGCTGCCGACGAAGGGGGCTGCCCCTGCCGTGATCGCCGTTGCCGCGGCATCGTCAAACAGTGTGCGTTGGGCGTCAGGCGCACAGGCTGTGCCGTAGTTATCTCCGTCGCCGCCACGTTTGACGGCCAGGTTGATGGTCGTGCCATCCGGACCGATCAGTCGCAGCGTCAAATCCTGATCGTAGGTATGTGTGAGATGAACCGACGCGGTGACTTTGGTGATGGACGATGTGAGTCCGCTGACATTGATCGGCAGGTCTGCGCCAGCAGGCGTGTTGTCAGGGATCGCCAGCGGGCCCGTGCCCTCAAATCGGTTGACGATGGAATTGCCTGCCGTCAGGCTGAAGGTATAGGGCGCTTGCCCGCCATCAGCCGTCAATGTCTGGTTGTAGGCTGTGTTGACCGTTCCCGCGTTCAATGCCGTGGGCGTGATGGTGATCGTCGGGCAACCGGCGTTGATCGTGAATGTCGCCGTTTGCACGTCCGCACAGCCAGTCTTGCTGATGGTGATCGGGCCGGTGACTGCACCTGCCGGAACGGTAACGGTGAGTTGTGTGCCGGTGTTGTTGTTGATCGTAGCGTTGACGTTGTTGCTGAATTTCACGCCTGTGATGCCCGCGAAATTCGTGCCGGTGATGGTCACGTTTGCGCCGACTTGCCCATTGGGTGGGTTAAGCCCGGTGACCGTGGGACAGTTGCCGCCGCCACCACCGCCACAATTGCCCGTGAACACTTGCCCACGAATCATGTAATTGCCGTTGGCTGCGGTGAACAAGGTTCCATTAGACGAGTAATATGAGCGGTTTGCGTTGCTGGTATCGTCTATCGCGATAGGCCGAAGTCCCGGCGTATTGGCGATGAAGCCGACGATAAAATCGCCCGTTGTGATGGTGATCGGATTGGGCAGTTGATAATTTACAAACGTATCCAACTGTCCAACCGTTGTGTTGAGGGTTTGAAACACCGTGTTATTCGGACTGCCGGTCGTGCTGCTTCCTGCCACCACGGTGATCGGGGTGGTTGGGGTGACGCTTGTTCCGGCAGCGAAACCGGAACCCGGACCGGGGTAGAAAACAGAAATTTGGCTGAGCGTCGCCGGATAGGCGGCTGGCGTCAGGCGATTGACGTAATACGACGGGTCGCCTTCATTGGTCCGGGTGTCTACCGCATCGTCATCCAGCGCCAGTGTGGTTGGTGGATTCGGGCAAACAAGGAACGTTGATGTTTGCACATCGGTGCAACCCGTTTTGACCAGGGTGAGCGGACCAGAGGTTGCCCCGGCGGGAACCGTCGCCGTGAGCTGTGTGTTGCTGTTGATCGTGCAATTGGCGCTGGGGCAATTGACCGTCACATTGCCGCCGAAACGAACTGCCGTGACGCCGTTGAAATTGATTCCCTGAACTGTAACGTTACTTCCGACATTCCCCACGGCGGGACTGAGAGCGCTGAAGGCTAAACAGCCATCGCCCGGTGTCAGCGAAAAATTGGCATCCGAAATGTCGAAGAAGATATTGCCGACGGCTTCGATCTTTATGCGCGCCGTCGTGGTGACGATTCCGTTCGGCATGGCTACTGCCTGCGTGCCGTCGTTCGGCGTATTGGCTGCCAGCACGACGGGGAAGGTCAGGCCGCTGTCAGTCGAAAGCGAAAGCTTCACGTTGGCGGCGTTGATTGGCGCGCCGCTGGTGCCCGCAACGTTCCAGGTCACGTTGACGTTGTTCCCGCCGGTCAAGGCTTCGCCGCCGTTGGGAGCGGTCAGTTCGAACGGGCCGGTGTTGGGGGCGACGGTCAGTTGGGCATTGGCTTCGTTCACGCCGCCGCGTCCGTCTCGCACCAGCACGCGGAAATTGAGCAAGCGCCCCACGCGCGGCAATTGCTCCGCCGTTTTTAGGTTGTCCGTCAAATCCGGCGGGATGTTGGCGTTGTTCAGAATATAGGTCAGGTTGGGAAAGGTGCGCGCAGGCGAAGTCGAGGCGCGCAAGGCCCGGAAAATCGGTCGTGTGCTGTTGTTGGGATCCGCGCCGTCGTCGAAAGAGGCGATCGTGCCATCCTGTGGAAAGTTGTCTCCGCCGACATCCAGCTCATCCCAGGTATAGGTCAACGCGCTAACATCTTGTGCGTCAGCATCGCCGCCGACAGCCGTCAGCGTGAATGGCGTGCGTCGTGGAATGGTGAAGTTTCCACCGCTGGCAACGGTTGGCGCGGTGTTGCCCGTGGCGACGGGCGCGCCGCAACTGCCGCCGGTCGTTGTCGCCAACCAGGCTTGCACTTCGCCATAGCTGCCCCCGTGAAAGCGCAAGTCTTTGCCGCCCGTCACGTTGTCTGCAGCGCACGTGTTGTTGTACGACATCAAGGTGTTGCCGCTGCCGGTTTCCCAACTCGTTTCCGAAGAGCGATTGTCGCCAGCGCAATTGCCGAGCGTGCCATTGAAGGTATGGTTGGCGCTGAACTGATGACCAAATTCGTGTGCTACCACACCCAGTGCTGTGCTATTGCCAATCGCGCCTTTGAGGCGCGTTGCACCTCGGCCTTTGACCCCGTCGGCGCACACGGCAAAGAGTGACGCGACGCCCGCGCCGCCTTCTCCTGCGCCGGAAGACAAGCCCAGCACGTGTCCGATGTCGTAATTCGCATTGCCAACCTGGGCATCGAGAATGGCGCCGATTTCGTTAATCATCACCATTTCGTCTGTGTTGGTCAGCCCGTCGGTATTCGCATCGGTGAAGATGATGTTGGTGTTATTGACCAGGTTGAAATGGGCGTTGAGGTCGCGTTCATAGATGACGTTGCTCAGGTTCAGCCAGGTGTTGAGCGTCGCCACCACATTGGCCACATTGAAAGGATTGCCGCCGTAATTGAGCGAGTATTCGCCGGTTGTGGCAATCGCCATGCGGTAATTTTTGCGTGTCGGGCCGATGGCGACTTGCTGGCGCGGCGCGGACGCCCCAGCGGGTTTCGCGTTTGGGGCGGCGGAACAGATCGCTTCGCCGGTTTCAGATTGCGTGACGATGCTCATATACACCGTCAGGTTTTGCTGTGACACCGGGCGGATATTGATCGAGCTATTGGCCGTCAGCACCAGCGCATGAAATCCGATAGGCGAATAATCGAAGCGCATGGTGGCAGTGCGGTCATCCAGACCGGCTCCGCGATAGCTTTTAATGTCGGGAAAGCGTGCCGCCAGACCCGGATCAAGTGACGGCGACTCTTCGATCTGAAATCGTTGAAATCGTCCATCCGGCATCGGCAAGCTCAGAATGACGGGGCTGGCGCTGAGTGGGGCGCTGTATTCACGAGGCGCGCGGCTCAGCGTTCGTTCCAGGGTGTCAGCACGAAGTTGAAACGTGCGAGCCATTCCCGTGACGTTTTGCACCTGCGCACTGCCTGCGCTTTGCCAGATGCCATCCGGCGAGCTTGGGCCAGCTTGGTTGCTTTGCGGAGCGGCGTTGGCACGCCAGCTCTGCCAGGACCACATGACAGTCAGCGCACACACGCCACAAAACAGTAGAAGGGCGAGATTGCGGTGTAGATAAGTTCGTAATTTCATGATTTGCCTCAGGGATGCTTTGGGTTGACATAGGGATCGCTACGCGCTGCCGTGCTGGGGGCGACAAGGCCGCCAGCACAACAAAGCGCAACACTGTGTTTGCGTTTGCCCTTTGCTTTCCAAGTCGTGGCAGGTGTACTTGTGTAGTCAGGATGCCTTCTCTGTGAGAGGTCGCCCTGCTTCGGCGACAGCCAGAAGGCGCAGCAGTTCCTGGTTTTCTTGCTCAACGGCAAGCTGCCAGGGAGTCCAGCCTTCCTGATCCTTGATCGCAGGGTCTGCGCCGTGAGCCAGCAACAACGCCGTGATGGTGACGTGCCCCCAAAGACAAGCTTTGTGGAGCGCAGTCGTGCCATCCAGACATTGGTCGTTGACCTCGGCGCCAGCGGATAACAGCAATTCCACCACCTCGGACTTTCCGCTCAGCACTGCACAACAGAGAACTGTCCAGCCCGCCAGTGTCAGGGGTTGGCGGGTGTTGGGACTGGCTCCCGCCTCCAAGGCTGCTTGCAGGGTGATGATGTCACCTTGCATCGCAGCCGCGAGCAATTGACCTTCTGGCGTCAATGGAGCTTTTGCTTGATCGTCCATGCTGCTTTTTCACTTCCGATGATGGATTGCTGTGTTTCAACAGAATTTGTCTGTGCGATTGTTGTGCCGGAACTCTGATCGGTTATCTAAATAGCTGATTTCACAGCGATTGTTGGCGTGAGCGACGGCTGGCTGAAAACGCGCTGGTTTACAGATTGTGTTTCAAATGTGTAAAGCAGGGTGTAAAGGCAGGTGTAACGCGGACACTTTCAGACCTGACAACGGACAGTTTACACACGGATAGGGGAAAGAATTTTGGCGAACTGGTGTTGAATGTTTCAATTGTTGAGATTCAAGCGCTGTTCTTTATGGTCGGGAGGCAGAACCGCCGCATCTCGTCGTAAATTTGATAGGCTGAAGGGCAATAAGACGACACTAGATCGTTTTTCAATTTGCTTTACGGATTGGCCACAGAGCCACGGAGGCTCAGAGAAATACTTGGAAAACTCTGCGGCTCTGTGCCTCTGTGGCAAAACCCGTACGCCAAAATGAAATCTGATCTAGTCTGTGTCTTCGCTGGCAATACCGGCTTCTTTCAACCGCCGGTAAAGTGTCGGGCGACTGATTCCCAGCAGGCGCGCGGCGGCGGCACGGTTCCCGTTGGTTTGTTTGAGCGCGTGTAACAATCGCTCCCGTTCGTCTGTGCCACGACCACTCGCTGAGATTGGTTCAGAGACGGCACCGGAAAAGACTTCAGGAGGCAGGTCACCAGGTTGTATGACCGTCCCACGGCATTTGAGCACGGCGGATTCGATGGCTGCGCGCAGTTCGCGGACATTGCCGGGCCAGGAATGTTGCAGCAGGTACGTCATGGATTCGATGCTGATGTCGAGCTGTTGCCGGGCAAAAGACGCGCGGAACTGGCCGAGGAACCACGACACGAGCAAGGGAATGTCCTCGCGTCGTTCACGCAAGGGCGGCAGTTTGAGCCGGGCGACGCGTATGCGGTAAAGGAAATCTTCGCGAAATTGGCCTGCCGCAACGCGCTGATTCAGGTCGCGGTGTGTGGCGGTAATGATGCGCACATTCACTTTGCGCGGTTTGTTTTCGCCCAGACGGGTGATTTCGCGTTCTTGCAACACACGCAAGAGCGCCGTTTGCACCGTCAGCGGAATGTCACCGACTTCATCCAGAAACAGCGTGCCGCCGTTGGCCGCTTCAAACAGGCCGATCTGATCGCTGATGGCTCCGGTGAAAGCGCCACGTTTGTGGCCGAACAACTGGCTGGTGAGCAACGATTCGCTCAGACCGGCGCAATTGAGCGCGATAAAGGGCTGGCTTTTGCGCGGGCCGAAATAATGAATGGCGCGTGCCAGCAATTCCTTGCCGGTGCCGGTTTCGCCTTCGAGCAAAACCGTGGTGTCTGTTTGCGCCACATCGCGCGCCTGTTTGAACACCACGCGCATGGCCGTACTTTCGCCGATCAATTCATGGAACTTGGCTTTTTCGTCGAGCAACCGGCGCAGGTCGTAAATTTCCGAAACATCATACAGATAGAAAATCTTGCGTTGCGGATTGCGCGGGTCATCGGCGATTTCGATTTCCAACTGATAGCGGCGTCCGCCTTCGGCCTGAAAGCCTATGGGCAACCGGGGGCGTTGTTTTTCGGGCAGCGCCAACACCGCGCGCAGTTGCGTTTTTTCCTGGTCTTGCAACGGCAACAAACGCGCCCACGGTTGTCCCAGCGCCTGTTCTGCGGTCACGGACAAAAACTTTTGTGCGGCCTGGCTGAGAAACGAAACCGAACCATCAGGCTCTGCCACCAGCACCCCCAAACGCAATTGATCGAGCACGGCCAGCAAGTCATCGTTGGCTTCCTGCAAATCGCTTTGCGCGGTTTTGAGCTGGGCGAGCGTTTGTTCGAGCTGGCTGTTTTTTTCGCGCACTTGTTCGGTGCGTTGCGTGACCAGCTGATCAAGCTCGTGGACACGTCTGATTTGCGCCTGCGTCTTGTAGCGCACATAGCCGAAGATGCCTGCCGCCAGCGTGAGCGCGTAAAGCAGATACGCCCACCAACGCCGCCAGGGCGGAGACGTGACCGTAATGCGGACGGCCAGCTCTTTTTCAAACCAGCGGCCCATCTCGTCGGTGGATTTGACGCGCAGCGTGTATTGCCCGCCCGGCAGATCGGTATAGGTGGCGGTGCGTTTGGTTCCGCCCATGATCCAGTCGCGGTCATAGCCATCGAGTTTCCAGGCGTATTGCACTTTCTGCGGTTGCGCTATGCCCAGGGCCGCAAAATCAAATGAGAGCATGTAGTCTTGCCAGGTGAAATCGAGCGCTTGCAGGCGACTGATGTCAGCGCCGAACTGGAACTTTTGCTCAAATCTGCGGACCTCTGTCAGCGCGATGGAAAGAGGCGGAATTCGTTCTGGCAGCGTATCCGGGTTGAAGTGAAAAATGCCACGCAACGTGCTTAGGTACAATTCTCCATCACGGCTGAGCCAGGCCCCTCGGTCGTAAAACGCGTTGCTTGGCAAGCCATCGGTCGTGTCATAAACCCGCGTCCAGCGGTTTTGGGGATTGAAACACGCCAATCCATTGTCAGTGCCAATCCATAACCGACCTCGGCGATCTTCATACAACGAGCACAGCGTAAAATCCGGCAGCCCATCGCGTACGCCAAAACGGGTGAAGTTGTCTGTGGACGGGTCAAACCGATTCAGCCCTTGCCGGGTCGTGATCCATAGTTGCCCCGCATGATCAAAGAGTAACGCGGTGATCTGATCATCGCTAAGGCTGCGCGGGTCTGTTGCTTGATGCCGGTAGTTCGTCCAACGCCCCGTGGTCGGATCAAAGCGCAACAGGCCGCTTGCGCGCAGACCGATCCACAACCGCCCCAGCTGATCTTCGCGAAATACCAGCGGTGTATCCTGGCTAACGGATTGTGGCATTCCTTCAGGTTGAAACGGCACAAGGCGATCGTTTGCGACATCGACCAGGTACAAGCCGTTGAGCCAGCAACCAATCAACAACTGTCCGCTGCGGTCTTCGTAGATGGAATAAACCGACAGAGATTTAAGTCCATCGGGCAACTGATAGCGCTTAAATTTATCTTGATCGGGCAAGTACAAATATAAGCCTGTTCCTGGCGTGCCAACCCAAATTCTGCCGGCGCGATCTTGATACAAGGCATAGATGGTAGATTCGCTCAAACTATTGGGGTGTGCCGGGTCGTCGCGAAAAATAGTGGATTGGCCAGGTTGCGAGACGAAACGCGCCAACCCCTTGCCTGTGCCGATCCAAGTTTGCCCTTCCGGCGTTTCCAGCATGGACTGCACGTGCTTTTCTGCAAAGGGGGTTTGTTGCAGCAGAGGATGGCCGACGACAAAATTTTCCGCGAAGCGGTCGTATTTACACAGCCCCAGACTTGTGCCTACCCAGAGCACCCCCGCGCGATCCTCAAACAGGCTGAGCACATCATTACTAGGCAAATTGCCCGGTTGCTGATCGTTCTTGCGGAAATGCTGAAAGCTGTCTGTGGCAGGGTCGTACTTGTCCAACCCGCCACTTTGCAATCCCACCCACAAGATACCCTGGCGATCTACCAGAACCTTAAAGACGCCATCGCCTCCCAAACTGGCAGGCTGCGACGGATTGTGACGATAAGATTTGAGGCTGCCCGTGGCCGGGGTAAAGCGATACAACCCTCCTTCGGTGCTGCCGCACCACAGATTGCCTGCTTTATCTTCCGCCAAGGTCAGAATGGCATTGACTGACTTTGGCGTTACTTCTGATGGGGCAGGGCGCAAACGCTGGAAACGCCGCGTTGCCGGATCGAACCGGTCAAGGCCGTTGCCGGTGCCAATCCAAAGATTGCCTGCTTTGTCGTGTAATCCTTGATAGACCGCGTTGGCGGACAGACTCTGCGGATCGGCAGAATCATGCACATAACGTTTGAAGTTGTTGGTTGCTGGCTGAAAGACGTTAAGACCGTTTCTGGTTCCAATCCAGAGTTGCCCCATTCGGTCTTCCCAGAGCCCGCGCCCTGTGTCGTGGCTGAGGCTGTTGGGATTGTTGGGATCGTGACGGTAATGAATAAATCCGTTGCGTTGTGGATCAAACAGGTCCAATCCGCCGCCGTCCAAACTCACCCAAAGCCGTCCCTGACGATCTATGTGCAAGTCGTAAACTTCATTTCGGGCAAGCGAGGCGGGGTTTTGCGGGTCTTGTTTATAGGCAACAAAGTTGTAACCGTCATAACGATATAAACCCGTAAATTTTGTGGCAATCCAAAGAAAGCCAAGCTGATCTTGCACAATGTCTGCGATCTGCATGTCAGACGTGAATGAGCCAGCCGCGACCTGCTGAAATTTCAGTTGGTTGCCAGATTGAGCTTGTAAACCCGGCGCCAGCCAGATGAGCAACAAACACACAATCAGCCATCGCTGGGGCGCAAATGTTTGTGTGGCTGTCTCTGTAAATGATCTTGCCATATCACGGGGAAAATCGTTGTAACTGGTTTTGTTGTTTTTCCTGTGGCTGGGCATCCGCCAGGCCAGTAACCCGGGGCTTCGGTAAGGCGATCACCCCAAGTGACGTTATTGAACCACATCGCAGGCCGGTATGTCTGGCAGATTTTTCAGTTATCTTTAGGTCGCGGCTGGTGACAGCGAATGACGAAAGGCAGGTTTCTGCCGAAGAGAGCGTTGTTGACTCTCTCCGGCAGTGATTGGGTGAGCGCATCGGAGCTTACGGCGCGAAGTAGCCGGAGACGTCTACGATGGCCTCGAGTGTGCGTTCGGCGAAGATGCGGTATTGGCCTGTGCCCGCGTTCAAACCGACTACAAACGCGTTCGACAAGACCTGACCCGGGAAGTAGATCATGTTCGCCGCGAGCGGTAACGTGACTCCGTCGGGATAGAGCGTCAGGAAGCCCGCTTGCGCCGTCTGATTGATCACCGTCACATTGCCGAGCACGGTTTGCGCCGTCGCCGGAATTGTCAGGTTTTCGCAGGTCAGCCACGCCGGAGCCAAGAGCGATGTTCCACCTGTGATCGGCGCTGCCACCGAATCGCAGTTGCCTTGGGCTGCGCGCGTGTCGAGGATGCGCAACGGGCGCGACAAAGGATTGAACAACAATCCTTGTCCGTTCGCGTCGTTGGCTTCGGTGCTGTAATAACCCGCGACGTCTACGATCATATCAATCGTCTTCTCGCCGAAGATGTTAAACCTGCCGTCATTGCTCAAGCCTACGGTGAAGGCGTTCGACAGAATATTCCCAGGGAAATACACCATGTTTGCGGCGAGCGGTGCGGCCACGCCGTCGGGGTAAATCGTCAGGTAACCTGTCTGGCCGGACTGATTGATCACGGTCGCGTTGCCGACGATGGCTTGGGCGGCGGCAGGAATCGTCAAACCTTCGCAGGTTGTGCGCGCGAGCGTCGTCAAACTCGTGCCTGCGGCAATCGGCGTGCTGACGCTGTCGCAGTTGCCTTGCGCTGGCCGTGTGTCCGTCAAGCGAATCGGTTTCGAGAGCGGGTGATAGTACAGGCCGCCCGCCCCCGGAGGCGCGAAATAACCGCTGACGTCTACGATCACGTCAATGGTGCGTTCGCCGAAGATGTTGAATTCGCCGTTGGCGCTGAGGCCCACGGTGAAGTTGTTCGCCAGAATCCCGTTCGGCCCGTAGATCATATTCGCGGCCAGCGGCAACGGAACACCGTTCGGATACAGCGTCAGGAAGCCCGCTTGGGCTGATTGGTTGATGACGGTGATGTTGCCGACGATGGCTTGCGCCGCCGCCGGA
>JAEUQO010000218.1 GCA_016789605.1 Acidobacteriota bacterium
TGCCGCACAACCCAAAACGGAAATGCGCGTCCATTTTTTTGCGGCGGGAACAGTCACAGCCGCAACCGAGATTGGTGGGTCAGCGGGTTGTACCGGTAAACCAGTCGGCGTTGGAACTGGGATCGCTTGCGCAGCTAACGGTTGCGGGTCTTCAACTGTAACCGGTCCGGTTAATCTGTATCCGCGACCGGGAAAGGTTTCGATGAAAGCAGGCATGCCGCGTTCGGCGCTCAGAGCGCGGCGCACCATCGCGATATTTTGCGTCAGGTTGGCTTCGTCCACGACACGATCCGGCCAGATCGTGCTCAACAGTTCATCTTTGGGAACGACTTGCCCGGCGTTTTCGGTCAAAACCAATAGCGTCTCGACACACTTGCGCGTCATTGCCACTGGCTCGCCGTCTTTCAAAAGGACTTTGGCGGTGGCATCCAGACGGAATCCCCCGAAACTGTATAGCCTGTGTGGTCTCAACGACTTACCCGCGATTTTAGATTTCTTTTGGAAACATTTTAGGTGCGACTTATTGCTGAAAACTGACGGCAGGCATATTAAGGCGACCAACTTTGCTGGGCAAGCCTTCAGGAAAAAGAGACGACTTTAGATTCACTGACGAAATGAAGGCTTCATCGGAAAACACCATCTATATTCCAAGGTACCTGCCGATTGGCTCCACCTAAATAGAGGGCCGACGTGCTGTACAGATATTCCCTTCCGAGTACCAGCAGGCCAGCGATCAGGAGCCTGTTGAGTTGTTTACGCCAGGAGGCTCCCTAATGCGAAACAGAATCCGTGCCTGTGTCAGCGTCCTCTTCTTTGTTCTCCTCAGCGGGCTGGGCGTATTTGCCCAGACCAACCGCGGAGGCATCAGCGGCACTGTGACCGATCCGTCAGGCGCGGTCATCCCTGACGCCAAAGTCACCGTCACCAATAAAGGTACTAATCAATCCCAGATACTGAAGACTTCGAGCGAAGGCGCTTACAGTGCCCTGTCGCTGGACCCGGTGGTCTATCGCGTGACCGTCGAAGCGCCCGGTTTCAAAAAGGCCGTCCTGGAAAACATCAAGGTAGACACGGCTTCGACGGCAACCGTCAACGTCAAACTCGAAACCGGCGCGCTCGAAACGATCGTCAACGTGTCGGCAGAAATCGGTTTGCTCAATACCGAATCCGGCACCACCGCGCGAACCATCAGCGAACGGCAGATTCAAGACGTGCCGTTGGCCAACCGCAGCGTGCTGGACCTGGCCTTGACCGCGCCCAACGTCACCGGTGACGCAGGCAGCGAAGACCCCGAAGTGACTTCCGGCCAGCCAGTGCCCGGCTTCAATTTGAATCTGAACGGTGGACGCGCGGGCAGTACGGCAATTCTGGCTGATGGGGTGAACAACACCGGCGTGGGTGTGGCGCGCGCCGTGGTCAGCTTCACGCCCGAAACCGTGCAGGAATTCACGGTGCAAACGTCGGCGTATTCCGCTGAATATGGCCGCACAGGCGGCGGCGTGATCAGTGCTACGACCAAATCCGGCACCAACGAATACAAAGGCGTGGCGCTGTTTTATCACCGCAATCCGGCAACCAACGCGCGGCGCTGGACGACTTCGACCTTGCGGCCACCGAACAATCTGCGTTATTCGCAAGGTTCGTTGACCATTGGCGGGCCGATCTGGCTGCCGAAAAAAATCTTTGGTCCGGCCAGCTACGACGGACGCAGCAAAAGCTTTTTCTTCTTTGCGTATGAACCGCGCTGGCGACGCGATTTTGTGGTGACGGACACCTTGTTGCCGACGGATGCCATGCGCGCAGGCGATTTCAGCGGCTTGTCACGCATCGCCAATGGCTGGGTGCCGTCCAGTGTGCTGACACAGTTTCCACAGATTCAGGTGACCAGCACCAACACCACGATCTATCGCCAGTTCAATGTCGTGGATGGCAAGTATGTGCCGATTGTGCTGGGCGCCAACCAGACCTTTGAGCCATTCGCAGGCAACCGCATTCCGGCAAACATGCTCGATCCCGTCGCGGTCAAGGCGCTAGACTTTCTGCCACGCGCAGGCAACTACTTTCTCAACGACGCCGGGCAGCTAGCAAACTTCGTCGTCAATCGCTCCGTGCAACAGGACGAAACGCGCTACACCACGCGCCTGGATCATCAACTGACCGAAAAGAACCGGCTGAGCTTTCGCTTTACCAAAGTTCCGGCGGTCGGTGTGCGCGGTTTCGGCAGCGAAATCAACGGCAACTCTGCCGCCTATAGCGATTCCAAACAGGCAGTCATCACCGATACGCATGTCTTTTCGCCGCGTTTGATCAACGAAGTGCGCGTCAATTACACGCGCGGTGTATTCAGCGAAGATTTCTCGCCGGAGTTTTCCATCAAAGGCGGGCGCAATCTGGCGACAGAATTGGGTTTGCCGAGTCTGACCAATGGCGGGATGCCGCTATTCAATGTCAGCGCTGACGGCCCGAACGCCTTCGCCTCGATTGGTTCATCGGGTTCGACCAATAACTTCAACGTCGAAGAACGCTACAACATCAACGACATCGTCAACTTCGCGCAAGGTTCGATGAACTGGAAGTTCGGCGTGGATTTGAATTACGAGTTGCTGAACGTCACGCCGTTCTTTGGCGCATCGGGCGGTCGTTGGGACTTCCGCGCGCTCAATACCAGCAACAACCGTTCGACCAATCTGGTCGCGGGCGGCATCACCTGGGCCAGCTATCTGATCGGCGTGCCGAACGCAGTGCAAGCGCGCCCGGTGCTGATCCCCTATTACTACCGCTGGAAAAGCAGCGCCGCATTTGTGCAAAACGACTGGAAGGTCAAACCGAATTTCACTTTGAACCTGGGGCTGCGCTATTCGCTGCAACTGCCGCGTACCGAAAAATACGATCGTCAGGGTGTGTTTGCGCCGGAACTTGCCCAATCGCAAACATTGACCGACGCACAGCGACGCGCGATTGCCACCGGACTGGGCATTGCAACGACGGCTGCGATTCCATCGTATGTGCCAACCAGCGTATTGATTCCGCCGTTCGCCTATGCCGGGCGCGGTGGGCGCTCTCGCTATCTGTTCCCGGTTGAATACACAAACTTTGAGCCGCGCTTTGGCTTTGCCTGGAGCCCGCAAACATTCAACTGGCTAAAAGACCATCGCTTTGTCGTGCGTGGCGGTTATGGCCTGTCGCATTTTCCGCTCAACGGAACCAACCGCACGCCCAATCCTGATTTCGGCACCTTCCTGGGCCTGGGCACAAACGCCAACGGTTCCGCTGGCTCGACAGACCCGTCACAGCCGTTCCGGTTGTCGGGCGTCTATCCCGTTTATGCCAATGTGACGCCGGAACAGGCGCTCAACATTCCCGCAGATGGTTTGGTGTATTCGAATAGCCTGGGCATTCCCGGTTTCGCCGTGTCGGGCAACACGGCAGTTCCCTATACGCAAAACT
Source organism: Acidobacteriota bacterium (assembly GCA_016789605.1). GTDB lineage: Bacteria > Acidobacteriota > Blastocatellia > RBC074 > RBC074 > RBC074. Next base: position 3,448 of record JAEUQO010000218.1, read on the forward strand.
GGAATTTGAGTCTGTCGTGGGAACTGATGAAAAACACCGTCATCGAAGTCGCCTATACCGGCAACAAAGGCACGCATCTTTTCTCACAGCGCATCAATTTGAATCCGCGCGATGTGGATTTTGTCGAACTGCTGGAAGGTAACAACCTGAACACCGACACGACTTTCAATGATCCGCTGGGACGGCGTTCGCTCACAGGCACGGTGCTTTCCGTGCAACGCGGCAACGTCAACAGCCGCTTCTTTGGCTTCAACAATCTGTTCGGATTGTACGACGCGTCGGTCAATAGCATTCGTCACGCAGGTTATGTTGATGTACGCCGCCGTATGCGCAATGGCTTGTCGTTCACGGCCAGCTACACATTCGGCAAATCCATTGACGAAGCCTCCGATGCCAGCCCTGAAACGCGCACGCTGACAACCGGTATCACCAGCGGCGGGCAGCTCACGTTTGGCGGCACGCGCCAGATGGATCGCGCGATTTCCACTTTTGATATCAAACACGCGTTCAGCTCGACGGCCGTTTACGATTTGCCGTTCGGAACCGGACGCCGCTTCCTGTCAAAAGCGCCGGGCGTGGTTGACGCCACGCTGGGCGGATGGGCTGTCACCAGTTTGTTCCGTTTGCACGGCGGCTATCCGTTCCTGCCCTTATTGGTCGAAGGCAACCGCCTGGGCGACATCACGCATACGATCCGCCCGGATTTGGTTCCGGGCGTGCCGCTCAAAAATCCGCTCTGGAAACGCAATTGCCCGGTCGGCACACTTTGCGAGCCATACATCAATCCGGCGGCGTTCATGCGCCCGGCCAAAGGTTCGCTCGGCACAGCGCCGCGCACCCTGGATATTCGTGGCCCGGCGCAGCGTTTGTTCGACGTGTCATTCCAGAAAGACTTCCGGCTGTCGGGCGATGGCAAACGCAAGGTGCAATTCCGCGTGGATTTGATCAACGCGTTGAATAGCCCGGTCTTCCGCACCGTTTCCGGCACGGGCAGCAACGCCAACGACTTTATGGGATTGCCGGATGAAACACCGCTTTCGACCGGCGATTACGATGCCTGGGCGGCGTTTGCGGCAGGTCGTCCGGCGCGTACCACCACCGAAGGCGCGGCCTTGTTTAACAAAATTCAGGGCTACATCACTGGCGCGCGCTTGGCCAGTGGCGCCTTGCCGTTGAATTACTACGCGGGCGTGCGCGTGCCAGAAGGCTTTGCGACCAAAGACGCCAACAACTTTGACCTTTCGACCCTGGAAGGCTTCAAGCTGTATCGTTTGCGGCGCGCCTATCAAACCGGATTTGGCAATTTGCGCGAATTGGGCAATCCGCGCTACGTCCAATTCGGGCTGAAAATCTATTTCTGATCTGCCCAAGACATCGCGCTTGAAGCAGGTCTTTCTCAGACAACGAGTTGCAACAAAACCCGGATGACTCGTCTGTGAGTCATTCGGGTTGAATTCGCCAATTGCAATCACAGATTTTGCATCCGTCCGTAACCATAATGTGACTCAATACGTTTCTAGTTTCTGCCGGGGATGGCACAATGGCGTTCTGCGAAACCAAGGTTCCGCACGACGCAGATATGCTACCCGGAAACTTTCACACAGAAACGGAAGCGCTATGACCAAGATGACGTTGGAACGGGTGAAGGAGCAAACCAAAGCAGGCATCAGCCATAAAAACCTCGTTCGGTTGCTGATCGTGCTACTTCCCTTGATGGGCTTTGCGATTGCTCCGGCGCGACGCCTGGCGCAACAAAATCCGCCTACGGCTTTGGAAAAAACCATCCGGCCTTTTTTGGTGGAAAACTGTCTGTACTGCCACAACGCCAAGAAAGCGTCGGGCGGGTTGAATCTGGAGCAATTTCAGACCGCAGCGTCGCTGACCGCAGAGCGCGAAACCTGGGAACGCATACTGCAACGATTGCAAGCAGGCGAAATGCCACCGAAAGGCGCGCCGCACCCTGATGACGCTACCGTGCAAGCGTTCATCCGGCTGGTTGAAGGTGAGTTCGAGCGCGCCGATAAACTGGTCAAACCCGATCCGGGACGCGTCACGGCACGCCGTCTGAATCGCGCTGAATACAACAACACGGTGCGCGATCTTTTGGGCGTGAATTTTGGTCCGGCGGATGATTTTCCGCAGGACGATTCCGGATACGGATTTGACAACATCGGCGATGTGCTGTCGCTGTCGCCCGTGCTGATGGAAAAGTATTTGACGGCGGCGGAAAAGATTGCACGCATTGCGGTCTATGGCGAAGAACCGTTGAAACCAACGCTTGCGCGGTTTTCGCAACAAGGCCGTCCGCCGATCAAAACGAGCATGACGCCGCTCTTTGACTATGACGAAACCGGACTGAGTTTGCCCAATTCCGTGCATGTCACGCATCGCTTCCCTGCCGAAGGCGAATACGTCTTCCGTATCTTGCTGGGCGGCAATCGGCCCGGTTCTTCCGAACCGATGCAACTGGCCTTGTGGATTGACGGCCAGCAAGTGAAAACGATGGACTTCGATCCGGAAAAACTGGCGTCGTTTGAAATTGACCGGCAAGAGTTAGGCGGCAAGGTCCCGGAAATTCGTGCGCGCGTCACGGCTGGCGAACATTGGGTCGCCGTCACGCAATTGCGCATGTATGAAGGATTGCCCGCTCGTTACAACGGGCCGAATCCTTCCAAACGAACTCCGCCCCCTGTTCAGGAGTTCAAACCCAGACCGGGACTGCCGCCTGAGCGTATCGAAGAATTCAGAAAGCGATTCGAAGAACGCCGCCGCGAAGCTGAACGCGTGCCCGTCAACGACGCGCGCGTCAGCAACGTGGAAATCGGCGGGCCATACAATCAGCGGCCAGGCCCAACGCCGGAAAGCTATCAAAAGGTCTTCATCTGTGGTCACGCCGCCGGTGAACACCAACCGACGTGCGCGCGCAAAATCGTCGCCCAGCTGGCGCGCCGCGCGTATCGCCGTCCGGCCACACAAGCGGAAATCGGTCAACTCGCTTCGTTGGTGACACTGGCGCAACGCAAAGGCGATTCGTTTGAAGAAGGCATCTGTCTGGCAATTCAGGCCACGCTGGTTTCGCCCCACTTCCTGTTCCGCATCGAACGCGACGCGCAAGCCAATGCCACGCGCACGGTAACGCCGCACGAACTGGCGGCCCGGCTTTCGTACTTTTTGTGGAGCACGATGCCCGACGAGGAACTGTCGCGGCTGGCCGACAACGGTTCGCTCAGCAAACCGACCGTGCTCAGTGCGCAAGTACAGCGGATGTTGAAAGATGAGCGCGCGCGTGCACTGGTCGAAAACTTCGGCGGACAGTGGCTGGAACTGCGCAAGTTGGAATCGGTCAAACCGGACCGCCAACGCTTTCCGCAATTTGACGAATACCTGCGACGCTCTGTGCAGCAAGAGACCGAAGCGTTTTTCACGCATATCGTGCGCGCCGACCGCAGCGTGCTGGATTTCATCGCCGCCGATTACACCTTCTTGAATGAACGGCTGGCGCAGTTTTACAAAATCCCCGGCGTCAAAGGCGTTGAGTTTCGTCAAGTCGCCTTGAAACCGGAAACCCAACGCGGCGGCATTTTGACGCAAGCCAGCGTGCTGACCGTTTCGTCGTATACGACGCGAACTTCGCCTGTGCTACGCGGCAAATGGATTCTGGAAAACATCCTGAATGCGCCGCCGCCACCGCCTCCGCCCGGCGTGCCCACGCTGGACGAAGAAAAAGTCGGCTCGGCGGCTTCGTTGCGGCAACAACTGGAAGAACATCGCAAAAATCCGACCTGCGCTTCGTGCCATTCGCGCATGGATCCGCTGGGCTTCGGGTTGGAGAACTTCGACGCGATTGGTTCCTGGCGCACGATGGATGGCAAATTCCCGATTGACGCCACGGGCACGTTGCCGGATGGACGCACGTTCAAAGGGCCACAGGAATTGAAAACCATTCTGCTGGCCGGGCGCGATTCATTCACGGAAGGTTTGACCGAAAAACTGCTGACCTATGGTTTAGGGCGGGGGTTGGAGCGGTACGACAAACCCACGGTCAAACAAATCGCCAAACGCGTCGCAGCCAACGATTATCGTTTTTCGAGCTTGGTGTTGGAGATCGTCAACAGTCTGCCGTTTCAAATGCGCCGGGCTTTACCCGCCGCCAACGGCACCGACGCTGGCGCTCGCCGCGCTGAATAACCCAAACGCTTCCGCAAACCAGCATCGGTTGTCGCGTTGGACATTCAGCAGCCTGGCAGCAAAGCCAACGCACGACAGGCGACAACCAACAATTCACGTTTGGTTTGCGGGACCTTCGACGAAGGATACGCAATGATCATCACACGCAAACACCTGCCACGTAGAACGTTTCTGAAAGGATTGGGCACGGCCATCGCGCTGCCGTTGCTCGATGCGATGACACCTGCCCTGGCGGCGCCGAAAACGCCCGTGCGACTGGCGTTCGTTTACATCCCCAATGGCGTCGTCAACATTGATTGGTGGACGCCGCAAGGCGAAGGCAAGGATTTCACCTTCTCGCGTCTGATGAAACCGTTGGAACCGCACCGCGCTGATTTGCTGGTGCTGTCGGGGTTGGATGATCACAACGGCAATGCGTTGGGCGACGGCCCCGGCGATCACGGACGCGCGGGCGCTTCGTTTTTGTCGGGCGTGCATTGTCGCAAGACCGCTGGCGCAGACATTCAAGCAGGCATTTCCGCCGATCAAGTCGGCGCCCAAGCGATTGGCAATTTGACGCGCTTCGCGTCGCTCGAACTCGGCTGCGAAGATTCGCGCACGGTCGGCAATTGCGATTCGGGGTATAGCTGCGCGTATACAAACAGCATTTCCTGGCGCACACCGACCACCCCCAATCCACCCGAAGTGAATCCGCGTCTGGTCTTTGAGCGTTTGTTTGGCACCACCGATTGGAGCCTCGCGCCGGAAGTGCGCGCCCGGCGCGCCGAGTATCGCAAGAGCATCCTCGATCTGGTGCACGAAGACAGCAAGAAACTGGCGGGAACATTGGGCGGCGCAGACCGGCGCAAACTGGATGAGTATTTGTACGCTATTCGGCAAATCGAAACGCGCATCGCCAGCGCCGAGAAAGACAATCGCGAGATCACACCGCCGCTCGAAAAACCCGCAGGCATTCCGTTGCATTTTGGCGAATACGTCAAACTGATGACCGATTTGCAACTGATCGCCTTCCAAACTGACCTGACGCGGATTTCGACGTTGATGTTCGCGCGCGAAGGCAGCATGCGCGTCTATCCCGAAATCGGCATTTCCGATCCGCACCATCCGCTGACCCACCACCGCAACAACGCGGAGTGGATCGAAAAAGTGGTGCAGATCAACATCTTTCACGCGCAACTGTTCGCCGATTATCTGAAACGGTTGAAAGCCACGCCGGACGGTGACGGTTCGTTGCTCGATCACACGATGCTGGTCTATGGCGCGGGCATCTGCGACGGTAACAAACACAATCACGAAAATCTGCCGATCGTGCTGGCCGGACGTGGCAACAACGGCGTCAGCAGCTTGCCGACCGGACAGCATCTGAAATTCAAAGCCGGAACGCCGATCACCAACCTGTACCTGACGCTGCTCGAACGGCTGGGCGTGCAGGCTGAAAAAATCGGCGACAGCACCGGCAAACTTGAACAACTGACAGGACTGCTGGCCAAAAGCTAACCCCGCCGCGCTGGTTTGTTAGCGGGCTTGGCTTGGTTGCGGTTCTGTCTTCAACCCAAAGAAGCATTTGCCATGCCTGCAGACAAACCATTCCGAAATGGCTGGTGGTTCGTGTTGTTGTTGTTGCTTGTCGGCTTTCGCCAGCCGCAACAACCGCCGCGTATCTTTCTGATCGGTGATTCGACGATGGCTGACAAGCCGGTCGCCGACAATCCTGAACGCGGCTGGGGTCAGTTGTTACCCGCCTTGTTCCGTGACGGCGTGGAAATCAAAAACCACGCCGTCAACGGACGCAGCAGCAAAAGCTTCATTGATGAAAATCGCTGGGATGCCGTCGTCCAGCAGCTTCGCCCTGGCGATTGGGTGTTCATACAGTTCGGCCACAACGACGAAAAAAGCGAAGACCCCAGCCGCTACGCCGCACCACACACAACCTACCGCAAAAATTTGACGCGCTTTGTCAGCGAAACACGTGACAAAGGCGCGCAACCGATTTTGCTCACGCCCGTGATGCGCCGCCGCTTTGACGCGCAAGGCAAATTCTTTGACACGCACGGCGAATATCCCGGCGCGGTGCGCGCGCTGGCGCAAGAGCTGCAAGTCCCGCTGATTGATTTGCATCAGACCAGCCGCACGCTGATCGAACGGCTGGGCCCGGAAGATTCAAAAAAACTCTTTCTCTGGGTTGCGCCCGGTCAATACAAATCGTTGCCCGAGGGCAAAAAGGACGACACGCATTTTTCGGAATACGGCGCAACCCAGATGGCAACGCTGGTCGCCGAAGATTTGCGCAAAGCCAGGTTGCCGCTGGCGCGCTTTCTGAAATCGCCGCCCGCTAGCGAACCGCCGTTGGAATGGATTGACCCCGAAACCGGTCATCGCGTCGTGCGCCTGTCGCGCGATCCGGGCACGGCCAGCTTGTACTTCCATCAAAACGCGTACACCGCCAGCGGCGACAAACTGGTGGTGACCAATCCCAAAGGCATCGCCACCATCGAACTCAAGTCGGGCAAGATCGAGCAAATTGTCGAAGGCCGCGCCAGCAATTTGATCGTCGGACGCAAATCGCGTCAGGTCTTTTATCTGAAAGACGGCGCGGTGTTGGCCACGCACCTCGACACCAAAGTCACCCGCGAAATCGTCAAGCGCGCGGATTTGCGCAGCGGTTCCGGGTTCGCAATCAATGCCGATGAAACCTTGCTGGGCGGCAGCCTGATTGTCGGCGGTCGTCCGTTCACGCCCACGACACCGCGCCCCGCAGGCGCGGATGAATATCCCAGCAAAGGCCAGATGATGGAACAGCGTTTGGCCGCGAAACTGCCGATGGCGCTTTACACCATCAACCTCGCCTCTGGCGAAGTGCGCGAGTTTTATCACGCAACCGATTGGCTCAATCACGTGCAGTTCTCGCCCACCGATCCGACCCTGATGATGTTTTGCCACGAAGGCCCCTGGCACAACGTAGATCGCATCTGGACGATTCGCACCGACGGTTCCGGCAAAAAGTTGATGCATCAACGCACCATGGAAATGGAAATCGCCGGGCATGAGTTTTTCAGCGCCGACGGCAAATCGGTCTGGTTTGATTTGCAAACACCCAAACGCGAAGTGTTCTGGCTGGCCGGCGTTGACATCGCCACCGGCAAAACGACGCGCTATTCCGTGCCACGCGAACAATGGTCCGTGCATTACAACATCGCGCCGAATGGCAAACTCTTCGCGGGTGACGGCGGCGGGCCAAACAGTGTCGCCGCGCCGGGCAACGGCCAGTGGATTTATCTGTTCACGCCACAAAAAGACGGCAAGCTGCAAGCAGAAAAACTGGTCAATCTGGCCAGGCACAATTATCAGCTCGAACCCAACGTGACGTTTACGCCGGATATGAAATGGCTCGTCTTTCGCTCCAACTTGCATGGCGCGACGCATGTTTACGCGGTGGAAGTCGCGAAGAAATAACGAATGCACACGAAATTGCCCAACCAGGACAACACGTCGTCTTCGCTCTCGCGCCGAGCGTTGTTGCAAGGTTCGCTGGGGGCCGCAGTCGGAGCGTTGCTGTCGCCGCAACCTGGCCAAAGCGAAACGGCGATGGGCAAAGAAGTAGTGCGCGAGTTTCCCTATGGCGCAGTACGACTGACGGGCGGCAAGCTCAAGCAGCAATTCGATCAGGTTCATTCGCATTACTTGTCGCTTGCGAATGACCGGTTGCTCAAAGTCTTTCGTCAGCGCGTGGGTTTGCCCGCGCCCGGCGCAGACATGGGCGGCTGGTACGACGCAAACGGTTTTGTGCCGGGGCTGACGCTGGGGCAATACATTTCGGGCTTGGCGCGCCTGGGCGCGGCGACCGGCGATCAGACTTGTCACGACAAAGCGCGTGCCTTGGTCGCAGGCTTCGGCGAATTTTTGGCGCGCACCAACAATCCGTATGCCGGGCCGAACGCGGAAAAAATGTGGGCGGCCTATGTAATGGATAAGTATGTCGTCGGTTTGGTGGATGCGTATCGGTTGAGCGGCATCGCACTAGCCAAACAGCTTTTGCCCGCTGTCATCGCCCAATGCCGCCCGTTCATCTCGCCGGTCAGCAAAGACCGCATCGGCAAAAAAGACCCGCCGTATGACGAAACCTATGTGCTGTCAGAAAATCTGTTTGCCACCGCCGAAATCACCGGCGACCGGCAATATTACGACCTCGCGGTTCATTATTTGTTAGACCCGGAATGGTTCGATCCGTTGGCGGCGGGCAAAAACGTGTTGCCGACCAAACATGCTTACAGCCACACCATCGCGCTCAGTTCGGGGGGCAAAGCGTTTCTGGCAACCGGCAATCCGAAATACAAACACGCGCTCGAAAACGCCTGGCGGTTTATGGAAGAGCAACGCTTTGCGTCAGGCGGTTGGGGACCGGAAGAGCAATTTGTCGAACCCGGCCAGGGAAAACTGTTCGCCAGCCTGTCAAATTCGCAAGCGCATTTTGAAACGCCGTGCGGCAGTTACGCCGATTTGAAGTTGGCTCGTTACCTGATTCGGCTGACAGGTGAAGCCCGTTATGGCGATGGATTGGAACGGACGCTTTACAACACGATGCTGGCGACACGCACGCCAGACAGCGACGGTGGTTATCCCTACTATTCGAATTACGGAGCAAACGCCGTCAAAAAATACTATCACCGCAAATGGCCCTGCTGTTCGGGAACGCTGGTGCAAGGCGTTGCAGATTACGTGCTGAATATTTACTTCCACGACGATGAGGCGTTGTACGTCAATCTGTTTGCGCCATCCGTCGTCCGTTGGCAGCGACCGCGCGGCACAGTTCTGGTCGAGCAAATCACAAATTACCCCAGCGAAAATACCAGCCGCATCATCGTTCGGACGGGCGGCAAGTTCGCCTTGAAGATTCGCATCCCCGCCTGGACGAACAGCGCAACCATTCTGTTAAACGGACGCGCGACCTTGCGCCCAACGCCTGGCCAGTTCGCCGTGCTCGAACGCCAGTGGAAAGCGGGCGACACCATTGAAGTCACCGTGCCTCAACCGCTGCGCACATTGCCGATTGATGACACACATTCTGACGTTGTCGCTGTGATGCGCGGCGCAGTGCTATACGTCGGGCTCAATCCCTGGGAAGAGCTGGGGCAAACTGCTCTAGCCCTGCCCGCGGCGTTGAAACCGATCCGCCCCGATGGCTACGTGACTGACGTGAACGGCAAGGAATTGGTCTTTGTGCCGTATTTCGATGTGCAACTGGAAAGTTACAACACTTATTTCAAACAATCCTGACTGTCCCAAATGGCTGAAATGCTCCGCATGAAATCACGAATTCCCCTTACGCTCGCGGCCCTGTTGCTGGGGCTGTTCGCCTCGCAAGCGGCGCTCGTCGCTCCCGCGCCACAACTCAACGCGGCGCGCAAACCGGTGTTGTATCTGATTGGCGATTCGACCGTGAACACAAGTACGCGCGGGCAATTGGGTTGGGGAACGCCGCTGCCAGAGTTTTTCGACCTGACAAAAATCAGCCTCGAGAACAAAGCGCGCGGCGGACGCAGCAGTCGGACGTTTTTGACGGAAGGATTGTGGCAGGAAGTGTGCGACAAATTGCAGCCGGGCGATATCGTCTTGATGCAATTCGGACACAACGACGGCGGCGCCATCAATGATGATTCGCGCGCGCGCGGTTCGCTTCGCGGCACTGGCGAAGAAACCCGGGAAATTGACAACCTGCTGACCAAGAAACACGAAGTCGTTCACAGCTACGGTTGGTATTTGCGCCAGTTCATCACCAGCGCCAAAGCCAAAGGCGCGCTGCCCATCGTGCTGTCGCCTGTGCCGCGTAACAATTGGAAAGACGGACGCATCGCCCGCGCCAGCAACGATTACGGCAAATGGGCCAAAGAAGTCGCCACGCAAAGCGGCGTGCCTTTCCTCGATCTCAACGAAATCACGGCGCGCCATTACGAAACACTGGGTCCGGTGCGCGTCAAAGCCGAATACTTCACCGATGCCGACAACACGCACACGTCGCCAGCAGGCGCGGCGCGCAATGCCGCGTCTGTGGTCGAAGGCCTGCAGGCTTTGGCGGATGGAAAGCTGAAGCCGTTTTTGCTGACGCGACCGCTGACTGATTCACTCGCCGCCGCGACAACTGTCGCACAACGGCGCGTTGACGTGTTGCCCGGAAGCCTGGCCGAAATGCAGCGCCAGTTTCAAACACCGCCTGACGATACGCGCATCATGATGCGTTGGTGGTGGTTCGGGCCTTCCGTCACCAAGCCGCAACTGGAACGCGAGCTTCGTCTGATGAAAGAAGCGGGCATCGGCGGCGTAGAGATTCAACCGGTTTACCCGCTGGCGCTGGATAACGAAGCCGCAGGCATCAAAAACCTGTCCTTCTTGTCGCCGGAATTTCTGGACGCGCTCAAATTCGCCAACCAAAAAGCGCGCGAACTCGGTTTGCGCGTGGATTTGACCTTGGGCAGCGGTTGGCCATTTGGCGGGCCATCGGTTCCTTTGACACAAGCCGCCGGAAAGTTGCGCGTGTCTCGCGTGCGCGTGCCTGCCGGAGAACAGCGCGTGACCTTGCCGCCCCTGGCCGAAGGCGAAACCTTTCTGGCTGCCTTCACCGGCAAACGCGCCTTGACCGACATACGCGAAGGCGCAGCTTGGCTGCCTGACCCCACCGCCGCGCCAACAGAGGTGCAAGTCTTTGTCGCCAGCCACACCAAACAACAGGTCAAACGTGCCGCTGTCGGTTCTGAAGGCTATGTGCTCAATCATTACGACCGGGCAGCGCTCGACCAATATCTTGACCGCGTGGGTAAACCATTGTTGAGCGCGTTTGGTTCGCAACCGCCGTATGCGATTTTTTGTGACAGCCTGGAAGTCTTCAACTCGGATTGGACGACGGATTTTCTGGCCGAATTTCAAAAACGGCGCGGTTACGATTTGAAACCATTGTTGCCTGCGTTGATTGGTGACATCGGCCCCGAAACCGCAGCCATTCGTCAGGACTGGGGACAAACGCTGACCGAATTGCTCAACGAACGCTTTCTCGCGCCGTTGCAGCAATGGGCGAAACAACACAACACGCGGTTTCGCATTCAGGGGTACGGCATTCCGCCCGCCACCATCGGCAGCAACCGTTACGCCGATCTGACCGAAGGCGAAGGATCACACTGGAAAATTCTGCGCGCCGCGCGTTGGGCGTCATCAGCCAATCATTTGTATGGGCGCAACATCACGTCATCAGAAACCTGGACGTGGTTACACTCGCCATCGTTTCGCGCCACGCCGCTCGATGCCAAAGCCGAAGC
>JAEUQO010000269.1 GCA_016789605.1 Acidobacteriota bacterium
GGCACGGCAACGCTGCTGTTATTACTCATCGTGCGGATTGTTTTGGCGCTGCAACTGGGCCAAGGCTTATTGAAAGACAACTCCGTTGCGCGCAGCCTTTGGCTGGTGCCGTTGCAAGACCTGCTCAGCTTTGCCAGTTGGGTGGGCGGTTTTAGTGGCCGCGAAATCGTCTGGCGGCATGAACGCTACCGGCTTTCGCGCGACGGACGGTTCACACCAGTCACACAGCGCTCCAATTAAGGCTTCCGTGCGTTCGCCGGTCGCCGTTCAAGAAAACGGCTCAACCACCAGAACGCGCCCGTCACCAACAAAATAAAACCGAACATCAACGCGCCGTTTTCAAAACTGGCCGCAATCGCGCCGGTTAAGGCATACAACAATGCTGGCGGCAACGAACCCGCCGCCGCCGCTAGCAAAGCCTGTCGCCAGCTCATCGGCGAAGCTCCCGCCATCAACATTACTGTTTCAGCCAACAACGGAATCGGGCGGGTCAACACAATCGCCAGCGCTCCCCAACGAGTCAGCAAACCGTCGGCGCGTGCGCGCTCTGACGGTGAGATCAATTTGTCCAGCCAAACACTGCCGCGCCTTCCCAGTGCAAATCCAAACAGCGCCGCACCTACGCTGCCCAATAAAGAAAGCAGCGTTCCCAACCACACACCAAACAAAGCACCATGCGCGACCATCACCAGACTTGAGGGCACGGGCAGCAAAACGTCCGCAACCAAAAGGCCGACGCCAACTAAAGCGGCAACTACGCCGCCACGGTTTAACAAGCTGGACGGGTCTGTCAGGATGGGAACACGCAAGGCCTCAACCAGTAAAAACAACAATAAAAACAGTAAGAGCGTCCCACTGACAATCAGCCAGTATCTCTTCATCTTTTTCTAAACCCCGTAATTGTCTTTATGAATGACAAGTCGAAATCGCCTGGCCGTATTGTAACGCACGAAGTTTTAACAGGCGCTTCAGCGATGCCGCATTGGCAAAAAATTGACGCGCAGCCAAAAGGCTTGCTATCGTCGCGGCATGCAAACACAACTCGAAGCAATCGTCCGTCAGTTTGGCGCTGACACCGGTTCCATTCATTTGTTGGAAAATGGCGTCTTGATCTTAAAAGCGCACATCGGTTTGCCGCCGCACATTGTGCCGGTGGTCTCAGTCGTCCCGATTGGCAAAGGCATGGCTGGACTAGCGGCTGAACGAAACGAACCAGTGTCTGTGTGTAACTTGCAAACGGATGAATCGGGCAAGTTCCCTTCTGGCGCAAAGGCGACTGGCGTCAACGGCGCGATTGTCGTGCCGATCCGAGACGCGCAAGGCGCAATGCAAGGGACGCTTGGTATCGGTGTGCAGCGTGATTACGAATACACCGCAGAAGAAATCGAGCGCTTGCTGCAACTCGCCGCCGAGTTGCTCAACGCCGCAGAGTAAGCTTTCCGGCGAAACGTCGAGTCAAGAAAAAAGGCTGGGCGTGATTTGCGCCCAGCCTTTTTCTGCTTCAATTTGGGAACACGACTTACCACTCCACCGCCAAATCATACTGATCCGCGCCACCGTCATAGTCCTCCAGCAGCAGCACCGCCGTGTAGTTGTTGCGCGCCGACGGTTGTTCAAGCACGCGTACCGAGCCACGACCATTCAGCTTCCGCACAGAAACCTGGCACGGTTGCGTGGGCAACGCCTGGTAAAACCGGAAATCGCTGTTATCGGTTGGCTGGCCGTCACGGCGTTCCAGCCAAAGCTGGTCTCCACGGATGTACAGCAAGTTGCGTCCATCCACGCGGCCAGACCAACGCACGCCACGCCCTCGTTGTTCGTCGTTACCGCGCCCGCGTTGTTCGTCGTTATCGAACCAGCGCCCGTGATCTACATCACGATAGCGAGGCTTTTCCCAAGCCAGCGTGAACGCGTAAACATCCGTGCCTCCGCGACGGTCACGAATGCGCACCGTCGCCGTGTAATCGTTATGACGGCTGGGCTGTTCCAGCAAGACAACTTCGCCACGTCCATCTGCCTGCGTCAAATTCAGACTGACGGAACGTGTCGGCAAAGGCGAACTGAACCGAACGTTCTGGTTAAAAACACCTCCGCCGTTGACTGTCTGTTCCCAAGCCTGACCACCACGAAAACGGATCAACGACTCGCCGTCAACACGTCCGCGCCAGATCACGAAATCAGAATTTCGCGGCGAATTGCCTGACCAGCCGCCGCCGTTGTCCTGCCAGTTCCGGTCGTACCAGCGCAATTCAAAGCTGTAAAAATCGCGGCCACCTGATCTGTCATCAATGCGAACGATGGCGGTGTAATCATTATTGCGATTCGGTTCTTGCACTAAGCGGATGTCTCCCCGGCCATCAATCCGGGTCAAGCCCAGGTCAACATTGGCGCGCGGCAACGGATCGCTAAAACTGAACCGTTGTCGCTGAACCGGCAAACCCGAACGGGTCTGGACATTCACATTTCGCCCTTTGATATAAATTACGCTTGAGCCGTCCACCTCACCTTCCCATCTAAAACGCGAAATGCCCGAATTGGGATATTGAGAGTTGTTCCATTGTGCCTGGGCAACAAACGTCAGCATCGGAACCAACAGCATCGAGAGCCAAAACCCGGTGGTTAACACTTTGATTTTCATTCTGTATTCCTCCTTCAACCCTTCTCTTTCATTGTCGGCAAACCGTCAGGGAGTTCTATCGTGCGACGTATTCACCGAATCTCGTCATTTCCTATCTCAATCGCTGTGCCGCACACCCAAATCATCGTTCAACTCTTGTCCAATACAGCACTTTGCATTTTGCCAACACTTCGTAACACTTTCGCAAAGTGCCAGAATCTAACTCTTCAACGAGAGTCAGAAACTCCAATTAGAGTCTTTACTTACAACATTTAGCAAAAACCACCGGCTGGCACGCAAGGTGCAAAGCGAATGGCGACTTATCAAGAAAGTACTGCAAAATAGTTTTTGACGATCAACGCTCGTGAACCTAAACCGAAGGAGTTAAGGCCGTGATCGCTTCCGCAACTATCCCAACTGGGAGCTGGATTTCACCATTTCGTAGCAAAACGTTTCTTCAGGGACGCAAGCCGATGGCTGAGCGCGGGAACGTGAGCGCACAAGCTGAATGGCAACATCTCTCGCTGTTGGTTTATGCCGTGCCGAGTGAGCGGGTGCGCAAATTCGTTCCGCAGTCGTTTGAGTTGGAAGAGTTTGCCGAGAACGGGCAGGAGAAGGCCTGGGTATCGGTTGTTTCTTTTTTGGATCACGGAACCCAGTCAGATGGAAGCGGTGCCTTTGAGCAGAGCAATTACCGGTTACACGTGTGGCGCGACGGAGCCCCAGCACATTGGTTGTTAGGAACCTCACTCGGTTCGCTGTCCGCTGTCGGCGCGCGAAATTTTTGGTCTTTGCCTTGGCATCTGAGCGCGATGGAGTTCCACACCACTTTTGACGCAAACGAAGATCGCTATCGCCAATACCGGCTGCACACCCAAAGCAATTGGGGAAGCGCACATTGGAGCTTGGAAGACAGCGGCAAGCATTTTTCGCTCACGCAAACCAGTGATGTTGCGCTTCCTGCTTCTCTGTCGGGAACCACCTTTCGCAATTTCTTTGCTCGGCGCGGCGAAAGCGTTGGCCTGTATCGCACTCAGCATCAAAACCTGGCACTGACCCGCGCACAGGTGCTTGATGCAAAATGCGAATCTTTGGAGCAAATGGGAATTTTGACGCGCGCGGAATTGCAAAATCCTGTGTTGGCGGCCTTGCAACACAGCAACAGTTGCCAGCTCTTTTCTCCTACCGTGATCGGAACGCCTCAGGATGGTCGTGTCAGCGCAAAACAAAGCCGACCGCAATTGGCTTTTGCATAATGAGGCAGCCGAGAACAGATTGTTACACAATCGTTTCCATTTTCTTCATTTGCCAACTGTGGTAGGAATGGAAGCGATTGGAGTTTTCTGGCAATGCTGCTTCTGACCTTACTGGCCTCGCTATTCATCACCCTGGCGCTTGGGTTCTTTGTCCTCGTGGCAGCGCCGCACCGCATCGTCAATCGTACATTTGCCGCGTTCATCGGGATGATGATTCTGTGGATCGCCAAGGACATTTCCTTTTGGTGCTTTCATCATCACACTCAGGATGCCACGCAATGGGCGACGTTGAGCTTTCTGATTGGCATCACCTGGCAGATCGTCTTTTTGTTGTTCGCTGAAGTCTTCCCGGAAAATTCCGCCCCGCGTGGCAAACGCATCATCCTGGCCTCTTTGCCATTGCTCGTGTTTGTTCCCGTGCTGTTTCGGGGCGCATTTTGGACGTCGGTAGGGTTTCACGCCGGGCATTTTGGTATTAAGTTGACCAGCTATGCCTATATCGCCGGGTTGTACAATTTCATCATTCTGGTCAGTGGGCTATTTACGCTCTTTGGCAAATACCGGCGGCAGCGAGGCACCTTGCGCGGCAAACAAATCGCTTCGGTAATCGCATCAGTCGTCATCACAGGATCGTTGATGGTCACGGGCGGCAATTTATTGCCGGCTTTTGGGCATTACGGACTGCTGCCCTACAGCTCGTTGTTCATTTTGGTTGGCGCACTGATTTATGCCTATGCGATCAGCAACTTTCAGCTCTTTTCGCTGCAAGGCGCGCTTGATCATATGCGATTGTTTCCCATTGCCTACAAAGTCGCGATTGCGGTTGCGGCAACCGGGTTCATAGGTTTTTTCGTGTGTCAGATACCAGTCGCGATATGGGCATTTGGGCGCGACATTGAAGGCTGGAAGAAGTTTATCGTCTTCAGCACGATCGCGGGCACGATACCGTCGGCCATCTTGATCCTGGTCATTGTGCGCATTCTATCGCGTCCTTTGCGCGAACTGACCGAAGTTGCGCTGGATGTTGCGCGCGGCAATTACGGCGCTGAAACACCGCTTTCGTCAAACGATGAGTTGGGCGTGCTGGCATCGAGTTTCAACACGATGAGCCGCAAAATGGCCGCTGACATCGCCCGGTTGAAAGAAATCAATCAGGCCATGATTCGCACCGAAAAACTGGCCACTGCAGGCGCGCTGGCCACCAGTGTCGCCCACGAAGTCAACAACCCGCTGGCCTCGATTTCATCGCTGGTGCAATCACAATTGCAACGCGCGCAGGATGAACGCGACCGCGAAATCCTGCGCTTGATGCTGACGCAAATCACGCGCATTTCCAGCGTCTTGCGCGACCTGATGGATTTTGCGCGGCCCAAAGCGCCTGAACCGCGTCCGACCGATTTGAATCACATTCTGACCAAGAGTATCGAACTTGCCAGCTATGACAAACGATTCAAAAAGTTGAACCTGCGCACCGAACTCGCGCCCTTGCCTTCTGTTTCACTGGATGCCGACCGCCTGCAACAGGTGTTTTTGAATTTGTTGCTCAATGCACGCGACGCCATCGGCGATCAGGCGGAAGACGGCGAAATCATCGCGACGACACGTGTGCAAGATGGCGAAATCGTGGCGGAAATTTCTGACAATGGCCCGGGAATCGAACCTGAACTGCTGCCGCGCATTTTCGACCCGTTTTTTACCACCAAGTCGAAAGGACAAGGAACCGGGCTTGGCCTGGCGGTTTGTCATAGTATCGTCACCGCGCACGGCGGGCGCATCAGCGCCGCCAATCGAGAGCGCGGCGCAACATTCACGATCGCGTTTCCGAAATCATAAACATGAATTCCAAATCTCCAATCCTGATCGTGGAAGATGAAGACCTGATGCGCGGCATTCTGGCGGGAATGTTGTCTGACGCAGGATTTCGCGTCATCGAAGCTGCCAGCGGCGAACAGGCGTTGGAGCTTTTTGCCGCCGAATCTCCGGGCGTGACCATCACCGACATCGCACTCGGCAAACTTGACGGTATCGAGCTGTTGGATCGCATCAAACAGATGGACAGCGAAGCGATGGTCATCATGATCACGGCGTTTTCCTCGGTCGAAACCGCCATCGCCGCGTTGCGCAAAGGCGCTTACGATTACATCACCAAGCCCTTCATCAACGAAGACATCCTGCAAACCGTTCGCAATGCGTTGCGCCAACGCGAACTCTTCCGCGAAAACCGCTACCTGCGTCGCGAGCTCAAACAGCGCTACAACTTCGAAAATATCATCGGGCGTTCTGACGCGTTGACACAGATTTTTCGCCTGATTGAAAAGATCGCCTCCACGCCGAGCAGCGTTTTGATTCTTGGCGAATCCGGCACGGGCAAGGAGTTGATCGCCAAAGCAATCCATTACAACAGCCCGCGCGCCGACGAACCATTCATTGCCATCAATTGCGCCGCCTTGCCTGAAAACCTGCTCGAATCGGAATTGTTCGGCTATGTCAAAGGCGCCTTCACCGGCGCACACAACAACAAAACCGGGTTGTTCAAAGCCGCGGACGGCGGCACGCTCTTTCTCGATGAAGTGAGCGAAATGCCGCCCAGCTTGCAGGTGAAATTGCTGCGTGCGCTACAGGAACGCGAATACATTCCCCTGGGAGCCACCAAACCCGAAGCGTTTGACGCGCGCATCATTGCGGCAACCAATCGCAACCTGGAAGAAGAAATCGCCGCCGGACGGTTTCGCGAAGATTTGTTTTATCGCTTGAGCGTCTTCAGCTTGACCTTGCCGCCCTTGCGCGAGCGCCGCGAAGACATCCCGCTGCTGGTTCGCTATTTTGTGGACAAGGTTTCGCGCTCGTTACAGGTGCCGCCCAAAACCGTCAGCGAAGAAGCCATGCAGGCGCTGGTCAATTACGAGTGGCGGGGCAACGTGCGCGAGCTGCAAAATGCGATTGAACGCGCCGTGACTTTAAGCGATGACGTCATTGAACCTGCGCACTTGCCACAAAAAGTTCGCGAGACAGCCACACCAATCCGCGATTTGACCGGCCAAACCTTGACGCTGGATGAACTCGAACGTCGCTACATTTTCGCGACTCTTGACCGCACGGGCGACGACAAAGCACGCGTCGCTGAATTGCTCGGCATTGACCTTTCGACGCTTTACCGTAAACTCAAACGCTACGGGCGATAAATTCAATCACGACATAAAAACTTGGCGGACAGCTACGCAACGGATCAAACACCGTCGCGCTGGCGTGTTCCCGTGTTTATGTGTCGGCTTTTGGGGAGAATCAACGTGCAAGAGCAATCCTTAAAGAAAATCACCAGAGCCTTACTAAGCGTTTCAGACAAAACCGGCCTCGCCGAATTTGCGCAGAAGTTGGCAGCGCACGGCGTCGAACTCATTTCTACTGGCGGTACGGCCAAAATGCTGCGCGATAGCGGCTTGACCGTTCGTGACGTATCCGATCTGACGGGCTTTCCCGAAATGCTGGATGGCCGCGTCAAAACGCTGCATCCCAAAGTTCATGGCGGCATTCTCGGCATTCGCGACAACGCGGAACACCAGGCAAAAATGCAGGAACATGGCATTCAGCCGATTGATCTGGTCGTAATCAATCTGTATCCCTTCCGCCAGACCATCCAAAAACCCGGCGTAACCATGGAAGACGCCATCGAAAACATAGACATCGGCGGACCGGCGATGATTCGTTCTGCCGCCAAAAACCACAACGATGTCGCTGTGATTGTTGATCCGGCGGATTATGCGATGGTATCGGCGATGCTCGATGCCCATCACGGCGCGTTGCCGCAAGTCGTCCGCTATCAACTGGCGTTGAATGCATTCCGCCATACCTCAAGCTATGACAAAGAGATCGCGCGTTTCCTCTGGTCACGTCAGAGCGCCAATCTGGATGTGGCGCTGGGCGATACGAATAAGGATCAGCACGAATTGCCGGATGAAATCGAGTTGGAATTGAAAAAACTCACCGGCTTGCGTTACGGCGAGAACCCGCATCAACGCGCGGCGCTGTATCAACTATCGGGCGCAAACGAACGCGGCGTCGCCACCGCCGAACAACTGCAAGGCAAAGAGCTTTCGTATAACAATTTGCTCGATAGCGACGGCGCGTGGGAATTGGTGCGCGAACTTCACCAGATGCACTTGCGCGAACACCGCGCCAAAGGTGCGATCAACAATCCCGATGTGCCGCACACTTGCGCCATCATCAAACACACAAATCCATGTGGCGTCGGCGTGGCCAATTCGCCGCTCGCGGCTTTCACCAACGCCAAGGCGACCGATCCGGTGTCGGCCTTTGGCGGCATCATTGCGTTTTCCGGGTTGGTGGACGAAGCAGCCGCCAAAGAAATCGCCGAGATGTTTGCTGAAGTCATCATCGCGCCGGATTTCAGCGAAGACGCGCGCAAAGTGCTGGCGGCCAAAAAGAACCTGCGCGTGTTGCGCATGGGCGAACACCAAGCCATCACGACACACCTGGAATTGCGTCGCATCAGTGGCGGTGTGCTGGTGCAGGAACGCGATGCCGAATTGCTGGACGAAGAGAAATTCGAGATTGTGACTGACCGCAAACCAACGCCAGCAGAAATGCGCGCGCTGCGTTTTGGCTGGGCGATCTGCAAACACGTCAAATCCAATGCGATCGTGTATGCCAAGGACAATCAGTTGGTCGGTGTGGGCGCGGGTCAAATGTCCCGTGTGGATTCGGTCAAGCTGGGCGCGTCCAAAGCGCAATTGCCGCTGGCGGGCAGCGTGCTGGCCTCTGACGCGTTCTTCCCTTTCCGCGACGGATTGGATGAAGCTGCCAAACACGGCATCACGGCGGTCATTCAACCGGGCGGCTCAATGCGCGACAAAGAAGTCATCGAAGCCGCCAACCAACACAATCTGGCGATGATCTTTACCAGCATGCGCCATTTCAAACACTAATCAGACCGGTCAGGATTCAGCAAAAAAGGGAGAGCGGAAAAGGCTTGTGCGCCTTTTCCGCTCTCCCTTTTTCCCCAAGCCGCCACGATCAAGGCTTGAAGACAATCTCGTAATTTGCCAGACGTTGGCAGGTGGCAAGCTCTAGCGCCTGGTTTGCGGCTTCCGCATCTTTGCGCAGCTTCGCGCGCTCGGCGGCATTCCAGGCTTTCGGTTTGGCGTCACCTTTAGGAAGCGCCCGCGTCAACAACCAATACTTTCCCGGAGCCAGATTCGCCAGGCGAAAGACGCCTTCGCTGCCAGGCCGAACTTCAGCATAACGCAGAGCATCTTCGGCAGATTCGCGTTCGGCAGGCACCAGATATAACGCGTACTGTGACGGAAGACTGCCGCCTTCAGCCGCTTTGATTTTTCCGCTAAGCGACGCCGCGCCTTCTGCCACGGTGATCGTCACGCCCGATAAACGCTCACCCGATTTCAAAACCAATCCATTTCGCCCGACATCCTGCAACGCGGGTTTGACAGGCGCACGCGCCGCCGTGCGTGTCGCGGGCGCAGGCACAGGTGCTGTGATCGAACGCAGAAACCAGCCGTCGTCCAGCAATTGCGGCAGCAAACGATATTGCCCGGCAGTCAATTCGCGAAACAGCAATTCTCCGGTGCGATCTGCGGCGGCGGGCCGTGGCCCATTTGGCAACAGGCGCGGCTCTTTCAATTCTTCGGCGCGTACGGCAAAAAGTTGCTCTTCAAAAAACGGCTTGCGTTGCGCTTCGCATCGTTTACCGGGCTCCACCTGTAAGCGCGCAGTGATTGTCGCTAGCGGCTTCAACACCAAAGATAATCCAGTCACGTCGCGCCCGCTCACAACCACACGGCTGGGCAGCGACATCGCCTCCACGCCGTCGGCAGAATTTCGCACCGCCGTTACTTCATACTC
This sequence comes from Acidobacteriota bacterium, assembly GCA_016789605.1. GTDB lineage: Bacteria > Acidobacteriota > Blastocatellia > RBC074 > RBC074 > RBC074. The sequence goes on from JAEUQO010000269.1 coordinate 9,751, forward strand.
GCCATCCGGCACACCATACACGGCGAATCCGTTGCTGCCAGAAGTGGCAGTTCTATTATTGCCAGGAATGGCGCCTCGTCCGCGTTGAACGACAAAAGCTCGCGTGAAAACGGTTCCCGAACCAGCGTGCGTCAACAACACCGAAACGGCTGCGCCATCAGGACGAGAACTGTCTTGCGCCACGCCAGCAACACTGCCGCTGACGGCGCGCCCTTTTTCACTGCGATAACGAATGTCTATGCCGCCAGTTTCGCTTCCAGCGGCAACGGCGACTTCGCTGGCGGCGTCGCGTGTGCTCGAGGGAAAGTACACGGGCACATCTCCGTCATATGGACTCTGACGAAAATTCGGGCCGGCATTCGGACTGTTCGCTGACGGGCTGGCCACCACTACATACGTGCCCGCAGCCAATCCATACAACCGATAAACACCACGATCATCGGTCTGAAAGTCGCCGCCAATACTGGCACTGGCTCCTGGATTCTCCTGCGCATCGCGGATCATTTGCGCACTGACGCGCACAGCAATCAGCGGCTCACCATTGGCATTAAGCACACGGCCAGTGATGACGCCGCCTTTGACCAGGCGAACCGAGACAACGTCTCCGATGCGGTGAAAAGCAGTCGTGGGCCCGTCTGACGGCGCAGCCTCAAGCACGTATCCCGGCGCAGTTGCGGTCAGCCGCCAGGCAATCGCACGCAAACCATCCAGCTTGAAGTTACCTTCTGCGTCGGTTGTAACCGTGCGCACTTCGTTTCCGCGTCCGCGCCCACTGGCGGGTGAAGCAGTCACCGAAGCAAACGGAACCGCGCCCTCATCGCTCAACACCCGCCCACCGATCGCGCCATATTGATTGGACGCAACAACAGTTTCCTGCGGCGCGGGAACTGGCGGCGCGGGATTTTGCGCCACGACGCTCCATCCCAAACACAACACCAAGCAAAAGCGACAAACCCAACTCAAGGCCGACCTCCTCTCGGTCTGCCCGGTTGACGGGGTTGGCCGTTTTGGCCGTTGGGCGGCAATTGCAATTCAGCCAGATTGAGCGGAATCACCACGTCTTGCACACCGCCATTGCCCAACGTCACGGTTTGCGAAGCTGCCCCGGCGCGTCCGCCTTGTCCGCCACCACGTCCCGCACCTGGAACCTGAACACTCACTTCATAGGTACCTGCAACCAAACGTTCAATCTGAAATCGCCCGCCAGCATCCACCTGCGCAGGCATTCCGCCGCCAACGCCGCGACTGGCATCTGTGCGGCGCGCAAATACCATCAGCCGCATTCCCGGTGTCAGCGCACCGCCTTCGACGCGTATCAGACCGCGAATCACGCCAGTGCCGTATGCCGCCACAATGCGCACGCCTGTCACTTGTTCACCGGCTTCAACACGCAACCCAGATTGCACGTTTGCGCCGCTGCGTTCGATGCGCAAAATGGTTAAGCCCGAAAATGGACCTCGCCCGCCCGGCTCCGTGACATTCAGATTTACTTGCCCTGGTGCAAGCCCGGCAATGCGAAAGCTTCCGTTCGCAGCCACGGGACTGCTCAAATTGGTTGGCATATTGACGCCACTGGCGCCGCCGCCGCCGCGCCCACCCCGTGAAGAAGCATTCACCGTCAACGTCACCAGCTTTGCCAACACTTGCGGATCACTTGCACCTTCAAACACAACCTGTCCGACGATGCTGGCTCCGCGCAAAAGCTTGATTTCCAGATCGCCAACATCACTTGAAGAAACAGTGAACGCGACCGGCTCGCTGTAATAGTCTGATTGGCCTGCCGCCTGATCTTGTGCGACATAGACAGCGTAATCGCCAGCAGTTACCCCCTCAACACGAAATTCGCCGTCCTTGTTGGTCGTGCCGTCGGTGTTGTTGCTCAACAAGACGCGGCGGTTGGCAGCGTTTCCCCCGTTATTTCTGGCTCCGCCATTGCCGCGATTTTGCGGATTGCTGGTGCGTCCGTGCCCGATCAAAACACCTGGGACGGGTTGGCCTGTTTCCGCATCCACGACACGCCCACTCACGACGAAGGTTTCGGGCGGCGTCAGGTGAATATTGACTCCTTCGATTTCTTTGCCCGCTTCGACTTCGATCACGGTTGCCTGTGCAGAGTCGGTAACGTCCGGGTGATAGGTGCGCACCCAGGTGCGGGCAGCATTCCCACCAGCGGCATTCGGGCCGCGAGCAGCAAGCCCGCGTCCACCATCGCCACGTCCGGCACTGACCACGTATTTGCCCGCAGGCACACCGTAAATCCGATACACGCCGCGATCATCCGTGCGAAAGCTGTTGGCATTGGGAAGCTGCAATGGAGAAAGCTGAAGAGAGGTTTGCGAAGCGTTCTGGTTGGTGTCATTCACCGCCAGGAGCATTACAGGTTCACCAATGACCGGGCGGTCGCCACTGGTCGTGACTCGCCCGGTGACGACTGCGCCGCGCGTCAGCGTGAAATCCACCCCGGTTAGCGCCTGTCCGTCATTTACTTGCACAACCAGATTGTTATTGGGAATCACATAGCCGGGCGCTAAAACGCTGACACGAAATCGGCCTGCGGCAAGATTACTCAAGAAAAAGCGGCCTTCAGCATCGGTTACAGCACGCACCGAAGCGTCACGCCCAGCCAGACTTCCTTGAACGCCGCCGGGCGCTGCCGGAGGTTGTTCTGCTGATATCAGTGAAACGGAAACACCAGGCGCGGCAGCTCCGCCAATTTTCACCTGCCCCGCAATTGTCGCAGTACCGGCTTTTGCCGTGGTGGATGGAGCTTGCGCATAAACAATTGCCGCCGCGCCCAGCAGCATGAATGTCAGCCAGGCGACGAATCCCTTGCGTAACATTTGACGTCTCCTTGTTTATGAAATGATGGTATCTGGCCCCGGTTAGACGTACCGCCGCTTGCCAAAGTCACTTTTTTCTTTGCAATGGGAGAATATGGTCTTAGCGCGATGTGAGCGGGGCAACAACCAGGCGGCGCGAAGGCGGCCCGATATGAATATGCGCTCCGGTGGCTGAACCGGCAATCGCGCCACGAATGGCGATAAAGGAAATGCCCTGCGTGCGCAGGTAATTGATCAGAGCCTGACCTTCTTCACTGTCAGGGTGAACGGCGACATCAATGGCTTCGCGGTGATCAAATCCGAGATGATTGTGCGTGGCAGTCTGCCCCAAAGCGCTGACTGGCAACGGCTTTTTGAAACTTAGGCGAAAGAACGCGTCCACCTTACCAAAATCGCCCAAACTCCAACGGCTGGTTCCTACATAGCGGATCAACAATCCGGTCGAGCGCACCGGCTCTGAAGGCATGGGCGGCGGCATTTTTGCCAGTTCTTCCGCTGTTCTGACTTCGGCGACCAAATTGTCAACGTCTTCGATCAGCTTGATCGTTTCGGCGCTTTTCTCACGAGCCCCCGCAAGCGCCTGTTCGCTTTCGGTCAATTCCCGCTTGGCAATCACGCCAAGCTCCAACAACTGTTTGCGCTTCTCGACCAAAGCTTGCGCCCGCGCTTCGTCTTGTTTTTGCAGTTCCAACAAGCGTTCCAGACTATCGCGGTAAGTCTGCGACGAAGCAATCAGCGTTTCGCGGGATTGACTGGCAGCGTCAGAAAGCTCCTTGAGTTCTTCGGGCGTAACTGTCGGCGCAGGCGGCGGTGTGACAACGGATTTGCGTGGTTTGCGCTGCGCGGCGGCACCGCTGGCAGCTAAAAGCAAAATCAGCCCAGCCAGGGTCACCCGGCTCATTATGGTTACGAATTGTGTCTGTTTTCCCGTCATCATTTGCTGATACGCAGCTTAGAGTCATTTGGTTTCAGACGCAAGCAGGGCCGCCAGCCGACGATTGTCAAATCTTTTACCAGCTTGCATTATGGCCGTGATCAATTTTGAAAGTGAGCTCAACCCTTATGCACGAACCATTGCCGCGTTTACGCCCAGGCCTGGATATTTTCCCGTCCCCGCTGCCAGAACGTCCTGGCTTGCTCTTTCGCGATCCGTTCAAATACTCCGAACAAATATTGATCATTCCGCCACTGCTCTCAGCAGCGCTCAGTTTTTTTGATGGGCAAAGCACGCTGCTCGATGCCCAGGCATATCTGACAAAGCTGGCGGGCCAACTGGTTCCCAGCGATATCATCGAATCACTGGTCGAGACCTTGCGCGAAAACGGCTTTCTCGAAACAACGGAGTTTCAGCGTTTACGCAAAGCCCGCCACGCCGAATTCGCTCGCGCAAGTGTGCGAATGCCAGCGCACGCCGGGTCTGGGTATCCGGAACAAGGCGCAGAATTACAAGCCAAACTGGATGAATACCTGAAAGACCACCAACAACCGACCACAAAACCGATTTTGGGTCTTGCCGCGCCGCACGTTAGTCCTTGGGGTGGCTGGCAAAGCTACGCCTCTGCTTACGGACGTTTGAGCGGCATTGGCAGCGAGCAATTACAAGACAAAACCGTCATCTTGCTGGGGACTTCACATTATGGTCAGCCTGAGCGATTCGGACTGACGCGTAAACCGTTTGTCACGCCGCTGGGAACGCTACAACCGGAAACAGAAATGATCAACTGGCTGACCGCACACGCAGGCGACGCCATTGTGCAAGAGGATTACTGCCACGCCATTGAACATTCGCTGGAATTCCAATGCATCTTCCTGCAACAGATGCTTGGTTCCGGCTTCAAGATCGTCCCCATCCTGTGCGGGCCATTCGCCCAGGCGCTTTACACAGGCGAAGCGCCGGAAAGCGATGATCAGGTGCAACGATTTTTTGACGCGTTGGGAGAATTGGCAGACCGCCACCGCGAAAATCTGTTTTGGGTGTTAGGGATTGACCTGGCGCACATCGGACGACGTTATGGCGATCAATTGATCGCGCGCGCCAATGAAGACGAAATGCTGGAGGTGCAGGAACAGGACCTGGAGCGGTTGGCAGCGGTCTGTGACGGACAAAGCGACGAATTCTTTGAGCAGGTCGCGCCCGAACAAGACCGATTGAAGTGGTGCGGGTTTTCTCCGCTCTACACGTTTTTGCGCGCCGTGCCAGAAGCGCGCGGCGAAGTGTTACGGTATCAGCAATGGAATATTGATGACGAATCCGTCGTGAGTTTTGCGGCGCTGGAATTTTCCGCGCCAGAAAGCTGACACGTGGTCTTGCCTGGAAAGGCAAACAGCGTATGGATTTTTCCCCTTCGCGTTGGGGAAAAATCCATACGCTGCAAAGACTTTTAGGCGGCTTTCAAATGCTGCGGCTCAACAGCGGCAGCAACCGGGCTCGCTTTCGCAGAAACCTCTTTCGCTGGCACAGCGGCTTCAACCACTTCCTGTTTGAACGCCTGGTACAACGCAAGCGGTAGCAATGCAATCATTCCCGCGACCGGCAAAATCACGGATAGCGCCGCCAAATTCAGCCGTTCGTAATACTTAAATGCCAGGGCTCCGGCCAGGTCAATTGATCCCAGCGTAATCGCCAACACCGACAGCGTGGCAATCGCCACCGAACCAATCAACGCGCCGAGCACAACCGGTAAAGTTAACAGCGAATATTTCTTCATATACTTGCTCCTTTGGTGGATGGGGAAAACTACCCAAACGTCGTTGCGTACACCACCTACTGAGCAAGCAAGATGCCAAAGCCTGTTCGCGATGCGCGGCGTCTTACGCTTTTGGTCGAGCGGCGAACCGCGCGCCCAAAATCACCAGTACCGCCAAAACCAGCAATGCAGTTCTGACCGGCACCGGCCCCAGGCTCAAATTCGGGCGCGTATACGTCACCACGACCGAAGCAATCAGCAACACAATGGCAAACAAACGCAAAAGGACAGAGTTCACGATTCAGGCTCCTTTCAGTCGTGTCCGACTTGAGAGTCAGTCAGACAAACGCTGATGGTTGATCTTACGTTGTACTACGGGAAAAAATTCTGTAGGGAAAAGCGACGCCATCGTAATCAGCGCGTCTTGTGCCGTCAACATTTCCCCGCGTTTGCCGTATACTGCGCCCGCTTTTGCTTTCCACTGTTTTCAACTACCAGCTTATTTTCCCCGGAGGATCACTGTGAGCCACGTGACGCGCAGAGACTTCACCAAATCCGCCGCTGCGGCGGGTGTAACCACAGCACTTAGTTATTCGCAAATTTTGGGCGCGAATGACCGCATCCGCATGGGATTTATCGCGCTTGGCAATCGCGGCGATCAGGTGCTGGATGCATTTCTGAAACAACCTGATTGCCAGATTGTTGCCGTTTGCGACATCTACCAACCATACATGGATTTTGCGTCCAAGAAGATCGGCGCCAGCCCGCAGCAATTCAAAGACTACCACAAGGTGTTAGACCTGAAAGATGTTGACGCCGTCGCCATCAATACGCCCGACCATTGGCACGCCTTGCAAACGATTCAGGCGTGTCAGGCAGGCAAAGACGTTTACGTCGAAAAACCGCTGTCGCTCTGTGTCGCCGAAGGCCGCAAGATGGTCGAAGCCGTGCGCAAATACAAACGCGTCTCGCAAGTGGGCATCCATCGCCGTTCGTCAGGCTTTGTCCGCGAAGCCGCCGAAATCGTGCGCAGCGGTTACCTGGGACAAGTGATGGCCGTGCGCGCCTTTCACATTCAAAACGAATGGCCGAAAGGCATCGGCAATCCGCCAGACGAAGCGCCCCCCAAAGATTTTGACTGGGAAAGCTGGCTCGGCCCCGCGCCCAAACGCGCTTACAACAAAAACCGCACGTTTTATCGTTTTCGCTGGTTTTGGGATTATTCAGGCGGACAGGTGACGAATTTCGGCGTGCATTACCTGGACGCCATACATCTGGCGTTAGGACAAGACGCACCGACTGCTGTCACTGCAATGGGCGGCAAATACGTCATCGAAGACAACCGCGAAATCCCTGATACGCTGGAAGTGCTCTGGCAATATCCGCACGCGTCAGGCAGTCAGACACTCGTCACCTTCACGCAAATCAATGCCAATGCCGCCCCCGCCGGCATCAACAACGGCGAAATTGAATTTCGTGGCACCAAAGGCACGCTCTATCTGAAAAGTAACGGCTATGAAGTCGTGGGCGATGCGCTCAGCCCCAATGAGTTTCTCGCGCGCTCGCCACTTGATCGTTCGCTGGACAACTGGCGCAAAGGCGCCAAACCTGTGCTCGAAGCCAAAAAAGGTCAGGGCGACGCTGATACCAAACACCATGCGCGCAACTTCCTGGATTGCGTCAAATCCCGGCAAGAGACGCATTGCGACATCGAAGCCGGTCATCGCTCAACCAGCGCCCCGTTAATCGGCAACATTGCCTACAAGTTGAAAGCTTATCTGCAATGGGATGGCAAAACCGAGAAATTCACCAACAACCTGGCCGCCAACAAATTGCTGAGCTATCAATACCGCGCGCCCTTTAAGTTTCCAACGACCGTCTGATGACAAAGGAGCCTTCGTGCACTCACGCCGTGACTTTTTGAAATCTGCGTCCGCATTTGCCGCTACGTCTGCCTTGCCCGCTGCTGCAAACGGATTCAATGGCACGTTTTGTTTTTTCTCCAAACACCTGCCGATGCTCGACTGGCAGTCATTGGCCAAAGCTGTCAAAAAGCTGGGCCTGGGCGGAGTTGATCTCACTGTTCGTCCGGGCGGTCACGTCTTGCCTGAACGCGCCGCCGAAGATTTACCCAAAGCCGTCGCTGCCATTCGCGGCGAAGGCCTGACCGTGCCCATGATCACTACCGGGTTGACTTCGGGCAGTGACGCAACGGCTAAACCCATTTTGCTAACAGCGGGCAAACTGGCAATTCCCTACTTCAAACCGGGCTATCACAAATATCAGTTCGCAGACGTGCGCAAAGAGCTGGAAAAATTCGGACAGGACTTTCGCTCGCTGATCGAAGTCGGCAAACAAAGTGGCGTGCAATGTGGCTTTCACAATCACGAAGGCTACATCGGCGCTCCGCTCTGGGACGCCGCGACGGTGATTGATCAGCTTGATCCGAAGTGGGCGGGCTATTATTTCGACGTGCGCCACGCCGTAGTCGAAGGCGGCGGCGCAGGCTGGAAAATCGCGTTCAACCTGATCGCGCCGCGCCTGAAAATGATCGCCGTCAAAGATTCCTATTGGGAAAAAACCAGCAAAGGCTGGCGACAAGTCAACTGTCCGCTCGGCGAAGGCCAGGTGGATTGGAAGGCCTATTGCAAGCTACTGCGTCAGGCGAATTTTCATGGCCCGATTTCGCTGCATTTGGAATACGAAATCAAAGGCGCAACACCCGCCGCGCTCGAAGAAAACACGCTTGTGGCGGCACAACGCGACGTTGCCTTCTTGCAAGCGCGCATGCAGGAGGCTTACGCATGAGTTCGCAATCGCGCAGAAAGTTTTTACAAACGACCGCGTTTGCCGCGTTGAGCCCGGCAATGTTCAACCACCCCGCCGAAATTCGTATCGAAGACCTCAGTTTCAGTTACGAAGAGTTTCGCTATCGTGCGCCGTATAAATTCGGCGGCGTGCCTGTTGATCGCGCCACAATCCTGAACGTCACCGTCGTCGTCAAAAACCGCCGCGGCAAAACCGCCAAAGGCTTTGGCTCGATGCCGCTGGGCAATGTCTGGTCGTTCCCTTCGCGCGAAATGTCGTACGACACAACGCTGGGCGCGATGAAAGCGCTGGCCGAACGCATCGCCAAACTGACGCGCGCGTATCAGGAATTCGGTCACCCGTTGGACATGAATCTGGCGCTCGAACCGCAATACCTGAAAGCGGCCACAGTCGTCTCGTCAGACTTGAACCTCTCCACACCAATTCCGAAGCTTTGCACGCTGGTCACTGCCAGCGCATTTGACGCCGCAATTCACGACGCATTCGGCAAACTGCACAACCGCAGCAGCTATCAAACCGGCGGACGCGATTTGATGACGCACGATCTGGCGCATTACCTGGATCAAAATTTCAAGGGCGAATATCTGGATCGCTACATCTTGCGCCAGCCCAAACCGCGCATTGCGATGTTTCATTCCGTGGGCGGCGCTGACGCCGTGCTGCCCACCGAACTGAAAGAACGGCTCAACGATGGTTTGCCCGAAACCCTGGCGGAATGGATCAAGTTCAACGGCCTGACGCACATCAAAATCAAACTGCAAGGCGAAGATTTGCAATGGGACATCGAACGCACGGTCAACATTGACCGCGTGGCTGGCGAAACGCGTCCCAATATTGACTGGAAGTATTGCGTGGATTTCAACGAGCGCTGCCCGAATGTGGAATACGTGCTCGAATATTTGCGCAAGGTGAAAGAGAAAACGCCGCTAGGTTTCAATCGCATTCTGTATCTGGAACAGCCCACCGCGCGCGATCTGAAAGCGTTGACCAAAGACGGTCGCCGCAACTTGATGCACGAAGCCGCCAAGCTGCGCCCGGTGGTGATTGATGAATCGCTGACCGATCTGGAAAGTTTGCTGCTGGCGCGCGACATGGGCTACACGGGCGTCGCGCTCAAGGCCTGCAAGGGACAGTCGCAGGCAATGCTGATGGCCGCCGCCGCACAAAAATACAAGATGTTCCTGTGCGTGCAGGACCTGACCTGCCCCGGCGCATCCCTGATCCATTCCGCAGGCATCGCCGCACATGTCCCTGGCGTTTCCGGCATCGAAGCCAATTCGCGACAATACATGCCCGCCGCCAACAAACCTTGGGAAACCCGCTTTCCCGGAATATTCAAAGTCACAGATGGAACGCTTGGCACCAGCGTACTGAAGCAAATGGGACTGAGTGCGGTCGCGTAAAAAGTGCGCCTCAACGGAACCAGGAAACAATCGTATAGCGTTCGCCGTGGGTAACTGGTACGACTTCGTGCGTCACTTCTGCACGAAAGGCGATCAGGGTGCCCGGCTCCGGAGCCAATGGCTGGCGAATCGTTGGGCCGTGAAATGGCCCGTGAAATACGAGTTCTCCGCCGCCGTAGGTATCAGGTGTTGGTTCGGGTGATTGAGCGTTTAGGAAGATCACGACCGAAATTTTGCGATGCCGGGAATCATCCAAAATCAGCGGTGTGTTCCCGTCCTGATGCGCTACGAAGTAGTCGCCTTCTTCGTAGCGCAGAAACTGTGGCTCTTCGCATTCGTTCAGGCGAACGCCGAAATGCGCTTCAATGGCTTCTTTGCCCGCGAGCAATCGTTGCCGGATCCCGTTGCGTAGCTCTGGCGAAACCGCCAACCGCGTCACCTTCCGCACACGCACATCGACCGCGCCAGTGTCTGCCCTGCCGTAAACCGGTGCCAGCCCACCGCCAAGGTCCTTTAGTTTCTCCACAATGTCGCTGCGCGTTGCCGCATCAAAAAAATCGTTGAGTGTCAGTAGATCAATCATTTCGCATCTAAACTGCCTGGTCACGCGCGCCGTACGCAGACCAACGCTCATTCCTTCGTCAATGAAACCGAATCATCGATTGCAATTCACCTAAAACTGCTGATCATCTTGAAGCTGCCTGTGCACTTGCTGACGCCAATTTCGTTTTTCGACAGTGCGAACATTCGCGACAGTCGCCAAACCGGGAAGATAAACTGCCAGCAATCGTAATTCATCATCGTGATCTTCTCCCCAGTACTGCTTCACTTGTATCAAATTCCCATAGTTGCGCTCGTGATTTCGCGCGATGTCATCTACAACAAGTATCTGGTTGAGATCATATCCTGCCCGTTGAAGCTTCTTGAAATCCTTCAGCCAATACTCTTCTCGCCTCTCGTAATCATATTTGTGCACACAGCGATTTCTTGCCCACAAAAATTCAAGTCGTCCATGTTCAGCCAAAAGTTGGGGTACGAGCGCGACAGCGTAATCTTCGCTCGAAGCCGTCCAAACAGCCACGCGGAACATTTGAAACGAGACTGCCAGAAGTGCATCAAGATGGGGCCGTTTGTAAACGTGGTAAGGGCCAACCTGAAAGGCAGGGGAACGGCCAAGCGCAGATTCCGATGAATGCACTAGTGTTTCATCCAGATCAAAGATAAGCAGTTTTCGAGATTGAGCATCCATAAAATGATGGCTGAAGGCTTATTCGCTACGAGGGGGCGAAACTCCCCTTGAACATTGACGCAAAATCAAACAGAGAACCAACCCAACCGACAGAATTCTACTGAAGCCGGGAAAGCGCGGCAATTCGCCAAAATTGTAGAGTGATTGGAATAGCTGTGGTAAATTTCGCAACTGCTCCCCACAAATTTCTTCATCAAGCAGGTTTCTTCCTTATGGCCGAGCTTTCCGCTCACGACGTCACACAATTACTCCTTGCCTGGAATAAGGGCGACCAACTGGCGCTGGAGCAGTTGGTTCCGCTGGTGCACGCCGAGTTACACAGGCTGGCGCGGCGCTATATGGGCAATGAACGCGCAGGGCATCCACTGCAACCGACGGCGCTGGTCAACGAAGCCTATCTGCGGCTGATTGACTGGAAAAATGTGGAATGGAAAAACCGCGCACACTTCTTTGGTGTGTCAGCCCAATTGATGCGGCGCATTCTGGTAGATTTCGCGCGGCAGCGTCCTCGCGTGGCGGGCGAAAGCGCGCATCTGGTTTCTATCGAAGCCGCTGCCGATCTCGCCGAAGGCCGCACAGCGGATTTGGTCGCCCTGGACGACGCGCTGAAAAGCCTGGCCGAGATTGACGAGCGCAAAAGTCGCATTGTCGAGCTGCGCTTTTTTGGCGGCCTGGGCAATGAAGAAGTCGCCGAGATTCTGGGCATTGCTGAAATCACCGTCATCCGCGAATGGAACAAAGCCAAAGCCTGGTTGTTCCGCGAACTGAACCGTTCCCAGAGTGAAAAGTGAAAAGTGGAAAGTGGAAAGTGGAAAGTGGAAAGACCAAAGCACGTGGCGTTGATATGACGGAAGGGGAATGAAATGAATGAGAAGAAAAAGGTGCAGAGATTTGAAGATTTACTGACCTGGCAAAAAGCACGGTTGCTGACAGCGGAAATTTATCGCCTCACAAACCAAGGTGAATTTGCACGGGATTGGGGGCTGAAAGATCAGTTGCGGCGCGCGGCGGTTTCCGTGATGTCGAATATCTCTGAAGGATTTGAACGGAATCGCCCGCGTGAGTTTTATCATTTTCTGGGCATTGCAAAAGGGTCTTGCGGTGAAGTGCGTTGCCAGCTTTATGTCGCGCTGGATGCCCAATACTTGAGCCAAACAGCTTTCGACGATGTACGCGCTCAAGCTGAAGAGGTTAGTCGTCTCATTGGCGGCTTACGCGTCTCTGTTGAGCGCCAGATTGAAAATTGAGCCAACCGCGGCTTTCAACTTTCCACTTTCGTCTTTTACTTTCGTCTTTTACTTTCGTCTTTTACTTTCGTCTTTTAACTTTCCTCATGACTCCTGACCGCTGGACGCGAATAGACCAATTGTTGGATGAAGCAATGGAATTGCCCATTGCTGACCGGCCAGCGTATTTGGATCAGGCCTGTGCTGGCGATGAGGAACTGCGACAGGAGGTCGAATCGCTGCTGTCGGCGTATCAACAAGCCGAAGCCAAGTTCCTCAAAGCTCCGGCGTTGGAAATGGCCGCGCAGCAGTTGGCGGCACAAAAAGACCGCTCGCTGATTGGCCAGGTTTTCAGCCACTACAGCGTCATTTCCGTGCTGGGCGTAGGTGGAATGGGTGAGGTCTATCTGGCGCGCGACACCGAATTGAATCGCAAAGTCGCATTGAAATTTTTGCCCGCCCAATTTACGCAAGACGAAACACGCATCAAACGATTTCAGCGCGAAGCCAAAGCTGCTTCGGCGTTGAACCATCCCAACATCATCACGATTTACGAAATCGGCCAGATCGAAAACAAACATTTCATCGCGTCCGAATATATCGAAGGCCAGACCTTGCGCGAAGTCATCACTTCGGGGCGTGTCGCGGAAAAAGACGCGCTCGAAATTGCGATGCAGATTTGTTCCGCGCTCGCAGCCGCCCACGAGGCTGGCATCATTCACCGCGACATCAAACCGGAAAACATCATGCTGCGGCGCGACGGATACGTGAAAGTGCTGGATTTTGGCTTGGTCAAACTGACCGAACTGGAGCGCTCTGCCGAACGCACCAACCCCACCGATGCGGCAGAAGCCGATCCCGCCAAAACGAATCCGGGAACCGTACTCGGCACCGCCAAATACATGTCGCCTGAGCAAGCAATGGGACGAGAAGTAGATCGTCGCAGCGATATCTTCAGTTTGGGCGTGACGCTGTACGAATTGCTGCTTGGAGTGCCGCCTTTCAAAGGCGACCGGATGGCTGGAATTCTGGATGCAATCATTCATCACCAACCGGTTCCGCCGACCACGGCACGACCAGATTTAGACGCGGAGCTTGATCAGATCATCACGCGGGCGCTGGAAAAAGACCGGGAACATCGTTACCAGTCGGCAAACGACCTGCGCACTGATTTGAAGCGTTTGCAGCAAAAACTGAATTCGTTGGAAACCAACCCGCTTGCAGCCCGACAAACGAGGGGTGAACCGGTCAACACACCGCCGAAGCGAAACTATGCTCCAGCAGCCATCGTCCTGGCATTGCTGGCATTGGTGACTGCGGTTGGGAGTTTGTGGGGGCGATTCTCTGGCGAAAAGGATTCATTGGCTGATTGGGCAAACGCTGAGCATCGAGAACTGACAGAGTTTTCCGGCACCAAAACTGCGCCGACACTTTCTCCTGATGGACAAGCCATCGTCTATGCACGCAAAGTCAATGGGCAATATGATTTGTTCCGACAACGCGTGGACGGCAAAAGCACGCAAAATCTGACCGCACACGATCCCGCAGAAAACAGTGATCCGGCCTTTTCTCCTGACGGTAAATATCTTGCCTTCCGTTCAGAACGTGACGATGGCGGAATCTATTTGATCGGTGCGACCGGCGAAAATGAACGCCTGGTTGTCAAAGGCGGGTTCAATCCATCGTGGTCGTTGGATGGTTCGGAAATCCTGTATTCGACACAACGCGGCAGCAGTGTCTTTCAGCGCGTGGGCGTGAACGGACAAATTTGGGCGATCAACTGGCAAACGGGAATCAAACGGCGCATTCCCGCCGGACCGGACGCGGTGCAACCGCGAATATCGCCCAACGGATTGCGCATCGCCTATTGGGGGCTGAAAAACTCGGCTCAGCGCGACATCTGGACGATTCCGGCTGCAGGCGGAGACCCGGTGCCGATCACGGATGATGCAGCCGACGACTTTTGTCCGGTCTGGGCCCCGGATGGCCGACACCTGTATTTTTCCAGCAATCGCAGCGGCCGCTTGAGTTTATGGCGTGTACGAATTGACGAGGCAACGGGAAAGTCGCTCGACGTTCCGCAGCCTTTGCCAATACAGACTCAACAAAACCAGTTATTGACGATTTCGCGCGACGGAAAGCTGATGGCATATGCCAGCCGGTTGGTGAAAACGAATATCCGCCGCGCGGCTTTTGACCCAATTGCCGGAAAGATCATTGGCGCGCCGGAATGGGTGACGCAAATGACCCGGCGGGCAAGCAATCAGGATGTCTCGCCCGACGGGCAATCCCTGACTTATTACAGTTTTGGCGACCCGCAGATGGATATTTACGTGTCCCCAATTGGCGAAACCGACAATTACAAACAATTGACCGATGATCGCGTGCGCGATCGCGCGCCGCGTTGGTCGCCGGATGGCAAACGCATTGCATTCTTTTCTGATTTGTCGGGCGTGTTTGAAATCTGGTCAATTCGCCCTGACGGCGGAGACCGTCAACAATTGACCTTCAGCCAGCCCAAAGAGCCTGGCTACCTTGATCCCGCTTGGTCACCAGATGGAACGCGTATGCTATTTACGCGGCGCGGCGGCGGGCAAAGTTACATCATGGATTTGCGCCAGCCGTTTCAACAGCAAACGCTCTTTGCGTTTCCCAAACCCGGCAATGGCAACAGCTTCACCGCCTATACCTGGTCACCAGACGGCAACCGCATTGCCGGAACGGAATGGCTGGACGGCAATGATATCAGTGGCATTGTCGTGTACGATCTGGCAACGCAACAATACACGCGGCTCAATGACTCGGGCGACAATCCGTACTGGCTACCTGACAATCGCCGCCTGGTCTATTTGCACCGCTTCAAAATCTTCCTGCTTGATTCCCAAACCAAAACGTCGCGCTTACTGCTCGCGCCCGAAGGCGAAGACACCTTTGAAAATCCCACCTTCTCGCGCGATGGCCGTTGGCTGTATTACGGTGTGACCAACAACGAAGAAAGCATCTACCTGATTTCTCTCAAATAGGCGCGCAGGCGCATCTCTATGCAGAAGACAACGCCAGAAACAACGATTGAAGAGCAAGCGCTGGCATTGAACCGCTGGCACGCAGAAGCCAATCGGTTGCGTGAACTCGGGCACTATGCGGAAGCAGAAACCTGCTTCCGTCGCGCCCTGGAATTGGCTGAATCCTTGCTCACCGCAGATGACCTGCGACTGGCGCCGTTGCTCAATAACCTCGCCGTGCTGGGCAAATACAGCGGCAATTTTGACGAAGCCGAACGGTGTTATCGTCGCGCGCTCGCCATTGCCGAACAACATCTGGGAGAAATTCACGCCGAAGTTGCCACGCTGTATCACAATCTGGGCGGACTGGCGCACGCACGCGGACGGTACGAAGAAGGTGAGCCGCTGGCGCGGCGCGCGGTCGAAATCCGCACACAGCTGCTCGGTACAGAGCATCCGCACGTGCTGGCAGATTTGGTCGCCTGGGCGGGCTTACTGGATGGGTTGAAACGATTTGAAAAATCGGAAGGAATTTATCGCCGCGCGCTGGCGTTTTATGAAACGCAGCAAGAGGAATACGAAATTGCCATCACGCTGAACAATCTGGCCGCTGTGTGTCAGGCGACAAAACGATTCGACGAAGCCGAACGGCATTTTCGTCGTGCGCTGACGCTCAAGGAAACGCTGCTTGGCACAGAGCATCCTGACGTCGCCGTAACACTCAACAATCTGGGGTTGCTGCTCAAACAACAAGGCAAGCTGGTCGAAGCCGCAGCCTGTTATCAACGTGCGCTGGCAATTTTTGAAGCCACTTTATTGCCCGACCATCCCAAGTTGCGCACCATTCGCACGAATCTCGAAAAACTGGCCCAAGCAACGTCAACTGCCAACAACGACCAGGATCAGACAAACGCTACGCCGACCTAGCGCACAATGAATCACGCGCAAGGCCGACGCAATGCTGCGCATTAACTCAGCAACAACTCCAGGTCTTCTTTGCCCAGATTGCGAATCAACGAATTGTCCGCGTTGATAATGGCGTCGGCCAGATCGCGCTTGGTTTCCTGCAACTGCAAGACTTTTTCTTCGACAGTGTCTTTGGCAATCAAACGATAGGCAAAGACCTGACGCTTCTGGCCGATGCGGTGGGCGCGGTCAATGGCCTGCGCTTCCACAGCCGGGTTCCACCACGGATCGAGCAAATATACATATTCCGCAGCCGTCAGGTTTAGCCCTAAGCCGCCCGCTTTCAAACTGATCAAAAACAGTTTGCAGTCAGGATCATCCTGAAAGCGCTCGACGCGCGCCTGCCGGTCGCGCGTTTTGCCATCCAGGTATTCATATGCCACGCCTTCTTTATCCAGTTGTTCACGCAACAACGACAAGAAACTGGTGAATTGCGAAAAGACCAGCACCTTGTGCCCTTCTTCAAACAATTCCACCAACTGCGGCAACAGCATATCCAGCTTGGCGGAATCTTCTTTGGCGTGCTTTTTGTCAATCAAGCCCGGATGACAGGCGACTTGTCGCAAACGCAACAACGCTTCGAGCACCTGGATTTTGGCTTTTTGCATGCCTTCGCGCGCAATACGGTCAAGCAACGAAGTGCGGTAATGGTCGCGCAATTCGTCGTAGAGTTTGCGCTGCTTCGGCTCCAATTCGCAGAAAATCGTCTGCTCCAATTTCTCTGGCAGGTCTTTGGCCACCTGTGATTTGGTGCGGCGCAAAATAAAGGGGCGCAAGGATTGCGCCAGCAACTTACGCGTTTCTTCGTCTGGGTCGCGCGCGCCAATGCCCGCCAGTTTGAAAACCGATGCCGAACCCAACATGCCCGGATTCAGAAACTCAAACAGGCTCCACAATTCGCCCAGGTGGTTTTCGATGGGCGTACCGCTCAGCGCCAGGCGATGCTTTCCGCGCAGCAAACGCGCAGCTTTGGCCGATGCAGTGTCGGCGTTTTTGATGGCCTGGGCTTCGTCCAGGATGAGATAGTCAAATTCCAGGTCTTTGAAATCCACGGCATCGCGCCGCAATGTGCCATAGGTCGTCAGGATCAAATCGTATTCGTCAAAATGCTCCCCGGCTTTTTGGCGCTGCTGTCCGGTGTGATCCAGCACGCGCATTTCGGGAGCAAAGCGCGCGGCTTCTTGTCGCCAGTTAAAGACCAGCGATTTCGGCACGACCACAAGCGAAGGCGCAAGCACCGCCGTGCTGTCAGCGCTTTTCACCGCAGCGGCGGATTGGGAGCGGCGCCGCAGTTGGCGGCGTTCTTCGAGCAACGCCAGCACCTGCACCGTTTTGCCCAGTCCCATGTCATCGGCCAGACAACCACCAAAATCGAATTGCCGCAAGAAATGCAACCAGCCCAGCCCTTCTTTCTGGTACGGGCGCAAAGTGCCCTGAAAGCCCTGCGGCGGTTCTGCCAGTCTCACACCGTCGAAATTCTTTAGCGCTTCGCGCGCGTGCCCAAATGCTTCGTCAAAGGTGGCTTGCGGTTGTGTTGCCAGCAAGGCATCAAGCACGCCGACTTGCGTGCGTTTGAAGCGCAAATGATCCTCGTGGGTTTCGCCCAGTCCGGCCAGCAATCCGTATTTGTTTAGCCATTCTTCCGGCAACAAGCCAAACGTGCCGTCACCGAGTTTGACCATGGTTTCGCCGCGACGAAGCGCTGCCAGCAATTCGGGCAATTTGGCCACCACGCCGCCGAAATCCACCGCGCCGTGCAATTCAAACCAGTCAATGCCTGAACTGACCTGCATTTTGATTTCGCCGGGCTGGCGATAAACCTTGCCTTCGGCTTCGACGTGCCAACCAGAAAGCAGCAAATCTCGCACAATGCGCGGCAACTTGCTGGGCAGCAATTCCCAGCGGGCTTCGCGGTCGTAATAGTCCGGCCGTTTATAACGCCATCCTAAGCCTTGCAACTGTTGGGCGGCGGCTTGTTCCGAAACCTGATCGCGCAACAACAACTGACGTTCTTTGGGATCAAACACGCCGCGATTCTGGTCTGCGCTGGCGACCATTTTTCCGCCGTAATCAAATGACAGAATGCCGCGCAATTTTTCCGTGCCGAACCCGCGTTGTGGCGGCGCTTTGATCGTCAAACACGGGCGCGGAGCAATCGTGACTTCCTGATACTGCATTTCGGCTGGCAGACTCAGATGCGGCAAGGAAGATGCTTTTAAGATTTCAGCCAACAACTCATCCGCCTGTGCGCCAGGAACATTCAGCCAACCTTGTTTGCGGAAAAACAGGATCCAATCAAATGCGTCGCGGTGGGCCAAGCGGGCAGCGAATTCGCGCGTAAAGAAAAACCCGCTACTGAGCAACATCACGGGACGACTCAGTTCCATCTCGTCGTCGTTTCTGCGCAAAACGCCTGTCAGAGCATATTCTCCCGCTTTTTCATTGTGGCGTACGTCTACCCAAAATTCCCACGGCGGGCCGTCATCCCACGCGATTGCGGCCCAATCCTCGCCATTGTTTTGCAATCGCAACCGCGTGCGTCCGGTGCGGCAAATTTGCGGGATCAAGACCTGTTCTAAATAGCCTGTTATGCGGAATGTGCTGGGAATGTGGTCGTATTGCGAATCGCTGTTGTAAAAATATGAGTTGCCGAACTGTTCTTTGGCTCCGGCCAGCAGCGTGATGATTTCGCGGTCTGCCTGTTCGGGCAAGGCGGGAATGACCTGACGTTGTAACCGTTGGGATTTGGGTTTGCCCCATTCGCCGTCTTTTTTGCGGTCGCGATAATTGACTTCCAGAATCAGACCGTTACCGGTCATCGTGGCAGGCACATCAATGACATAAAGCAATTCGCGGTTAGCAGGCCAAAGCTCACTGGCGGTTGGCAATTCGGTGCGCGCGCCTCGCCCTAACGCGGCAAGCTGTTCTTTCCAGGAAAGTAGCTTTCCCTTAACTGGGGCGCCTTCCCGATCGCGTGAGGCCAACACCGGAAACGCCGCAATCAAATCTTCTTCATCGTCATCGTCGTCGTCCCAATCGTCATCGTCATCGTCATCGTCGAGACTTAATTCCTCGTCATCGTAAAAATCGCCATCCTCGTTGTCGTCTTCCTCTTCGATCAACACCAGCGAGCTGCTGTCGCCATTGCCTTTCAGATACTGCCGCCCATCGGCAGCTAACACCGCAGCCCATAAGTGTTTACAAGCGCCATCAGTCTCAAAATAGGGACAGGTGCATTTGACGTACAGAATGTTATCGCTGCGCGAAAGGGTCACCTGGTAGTTTTCGCTGCCACGTACGCGCCCTTCAAATTCCCAATCCGAACCATGTTTGATTCGAACCGAGCCACTGCGAAAGTATTCGTTGCCACGACTGCGAATTGCACTGGGAAAGTATTTCGAAAGTTGTGCTGCCAAAGACATGTTTCTAAAACTCTATTTCTGAATTCACCCTGAACCGGACACCAAAATGATTAAGACGAAAAGTGCGAACACTGCATTGTAGGAAAATGACCGCCTTGTCACAACCGGTACGGCTTTTCTTCTCAACTAAAAGCGGGTCTGATACATTGCGCCCGCTGCCTGCATTTCCAAGCAACGTATCTGCTTACCAAACGTTCCGGGTTCTCGTTTGCACCTGCCAATCGCCGCTAACTTGTGGTTTGGCATAGGGTTGGCAGCGATCTTTACCCCTGTGGCGACAAGCGCCCGAACGCAAAAGCCGAATTCTAAACCAGCAACAAAGGAGCTTTCCGTGAAGAATCCGTCTACTGACAAGCCTGAACCTTCCCGCCGCGAAATGATCAAAACGACCGTTGCATCCATCGCCGGTTTGGGAGGATTGGCCGGTGCTGCAAATGCCGCCGAAACCACTGCGGAGAAATCCACTGATCCTGTTGAACCATTTGCGGAAGCGCCGGTCGCCAGTTCTCCTGTGCAAGACCGGCGCCCGACCGTGCGCGAAAGCGTTAAGGTTACCAAACTGGAAACCTTTTTGGTCAAGCCACGCTGGCTATTTTTGAAAGTTCATACGAATGTCGGCGTCGTCGGCTTGGGCGAACCGATTACGGAAGGCCGCGCGCTGACTTGTCAGGCCGCGATCAAGGAAATCGAACCGTATTTGATCGGCAAAGACCCGCGCGCGGTCGCGCATCACTGGCAGGCGATTTATCGTCACGCGTTTTATCGTGGCGGCCCGATTCTAACCAGTGCGCTGTCTGGCATTGATCAGGCGTTGTGGGACATCAAAGGCAAGTTGCTGGGCGTGCCGGTGTATGAGTTGTTGGGCGGACCGACGCGCCAGCGCATTCGCGTGTATTCGCACGCGCGCACCGTCGAAGCCATCAAAACCGCCAAGGCGCAGGGCTTCACCGCATTCAAAACCGGACCGGCGCGGCTCAATGACCGCTTTTCGCGTCCGGTGGACAATCGCGCCTATGTCGAAAATGTCGAAAAGCATTTTGCGACCTTGAAAGAAGCGGTCGGCAAAGACGGCGATCTGGCCATAGACTTTCACGGCTCGGTTCAACCTGGCACCGCCAAACTGCTCATGAAAGTGCTGGATCAATACCAGCCCTATTTTTACGAAGAGATCATCAACTGTCAGAACGTAGACGTGATGGCGGAGCTGGCCAAACAAACGCACATTCCGATTGCCACGGGCGAACGCATCTTTACGAAATGGGGCTTCCGCGAAATTCTGGAAAAGAATGCCGCCGTCATTTTGCAACCCGATTTGTGCCACGCCGGGGGCATCACCGAAGTTCGCCTGATCGCCGGTATGGCCGAAGCCTATTACGCATCCATTGCGCCGCAT
>JAEUQO010000277.1 GCA_016789605.1 Acidobacteriota bacterium
CCGCGCCAGCGCCGGAAATGTTGCGCATCGAAATGCGCACAGCGGATCCCAATATCCGCATCATCTGGCTGGCGCCGAAATCGCCCGCTGCGTCACAGACAGAAACCAAAGCAGATTTGGAATAGGAGACCTTATGCGCAAACTGAAACTGATACTGATTTTGACTGCGCTGTTTGCCTGTTTCGGCACAGCCCTGGCCCAACAAAAACCCGCTGACGCCCAAAGCAATTTCGTGGACTTCACGGGCTTCAAAGGAAAAATCTTTGAACTGAAGTATCGCAGCCCGGAGGAAATCTCTGATGTGTTGCGCACACTGAGCAGCGGCTTCAAAGGCGCGACCATCAGTTCAAACCGCGAATTGCGCACCATCACCGTGCGCGATTTCCCGGAAAACATCGCCGCCATCGAAGAGGCGATCAAACGCCTGGACGTCCCCAAAACGCCGCGCCCTACAGCAGACATCGAAGTCACCGCCTATGTGTTGATTGCGTCAACCACCGAAACCGGCAATGGCGTCTTGCCGAGCAATCTGAAAAACGTCGTGACGCAATTGCAAAACACGCTTGCATTCAAAAACTACCGCTTGCTGACGACGGTCATCCAGCGCAGCAAACTGGGCGGTTCGCGCAATGAAAGCGGTAACATCAACAGCAAGGGAACCGCCGTGATGGGAGAGCAAAACCTGTCGGCCAACTATCAATTCCGCGTCAACGGCATCTGGGCAGATGCACGTGAAAACGCCGCGACTGCCATCAATTTCGAGAATCTGGTTTTCAGCCTCTCGGGGGTAACGCCTGACGATCAGCGCCAAATCGGCTTAGGCGAAATCCAGACGCAACTGACCTCGCGCGACGGCGAAACCGTTGTCGTTGGCACCGCCAGTTTGAAAGACAAAGGCTTGATCCTGGTGTTGTCGAACAAAATCATCAAATAGACAGCGGCTTGCCGCGTTACCAGTCACTTCACCAAACAAACACACAAAAGCCGAAGGGGCGGATGGTTCATCCGCCCCTTCGGCTTTTGTGGCTTTTGCCCAAAAAGCAGTCAGCCAGGCAAACGCAGCCCAACCTTTGCGCGCCAGCGCGGCACAGGGTATAAAGCCAGCGCGTTCGTCAAAACTTCACCACGTTATCACGGTCAAAAAATTGAGAGGACAATGCCCGAAATGAAAGCTGCATTTCTCTTTCTGGTGTCGTGTTCGTTGCTTACAGGTTTGCTGTCGAAACCGATCCTGGCGCAAACCGCCGCCCCGGCGTCTGCCCAACCGCCTGCGCAACCGCTGTGGCCGAATGGCGCGCCGGGCGCGAAAGGCGCTGCGCCCGAAGACATTCCCAGCATCCAGTTTTATCCGGCTCCGGCAGACAAAGCGACCGGTGCGGCCATCGTCGTTTGCCCCGGCGGCGGATACGGAGCGCTGGCCGCGCACGAAGGCCACGACATTGCCGTCTGGCTCAACAGCATCGGCGTCAACGCCGTGGTGTTGAAATACCGGCTGGGCCGCTTTGGCTATCGGCATCCTGTGATGTTGCAAGACGCGCAACGCGCCATTCGCACAACGCGCGCCAAAGCCGCCGAATGGAAAATTGATCCGAACCGGGTGGGCATTATGGGTTTTTCGGCGGGCGGACATCTGTCTTCGACTGCGGCGACGCATTTCGACGCGGGCAATCCAACCGCCAGCGATCCCATCGAACACCAAAGCAGTCGTCCCGACGTAGCGATTCTCTGCTATCCGGTCATCACGTTGACCGATCCGTATGCGCACGCCGGTTCGCGCAAAAACCTGCTGGGCGAAAATCCGCCGCAAGAGCTGATTGATTTCCTGTCGAACGAAAAACAGGTGACAGACAAAACCCCGCCGACCTTCCTGTTTCACACGGACGACGACAAGGCCGTGCCGGTGGAAAACAGCTTGCTGTTTGCCGCGGCGTTGCGCAAAGCCAAAGTCCCATACGAAATGCACATTTACGAAACCGGTCGCCACGGCGTCGGTTTGGCCAAAGACAACCCCGCGCTGAGCACCTGGCCCAAACTCTTGGAAAACTGGTTGCGCGCGCGCGGCTTTCTCGCAATGTCGCCACAGCGCACCTCACAACTCTCTCCGCAAAAGAAACGGCCTTCTGAGCTTGAAGCGCTGATTGATGAATTACGCTCTGCCACACCAGAATTGGCGGCGAGTTCGCTGATGAATATAGCCAAATTGCCTGAAATAACGGGTGAGTGGAGGGCGGAGTTGTACGAAGAGGCATTTCGTCTTGCGAACAAAGTCCAAAAACCTGTGAAACTAAGAGGTCTCCCCGGCTCTGAGGCAGACACCAGAACAGGCAGTCTCGCGGACGCTTACGCGTACCTGAAGATGGACAGGCTCTCTTTACAATCGAACGCGATCAGTCAACTGATCCCCCTGAACCCTGGCAAGGCGAGAGAACTATGGGGCGAGATGCAAAAGCCTTCCCTGAGCCCGCAAAACTGCGGTGCAGGCTTGGTTTACGAACTTGCTGATTACTACGCCGCCATGAGTGCAGTTGCGCAAAAAACGTTCTCGCCTGAAGAGATTCAGACTGGAGAACAAACCAGGTTTCTAGCACAGCAAATCAACGCGCTCGCATCGCCCGCAGAGATACCAGCAACGGCAAAACTCATTTCTGAGCTTGATCTTTCACCAACTCAATTGAGCCAGCTTGCGACGGCACTGCTGCACGCAATGGAAAAGATGGAGCCCGATGGTCGAAATTTTTCTCGTTATGCGGAAGAGATCGTCGCCACGCTGCAGCCCCTCGCGCAACGATGCCAACAAAAAGGCCTCGGAAATATGGGCTTGCTGGAGTCGCTTCGCGTGTATCTGGTCAGACAATTGCGCGCCGTCCGATGTGCTGACAGCCTTTTCGTAGAAGAAAACCCGCTCGGTCTGCCAGGTTCGGTTAAAGCGTTCAATGCGCTACTGGCAAAACCTGAAAATGCGGATGTCTATTCAAACTTAAAACCAATTTCCGAAGATGAAATCAAACCGCTAAAAATCGAATCGGCTCCGGTTTACATCCGCTATTGGCAAACCCCGCAAACCAAGAATTTACTCACCGGGCTGAAAGAATTACGCTTCGGCGAAACCATTGAGCGACAAATCATTTTGGCGAAAGAAGGGAAACAAATCTCTCCGCTGTCTCTCGAGGCCAGAAAAAGCCTGACCTGGCATCGCCAGTTGAATACGTTTCTCGGCGAACTTTCACAGTGGAAATCTGAGCATGAGCAATCTGACGCAGATTATTTCCATCAGAAATGCATGACATATTTTGCCTTGATTGAGCTGACGCCGCCGGGCGCCGAGCGCGAGAGAATGCTAGGCGAATACATTTCGTTTTTAAGATTGAATCAGCTACAAAATGAAAGTTTTACGGAATGGTTTTGCAAGGTATATGTTCTCGTTCGCTTTGGCGGCCTGCGAGAAACTGGCGGAGAAGCTGCGTATCAGAACTACATGAATTTAGTGCTGGATGCGCTGCAAACTTCCGGCAACCAAAACCTTAGTCTCTACGCGCGCGTAACTCGTTTGCTGGTAAACCAAAAGATCGCCCTTCAATAACCAGCCAAAAATTCCGCCGTTTGCCTGTTCCCTTTCGTTGTCGCTCCCCACGCTCTCGCTTACAATCCATCGCATTATGAAAACAATTAGAGTCCTACTCTTTACGATTGTCGCGACAATCTGTCTGGCATCTGTGTTTTCGATTTCTGCGCAGCGGCGCGGGCAAAGCCCCGCGTACGCCTATCCGGCGCAACTGTTGGCAGAATTGGCGCGGTTGCAACAGGCGGCGCTCGCCAGTGATTACGCCCTCAAACAGACGGCGTATATGTGTAACAACATCGGCCCGCGTTTGAGCGGTTCGCCGCAAGCGGCGCGCGCCGTCGAATACGTCGCCGAAGAACTGCGCAAACTCGGCCTTGAGGTAAAGCTGGAAAAGGTGATGGTGCCGCATTGGGTGCGCGGCGTCGAAACTGGTGAGTTGGTGCAATTCCCCGGAATGGCGGTGGGCACAACGCAAAAAATCGTGTTGACGGCATTGGGTGGCAGCGTGGCGACACCGGCAACCGGCCTTGTCGCGCCGGTGGTGGTGGTCAACAACTACGCCGAATTGAATGCGCTGGGCGAAAGCAAAATCAAAGGCAAGGTTGTGCTTTTCAACGCCAAGTTTGATGAACAAATGGCGGCGCAAGGTTTCGGTGAAGAAGCCTATGGCCAGGCCGTCGCCTATCGCGGAGGGGGCGCTTCGGCGGCGGCGCGTCTGGGCGCGGTCGCGTCATTGAATCGCGCGGCGGGCGGAAAAGCCTATCGCCTGCCTCACACTGGCGGCGTGCGTTATGCCGAAGGCGTGCCCAAAATTCCCGCCGCCTCTGTGACGGCGGAAGACGCCGAACTGCTGGCGCATCTGGCTGCACAAGGCGAAATCAAATTGAAGCTGGTGCTGACGCCGCAAACCTTGCCCGATGCTGAAAGCGCCAACGTCATCGCCGATCTCAAAGGTTCGGAATTTCCCGATCAGGTAGTGATCGTGTCCGGCCATCTGGATTCGTGGGATTTGGGCACGGGAGCGCTGGATGATGCAGCAGGCGTCGCCGCAGCCATGGAAGTCGCCCACTTGTGCAAACAGTTGGGTCTGAAACCCAAGCGCACCATCCGCATCATTGCCTGGATGAACGAAGAAAACGGATTGCGCGGCGGCACGACGTATTTTCAAAACCAGCAAAACAATCTGGCCAATCACATCGCCGCGCTCGAAAGCGATCTGGGCGCAGGACATCCGACAGGCTTTTTTGCGCACGTCAAACCCGAAGCCATGCCGATGCTGCAACCCATCGCCCAAGTGCTGCAAACTTCCGGCGCGGGTTTGATTCGCCTGGTCACCGGCTCGGTCGGCGCTGACATTTCGCCGCTCGAAGCCGCTGGCGTACCGGGTTTCGCGCCGTTGCAAGACAACCGCACGTATTTCGATTATCACCACACGCCCGCCGACACGTTCGACAAAATCGTGCCGCGCGAATTGGCGGAAAACGCTGCTGTCATGGCTGTGCTGGCCTATGCAATCGCCAGCCTGCCAGAACCACTCCCCAGATAACCACAAACGTCATCCGCAAAACCCCTGAAGCGACTGACCGATTCTGCTTCGGGTGATTGCGCTAGAGCTTTTTCAAGGAGAGGCTATGCAAGAAGAACTCGCGAGTTTATTTCCGGTTGCGCCAGAAGTTTCGCGCCGGACGTTTTTTGTGACGTCGCTGAGCGCAGGCTTTGCGCTGGCGGTGCAACCGATTCAGGCGCAAACCCAGATCACGACGGACACCAACGGACTGGTCGCGGGCGAAGTCAAAATCGCCGTCAAAGATGGCGAAATTCCTGCCTATCGCGCCCTGCCCGCCAAAGGCAAAAACTTCCCCGTCGTGCTGGTCGTGCAGGAAATTTTCGGCGTCCACGAACACATCAAAGACATCTGCCGCCGCTTTGCCAAACTCGGCTATCTGGCCATCGCGCCAGAGATGTATGCACGCCAAGGCGATGTGTCGAACAAACAAATGAACGACATCATGCCGATTGTGGCCAAAGTGCCTGACGCGCAAGTGCTGTCTGACCTGGATGCCGCCGTCGCCTGGGCCAAGAAAAACGGCGGCAATACCGCCAAACTGGGCATCACCGGTTTTTGCTGGGGTGGCCGCATCGTCTGGCTGTATGCGGCGCACAATCCCAACCTGAAAGCGGGCGTCGCCTGGTATGGCCGCCTGGCTCCGCCGCCGCCCGATCGTGTGAGTCCGCTGCAACCGAAACATCCGCTCGAACTGGTCAAGGACTTGAAAGCGCCGGTGCTCGGTTTGTATGGCGGCGCGGATCAAGGCATCCCGAACAACACCGTCGAACAGATGCAAGCCGCGCTCAAAGACGCCAAGAAACCGTCAGAGATCATTCTCTATCCTGACACGCCGCACGGTTTCCACGCCGATTACCGCCCAACCTATCGCAAAGACAAAGCGGAAGACGGTTGGAAAAAGCTGCTGGCGTGGTTCAAAAAGAACGGCGTCGCGTAAAGACAACGATTCATCCACGAAGAACACGAAGAATCACGAAAGTGATCTCTTCGTGACTCTTCGTGTGATTTGGTGGATGTAAAAACTATGGCCTACCTGCAAAAACTCACCGGCGCGCAGCCGCTCAAACTGCGCGATTTCGATCCCGAATTCGACGCGGGCCTGGATAAGGAAACCGGCGAAGAGAAGCTGAAAAAACTCAGCGCCGAACTGACGCGCCAGCAGGAATTGCTCTATGCCGCAGGCACGCACAGCCTTCTGCTCGTGTTGCAAGGCCGCGATACCAGCGGCAAGGACGGCACCATCAAAACCGTGATGGGGCCGCTCAATTCGCTGGGCTGTCAGGTCGCGTCATTCAAGGTGCCAACCGCCGAAGAGCTTGCGCACGATTTTCTGTGGCGCATTCACCAGCAAACACCCGGCAAAGGCGAAATCACCATCTTCAACCGCTCGCATTACGAAGACGTGTTGGTTGTCCGCGTGCACAAACTGGTTGCGGACAAGGTCTGGCGTGCTCGCTATGACCACATCAACGCGTTTGAAAAATTGCTGGCAGACGCAGGCACGATCATCCTGAAGTTTTACCTGCACATCAGCAAAGACGAACAGGAACAACGATTGCTCGAACGCGAACAAGACGCGACCAAATACTGGAAGCTGTCAGCCGGCGACTGGAAGGAACGAACCTACTGGAATGATTACACGCGCGCATACGAAGACGCGCTCAATCGTTGCAGCACGCCGCACGCGCCGTGGTTTGTCGTGCCTGCGAATAAGAAATGGTTCCGCAATCTGGCAGTCGCCGAAACGATTGTTTCGGCCTTGCGCCCGTATGAAAAACAGTGGCGCGAAAAGCTGGAAGTCATCGGTCAGCGCGAAAAAGCCGCCATCGAAGAGTTCAAACACTCAAAGGTGACGCAAAAATGACTGGGGATTGTTTAGAAAGCGACGCGTCAGCGCGACGTGTTCGACTTCGTCATACGCGATTTCGCGCACCGGATGCGCATCGAAGCTGAGAATCTGCGCGTCAGGAAAGGCCATCAAAATCGGCGAATGCGTGGCAATGATGAATTGTGCGCCTTCGCCGATCATTTCTTTGACCATTGCCAGCAAGGACAATTGCCGTTGCGGTGACAACGGCGCTTCCGGTTCGTCGAGCAAATACAACCCGCCCGGCACAAACCGCGCTTGAAAGAGTTTGAGAAAGCTTTCGCCGTGCGAATTGGCGTCGAGGTCTTCGCCGTAACGTTCGATCAATGCCTGCCGTTGTCCCAACACAGAGCCTTTGGCCAGGCCCAACGCATAACCGCTGTATTCGTCTTCAAAGCCGTCAGCGATTTCCTGCAATTCGGCTTGCATCGTCTGCAACCGGCGCGCGAAGTTGAAAAAGTCTTCGGCGCGCAAAAAGAACCCGCGATGCGTTTTGTGTTGCCAGCCGAATTTCAATTGCTTGCCCAGCGTCCGCGCATTGTTGAGCGTCGCATCACGCGCCACATCAGCGCCGCCAATCGCCGCCAGATTCAACCCGGCAGCGATGCCTTCGAGCAAGGTGGATTTGCCCGACCCGTTTTCACCGACAAAAAACGTGACGGCAGAGCGCAGCTCAAGCGGCGCAAACTGCCTGAGCAACGGCAAACTGAAAGGAAATGCCGTCAATTTCTGCGCCGACGGTTTCAAACTGATGGATTGCAAATGAAGCATGATGATTGGCCCGGCGAATTGTCTTGCTCGTGACTTGCTGCTACTCTCTCGCCCTCATTTTCCCACGCGGTGACATCTGGCAGAAAGGCTGCTGACAAAACTTTTGCAACTCAACGCCTCTTTACGCCCCGGTTCGTGGCGCGCGCTGCACGATTGGACGGCAGAAAAACTTTCGCGCGTAACCTCTACAGGCGAACTCATCCCCGAAATTGACGGGTTACGGTTTCTGGCGATTGCGACCGTGGTGTTTCACCACATGGTTTCGATGTATGTGCCCGCCAGCAAACGCGGGCCTGAAATCCGCTCGTACCAGGAATGGTTCACGGCGGCAGAACAATCCTGGTTGGTCGTACCGGCCTATTGCGGCCATTTCGGCGTCAATCTGTTTTTCGTCATCAGCGGCTTCATTCTGGCGCTGCCGTTTGCCAAACGCGCGTTTGAACAACGCCCGGCGCCGGGGTTGAAATCCTACTACCTGCGCCGCGTCACCCGCATCGAACCGCCATATGTCATCAGCCTGCTTGTGTATTTCTTTGTGCACTGGGAACAGTCAGGCGCGGGCGTGGCCGTGTTGCCCAACCTGTTGGCCAGTTTGCTCTATTCGCACGGGCTGATTTACGGGCGCGAAAGTGTGATCAACGGCGTCACCTGGTCGCTCGAAGTCGAGATTCAGTTTTACCTGTTGGTGCCGTTTTTGGTGCATGTCTTCCGGCTGCGCGATGCGCGTTGGCGACGCGCCTTGCTGTTGTTGCTGATCATCGGCTTCGGGTTGTTGTCGCAATGGGTGATTTATCCGTCAGGATCGCGCCGCTTGCCGATTTCGCTGCTCAACTTTCTGCATTACTTTTTGACCGGATTTCTGCTGGCGGATTTGTACCTGACCGGTTGGTTGCGGCAGGCGCAAAAGCGTTTGATCTGGGATGGCGTTGCGCTGGCGGCGGCGGCGGCGATTTTTGCCGTGCTGGTCAAATACGGCTGGTTTTATTTCACGCTGCCGCTGCTGGTCGGCGTGCTGTATACCGGCTGCTTTCTGGGAAAACTGGCCAGCGCCTTTGTCCGCTGGCGCTGGATCGTGATCATCGGCGGCATGTGTTACACGATTTATCTCTATCACATCCTATTGATTGCCAACATCATGCCGACGACCATCCAGGTTGCGTCACAAACGCGCGCCTTCAATCTGGATTTCGCGTTGCAATTTGTTTTGGTGATTCCGGTGGTGCTGGTGATTTGTGCGCTGTTGTTTGTGCTGACAGAAAAGCCGTTCATGCGTTGGAGTTTGTCAGCGCGTCCGTTGCCGCAACCTTCCACGGCAGATTGACGCAGAAGGTCGCGGCCAGAACTTGAACCCAAAATAGCGCTACGATGCGGCAGGTTCTGAGGCCAGCCATTTGGTCAGCAGATAACGGTCGTGATCGGCAAATCCGAAATCGTGATACACGCGCTGCGCCGCGCTGTTTTTGCGTTCGACTTCGAGATGCAAGGCTGCAATTCCCTGTTGACGACAAACTCCGGCGAGAAACATCAGCGCCTGTTTGCCGATGCCTTGTCCGCGAAAAGGCGCGGCGATAAACAGTTCATCCACAAACGCATCGCGTCCGTGAAATTCCAGGCTGTAGCCAAACGTCAGCGCCGTGTACCCTGCCAGCGCGCCATCAGCAAAAATCAGAAAGACAAATCCGAAGCGGTCATTTTCGATGATGCCGCGTAACGCGTGTTGCGCTTTCGGTTCGTCAAAGGCCAGGTCTTCGTGTTGGTAAAACTCTTGCAGCAACGGCAAGAGCAGTTCGACATCTGCCAGCGTGGCAGCTTGAAAAGAAATGTTCATCGTATCAATCGTTCGTTATTTAGCGTATGCCGCCAACAAACCATCAGGCCGGATCAGGTCTTTCAGCAAAGCATACGGCACCAGCACTTCTTGCGGCCCAGCGGCATAAGCAGCCACCTGATACGCGTCAAACGTGATGCGCAATCCCTGTGGGGTAATATTCCAACTGGCGTAATTTTCCGCCTTGGCCCCTGCCCCGCCGCGAATCCATTCATCGTCGCTGACCTTCAGCTTTTTCACTTCGCTGATGCAGAACTCCGAAATGACTTTCAGGTAATTCGCGCCTGGTTTGAACAGCTCACCGAGCCGCACCAACTGGCCGCGCTTCAGGTCATAAGTGAACGCGCGCGTTTCGGTATTGCCGTGCGCTCCGCCCGTGAAGGAGTAAAAGCTAAACAGGCCGCTGACAAAATCACTGTTGGCGGCCGACACCGAATAACTCATGCTCAACGCTCTGGGCGGCGCATCAGCCGGCAGTTTCAGATCAGGATCGGCAGCCATTTCTTTGACTGTTTTCTTGAATTCGGCAACTTCTCTGGCAGTGAACGTTTTGACCGCCTGGTTGAATTTCTCGACGCGCGCGGTGTCTGCGCCGGACAGTTGCGGCAATTCGCTTTCGAGTTCGAAACTCAAACTCTTGTTCTCTTCTTTTTGCAGTTGCCGCCGCAACTTCAGCCCGCCGCCCAGATCAAAGCTGGCTTCCTGCGCCGAAAAGGGTAGCGTCTGTTTGTCTTTCGCGCGCGTCCAGTTGCCGCTAAAGCGAATCAACTGCTCGCCATCAATGACGACGCTGTCGAGCTTGCCGCGAAATTCGCCGGTCTTGGCGTCGGTTTGCGTTCCCGTGTCGTACGACGTTTCTTCCAAGGTCGCGTTGCCGTCGCGGTCAATTTTGCCGCTCAGGCTGATGATGCGAATTGCCCCGGGACGCGTATAAAAATAATTGCCGAACAGTTGTTCGTCCTGCCGTTTCAACCACATCTGAAAGGCATATTTGCCATCAATCGTGCCGACGAGCGTGCGGTCGAAATTAGCAGGCGCCAGCGTCACCACCGGCGCAGGTGTCGCCGCTGGCGACACCGCCAGCAACGCTTGTGACTGATTCGCCGCCTGAGGCGCAGCCTTCTGACACCCCAGACAGCTCATCAGCAACAATGTGACGCAAAAATATGTTGTAACTCTATTTTGCATGCTTAACTCATTTGGCCGACGACGATCACCGGCGAAATAACCGTTTTGATTACATCACTGGTCCGATGCGCCAGGGAACGAATTCCTTGTGGCCCAGGATTTCGCTCTTTGTTCGTTCGCCCGAAGCAACGCGACGCAACAGCTCGAAAATTTGCTGGCCGACGCCGGGAATGGTGCCCGTGCCGTCCACAATCACGCCTGCGTTGACGTCAATGTTGTCTTCCATGGCGCGCGCAATGCGCGAATTGCTGGCGATTTTGACAACCGGCACAACCGGGAAGCCAATGCCCGAACCGCGCCCCGTGGTGAAGCAAATCAGATTCGCGCCGCCCGCAGAAATGCCGGTCAACGAAACCGGGTCATAGCCGGGCGTATTCATCAACACAAAACCTTGTTTGTTGATGCGTTCGGCGTAGGCAAAAACGCCGGTCAGCGCCGTGGTGCCGCCTTTGGCGACTGCGCCCAGGGATTTCTCGCACACGTTGGTGATGCCGCCCGCCTTGTTGCCCGGCGAAGGATTGTCGTCCCAATTGCCGCCAAACCGGCGCAGGTATTGTTGATACCAGTCAATCACTTCAATGACTTTGCGTCCGGTCGCTTCGTCAACGGCGCGGCGCGTCAGCAAATGCTCCGCGCCCATGCATTCGGGAATTTCCGCCAGCACCGAAGTCCCGCCACAACGCACGATCAGATCACTGGCATAACCCAACGCCGGATTGGCCGAAATGCCAGAAAAAGCGTCAGAGCCGCCGCAATTGGTACCAAGCAACAATTTGCTCATCGGTTGCGCCGTGCGCTTCATCTGCTGGCAATGTTTGATCAACTCGTGCACTTGTTCCACGCCGCGCGCCACGGTTTGCCGCGTGCCGCCGCTGGATTGCATTTCCAGCCCGACGATCATCTTGCCTTTGCGAAAGTGCCGCTGCCCCAATTGCGCCGTTTCGACGTATTTCGAAATCTGGTTCACTTCGCAACCCAGGCTGACCATCAACACCGCGCCGACGTTCGGATGAAAGATCATGCCTGCGATGGTGCGTTCCAATTGCCAGGTGTCTTCGCCCTGCGAATGTCCGCAACCTTCCTGGTGCGGAATGGCAACCACGCCGTCTACGCCGTGTGTGTCAGGGCCGACATCGCGCAAGGCATATGCAATTTCCGTGGCCACGTGGCTGGAGCAATTCGATGTCGCAATAACAGCGATGTAATTGCGTGTGCCGACGTCACCGTTTTCGCGCAAATAGCCCTGGAAAGTGCCCGCTTCTTCCGCCGAAAAATATTCCGTGACGGGCGTGCGCGTTGCGAACTCATAATTCTTGCCGCTGAAATCCGATTGCACATTGTGCGTGTGCACCCATTCGCCAGCCGCAATGTCGCGCGCCGCTTTGCCGATGATTTCGCCGTATTTGGAGATGGTTTCGCCCGCCGCGATGGGTTTTAGCGCCAGTTTCTGACCGGGCACGATGGTGTCGCTGGCTTTGATCTGTTGCCCGTTCACGGGAATTTCAACGCCTGCGGCAACCGGCAACCGGGCCACGCCTACATTGTCTTTCGGGTTAAGTTGCAAAACAGAGCTAGCCGCGTCTTGGAGTTGGTTCATATCAGTTCCTTACCTGTAGTGATGTGGAGTCATTTGCCAGCCTTTTCAGGGGCTTGAGAACTTCTATCACGGGCGCAGCAATGCCAGCAAGCAGCCCCATACGTCTCACCGGTTTCCCGCTTTCAGCCACCTGCGAAAATTCCCCTAGCAATCTTCCGCAACGCACGCGCTGAATGCGGAATATGGCACAGCGCGCGGCGTTTCCGCCGGAAAAACCCTGCGTTTCCCCCGTCTCTGACTTGGCATTGGAGTTGCCAGTCTGTAGGTGTTTTAGCAACTGTTTTCGGACGTATTTCAGACGCAAGCCAGCGCGAGGAACCTTTCATGGTCAAATTTTGCGACATCAACCGACAAAGCTATCCCGAACATGGCTATGCGCAACGCTTTCGCGGGTTGCGCAATATGATCGGCAACACGCCGCTGTTAGGCGTCCACTTTCGCTATCGCGGCGAACATCGCGTGCTCTATGCCAAAGCGGAAAATCTCAATCTGACCGGCAGCATCAAGGATCGCATGGCCTTTCACATCCTGAAATCTGCCTATCAGGAAGAGCGTTTGCGTCCGGGCGACAAAATCGTCGAGGCCACCAGCGGCAATACCGGCATTTCCTTTGCCGCACTGGGGCGCGCGCTCGGTCATTCGGTGGTGATTTTCATGCCGGATTGGATGAGCCAGGAACGCGTCAAACTGATCCAAAGCCTGGGCGCGATGATCATTCCCGTCAGCCACGAACAAGGCGGGTTTCGCGGCAGCATCCACCGCGCCGAGGAACTGGCCAAACACGAAACAAACGTGTTCCTGCCCTGCCAGTTTTCCAACGCGGCCAACGTCGAAGCGCACGAACAATCCACCGGGCCGGAAATCTGGTGGCAACTGGAACAGCACGGATTGACGCCGGATGCGTTTGTCGCAGGCGTCGGCACGGGCGGAACCATCATGGGCGTAGGCCGCTTTTTGCGCAGCAAACAACCACACGTGCGCATTCATCCGGTCGAGCCGGCTGAATCGCCAACGCTAAGCACAGGGTATAAAGTCGGTCAGCATCGCATTCAGGGCATTTCGGATGAATTCATTCCGGCCATTGTCGAACTCAACCACCTCGACAGCATCATCAAAGTGCATGACGGCGATGCCATTTTGATGGCGCAAAAGCTGGCGCAAAGTCTGGGGCTGGCGGTGGGCATTTCTGCGGGAGCCAATTTTCTCGCCGCGCTGCAAGTGCAAAACGAACTGGGCAGCGATGCCGTGGTCACGACCGTCTTTCCTGATGACAACAAAAAATACCTGAGCACCGATTTGCTGCGCGCGGAACCAATCAAGGACGGTTATCTGTCGCCGGAAATCACTTGCGACCATTACGAAGCCTTTAACCGCGTGTGTCAGGCCTGTTTTGCCACGGAAGAGCTGGTGCAGTTGCAACCGGGCTTGCTGCCCGCTGGCCACACCGCGCACGTTTCAGGAGCACAATGGTCAAGCAAGTAATCGTCCAGAATGAAGAAGGCATTTGTGTCGAGCGAGAGCTCGGCGTTCATCGGGGAACCAAACACGGCCCGCTTGTCATTGGCATCGGCGGCATTCACGGCAACGAACCTGCAGGCGTGGTGGCGTTACAGAACGTCTTGCGTCAATTGCGCCAAAGCCAGTTGCCGTTTCAAGGAAAGCTGGTAGCGCTGGCTGGCAATCTGCGCGCGTTGCGCGCCGGTTCTCGCTATCTGCATCACGATTTGAACCGCCTGTGGTTGCCCGAACGCGTGCAGTTGTTAAAAGCCCAATCGCGCAACTTTGCCAGCACGGGCGAAGAGCAAGAGCAATACGAATTGCTGGCCGCCATCGAAAACACGCTCATCGGACACGTCGGCCCGGCCATCTTTCTCGATTTGCACACGACGTCTTCCGACGGAGCGCCCTTTGCGCTGATCAGCGATACGCTGACCAATCGGCGGCTGGCGTTGCAACTCGGCGTGCCGTTGATCCTCGGTTTGGAAGAAAACGTCGAAGGCACGATCCTGAATTACATCAACGACCTCGGTTATGAAGCCATCGGCTTTGAAGCCGGTCAGCATCAAGCGCCGCAATCGGTCAAAAATCACGAAGCCGCCATCTGGCTGACACTCGTGGCCAGCGGTTGCCTGACGGCGCACGATATTCCCGCCGCGCAATATCAGGAACAGTTGCGCGCCGCGGCGCAAGGTTTGCCGTCGGTGCTGGAAGTACGGTATCGCCACGCCATTCAAGACACAGACCAATTCGTCATGCGCCCCGGATTCAGCAATTTTTCTTCCGTCGAACGAGGCCAACCGTTGGCGCTCGACCAGCAAGGCGCAATTTGCGCGCAAGAACGCAGTTTGCTGTTTATGCCCCTGTATCAAAAACAGGGCGAAGACGGATTCTTTCTGGTGCGCGAAGTCAAACCGTTTTGGTTGTCTGTATCAGCCTGGTTGCGGCACTGGCAGACCGACCGCATCTTGCACTGGTTGCCTGGCGTGCGACGTTTGTTTGGCAATCGCAACGCGCTGGTGATTGACCGCCACATCGCGCGCTGGCTGGTGTTGCCCATCTGTCACTTGCTCGGTTTTCGCAAACACACACAAACTGACGGCATGCTGATTGTCAGCCGCCGTCGCCAATCGCGCAGTAACTAAACTCCTATGTCGTTTGGAGTGAACACAATACCCTCTATTTATCGGCTTATCAGCCGACTCAGCCAGGAGGTTTGTATGTTACAGAATTCTGTCGAGAACATCAGAGATGTCTCAGCCAATAATACGCGCCGCTTTTGGGAATTTTCGGCATATCAGAAAGACCATCTGCGCACGTTGATCACGCTTACGTCCATCTTCTTGTGGATGACGACCTTTCTGGTTGGCGTTAGCGTTAGCGCC
The DNA here is from genome assembly GCA_016789605.1 of Acidobacteriota bacterium. Lineage (GTDB taxonomy): Bacteria > Acidobacteriota > Blastocatellia > RBC074 > RBC074 > RBC074. The sequence continues at coordinate 15,263 of JAEUQO010000277.1, forward strand.
AACAAGTACATGGGGCTGCTCTCACAGGCAACCGGGCTTCGCTCTTTTTGGGGAGCAACAGTAATGCTGATTCTCTCCTGGACTTGGACCAACGTCGTGTTGCTGACAATTTTTGCCGGCGTGACGGGGGAAATCCTGCAATGGGGCGAAAAACACAAAAAAGACGTCCCCACACATCCCGCCTGCCCCAGTTACCGTAGCGCAGCAATCCGTGGGTTTCTCATTACGCTCCTGCTTCTTTCAGGAAATTTGGTTCTGTTAGGGGGAACTGGTCCCGATCCAACTCAATCGCCTAATTTGTGGCCGGTAAACCAGGCCTATTACATACGTATCGCAGCAACAGCCTCTCTTTTGAGTTTTCTCGTGAATCACAATCCTCGGATGATTTCGGCTTTGATCCGCAGAATCGAAGATTTGGCAGAGGAACATAACCACGGGAAAGGCAAGTAGAGGCAAGGGAGTAATCTCGTGAACGCCATGCTTCCCATTCGTGAGATCGCCGATCAGTTGGCGATCCCGGACGATTATTTGGTCAATTATGGGCAACACATCGCCAAAATCCGGCTGGAGCTGCTCGCGGATTGGCCGTCCACCAAACAAGGCAAACTCATCCTCGTCACCGCCGTGACGCCGACCAGCCACGGCGAAGGCAAAACCGTTGTGTCCATCGGGTTGGCACAAGCACTGTCGCGGCTGGGCAAACGCACGCTGGCGACCTTGCGCGAACCATCCCTGGGGCCGGTGTTCGGACTGAAAGGCGGCGCTACCGGCGGCGGACGCGCACAAGTCTTGCCCGCCGAACGCATCAATTTGCACTTCACCGGCGATTTTCACGCCATCACCACGGCGCACAATTTGTTGGCGGCAGCGCTCGATTCGCACATTCATCACGGCAACGAATTGCGCTTTGACCTCAACAGCATTTCCTGGCCACGAGCGCTGGATATGAACGACCGCGCGTTGCGACACATCGTGGTCGGACTGGGCGGAAAACAAAATGGGTTGCCGCGCGAATCCGGCTTCGTCATTACAGCGGCTTCCGAAGTAATGGCGGTGATGGGGCTGGCACAATCGCGCGCCGATTTGCGCCGCCGCCTTGATGACATCATTTTGGGTTTCAATCAGGAAGGTCAGCCGATCCACGCGCGCGATTTACAAATCACCGGCGCGCTGATGGTTGTGCTCGACGAAGCGATCATGCCCAATCTGGCGCAAACCACCGAACACACGCCTGTGCTTGTCCACACTGGCCCGTTCGCCAACATCGCGCACGGCACCAGCAGCGTGATTTCACAACGAATGGCGTTGCGGCTGGCGGATTACGTCGTCAACGAAGCCGGATTTGGCGCAGACCTCGGCGCGGAAAAATACCTGGATTTGGTCATGCCGAGTTCAGGGATCAAGCCTTCAGCAGCAGTGCTGATTGCCACCGCGCGCGCCTTGACCGCACACGGTTCGCCCACGGCAGAACACGATCTGGCCGCGCTCGAACGCGGTTTGAGCAATCTGGCCCGTCATCTGGAAAACCTGCGCAAATACCGCTTGCCGGTGGTCGTCGCCATCAATCGTTTCAGCGACGACACCGCAGAAGAACTGGCGCTCATTCAGGAATTCTGTCGCAGCGCCAACGTCGCATGTGCGCTGACTGAGGTGTTCACACGAGGCGGCGCGGGCGCACTGGAACTGGCCGAAAAAGTCGCGGCCCTGGCGGATGCAAACGAAGACAATCCGGTCACGTCGCTGTATGAATCCGGGCTGGGATTGGAAGACAAAGTCCGTCGTGTGGCCCGCGAAATTTACGGCGCGGACGAGGTGTTTTTTGCGCCCGAAGCGCGCAAGAAGCTGAAGAAATTCACCGAACTGGGCTTTGGACACTTTCCGGTTTGTATCGCCAAAACCCCGGCGTCCTTTTCTGATAATCCGAAGTTGCTGGGCGCGCCGCGCGGTTGGACGATGACCGTCAACGAAGCCAATCTCTCGGCGGGTGCTGGATTTGTCGTCGTGGTGGCTGGTGCGATGATGTTGATGCCAGGGTTGCCGAAAAAACCGCAGGCGCTAAAGATGGATGTGACCGACAACGGATTGGTGATGTAACACGCGTCTATTAGCTAGCGAAGTTTTGCCGCACGCCCAATTCCTGCCCGTTGATCGCGTCAACATAGACAGTCCAGGTCAGGCTGCGTCCGACTTCGACCGGATACGCCAGATGGATGGTCAGACGTTTGCCCTCAAGTTTCGGGTAAACGACCAAACTTCGCACCGTGATCTCGGTGGGGTCAGTAACTTTGTATTGCTGCGGCTGTCCGGCAATGGTCGTGTAGCTAAACTCTTTGCCGACCAGCTTTTCGCGCAGGTCTTTGGCCGTGACGACGGGTGTGGTCGGCAATTCGACATTGGGAATCAACCGGCTGCTCCATTGCAACAAAATGCCGTCTTTGCCAAGCATCAACCGCAATTCGCCGTAGCCGTTTTCAATCGGAAAGGTATATCCCGCCTGACGATACACCACGCGATAGAGATTCCCTTCCTTGCTGAAATTGACCAACGACAGGTTATTCAGATTCAGCGGGTTATCTTTGCCTTCACCGCCCAAAACGCCACCGGCGCGTCCCAGGAATCCGCGCAACACAGATTTGGCTTCGAGTTCGTCAAACGCGACACCACGCGCATTCAGATAAATGCGGCCCGCCAGTTCGAGCGGCAGCGCACGCGGTGTGTTGAGAATCGGTTCTAATTCGATTTTGGTATCGGGCAGGCGAAATTCAGCGAGAAACGCCTGCCAGGCTTCCTGCGCAGCGTCGCGACGAGCGGGCGAATCTTCGATATAAGGCGGATAGTTTTGCGCCCGGCCCTGTGGCGTATTGATCGAAAGTTGTCCCGGCGCGGTGCACGACGCGCCAACCAAAGCGAAAGCAAACAACAACCAATTCCATCTCATCGAAAGACTCCTGGAAATCTCGCGGCATTCAGACCTGAATTAAAACGTCTGGAATCGCCATTTTGACTCTCTCTCGGCACAACTGGCAAACCTGAATTAAAACGTCTGGAATCGCCATATTGACTCTCTCTCGGCACAACTGGCAAGGCGGCGTTACACCTTTGGCGGCAATTGGTTTTGAGCTTCAACAGTCCCAACGTTTACACTACCCGCCTTCCGTCACGAATGAGGACTTGGGCGCGGGAAAAATTTCACCTGCCCGGTGAAACCTCTGCCCCGGCAATGACACTAACCAGGCGAACAACGATTGCGACGATTGAATTGCTGACGGAAAGCGCTTTGAGTAATGAGCAGTGTCATTGCAGCAACGAAACAGGAACCTGAGAGAGAAGCGAGGATGAGTTTCGCGGAGATAGCCCCAGGCGTGGTCACGCGGGCCAAAGCAGGCGACGAAGAAGCGTTTCACCTGATCTTCAATCGCTATGGTCGCCCCGTGCTCAGCTTTATCCACAACCATGTGCAAAACCGCGAACTGGCCGAAGAACTCGCGCAGGAAACCTTTGTGCGCGCATATCGCAATTTGCCTGCGCTGCGCGAAGAGCTGCGGCTTTCGACCTGGTTGTTTGGCATTGCGCGCAACGTTGTGCGCGAAGCTTCGCGGCAAACGCGGCGCGATGAACGAAAAGTTGGTTTGGATGAACCAGTAAGTTTGGGCTTGGAGGCGCAAGGAATCTTGCCGGAAGGAGCGATGCTGGACCGCGAATTGACCGAAACCATTCAGAAGGCCTTGTTGTCGCTGGATGAAGACAAGCGCATGGTCTTCAGCTTGAAGATTTTTCACGAAAAAAGCTACGAAGAGATCAGCGCGCTCACCGGGCATTCGATTGGCAAATTAAAAACCGATCTGCATCGCGCGCGGCTGGAAATGCGCAAACGAATCGCGCCGTACCTGGCAGCACAAGAGTTTTAACCCTGTACAAGATTTATCGGCAGTGATGGTTCAGGAAGTGAGTAGCGAAAATGAATTGTGAACGTTGCCAAACCGAGTTGGAAGATTTCCTGTATGGCGAATTGCCCGACGCACAGGCAGCGGAAATCCGCGCGCATCTGGCGTCGTGTGCGGAATGCGCCGCACTGCGTCAGGAGCTGGAACGGGAACAGGAGCTGTTTTCACAGTTTTATGAACAAACCGCGCTGGAACCGAGCGGCGAAATGTGGGAAGCAATTCGCGCACGGTTACACGAAGAACCGCGTTCGGCTTTGTCGCCCAGTCAATCCGCCCCGGGGTGGCGCACCTGGTTGCGCGAATCGTCGTTTGCCTGGTTATTGCAACCTGCCTTGTTACGACAGGCAGCATTTGCTGTCCTCTTGATCACCTTATCCGTGGCCGCGACAAGCTACTTCCTCAAACGCGGGGGAGACACCAACCAGAATCTGGCGCAAAATACCGGCCCGGCAGCGTCCCCTAGCGTCACACAGACGCCCGCTGTGACCGTGACACCTGCGCCGCCGTCTTTCAAACAATCCGCGACACCGGAAACGACGGTCGCACAAACGACAACACAACCGAAAACGGCTTTGCCGGTGGCTGTCCCGCGCCAACTGAGCGAGCAGGAACTGATGAGCCAACAAATCGCCCGCGCCGCGCGCGAATACGAAAAGGCCATCAAATTGCTGGGTCAGGCGATTGCCAAACGGCGTGACGGAATGGACCAAAACGTTTTCAAACAGTATGAAAGCAGCTTGGCTTTGATCAACGATTCGCTGGCGACCAGCCGCCGCGCTTTGCGTGAACGGCCAGACGATCTGGCTGCCGGACAGTTTTTATTGGCGGCCTATGCCAAAAAAGTCGAATTGATGCAGGAAATCGCACTGCAATAACGAACGTCAAAGAGAGAAGATTACGGAGATGAAATTCAGTGGAGTGGGAACAATCAGGTTTGCAGTGCTGCTGGTCGCACTTGTCGGCGCGCTGGTTTGGCGACACGACGTAACAGACGTCGCGGCGCAAACGCCAGCCGCGCACGAATTGCACGAGACCTATGACCTGGCCGTCGGCGGCACGGTCGCCGTCAGCAATGTCAGCGGTTACATCCGCATCACCAGTTGGGAAGAAAACCGCGTCAAGGTGGACGCCATCAAACGCGGCCGCAATCAGGACGATGCCGCTCTGGTCGAGATTCAAGTCATCGCCCAACCCAATCGCGTGGAATTGCGCACCATCTATCCGCGCGGACGGTCAAACAACACCTGGGTGGACTACGACGTAAAAGTCCCGCGCTCGGCCATTCTCAATTCGCTGAGTTCGATCAGCGGCGACATCACCGTCAGCGATTCGGTGGCGCGCGTGACGGCGCGTTCCACCAGCGGAAACGTCACCGTGCGCGAAGTCACCGGCGATGCCTTTCTGACCACGACCAGCGGCAACATCAGAGCCGATCGCATCGGCGGCGCATTGACCATCGGTACCAACAGCGGCGAATTGTTCATCGGTGAAGTCAATTCCACGCTCAACGCACGCAGCCTGAGCAGCAACATTCGTGTCACGGGCGTGCGCGACGATGTCACGGCCAATACGCTCAGTGGCAATGTCGAGCTAAAACGAATCGGCGGACGCGCCACTGCGCGCTCTACCAGTGGCCTGGTCACCATCAATGATGTCGGAGGCGATGTCGTGGCCGACAGTACCTCTGACAGCGTCACCGTGACCGACGTGCGTGGACGCGTCACAGCCAACACGCTCAGCGGTAACGTCATCATCCGTCAGGCACAGGAAGGCGTGCGCGCCACCGCCGTCAGCGGCTCTATCCAACTGACCGATGTCAAAGGCCGTATCGAGGTCAACTCGACCAGCGACGAAGTCATTCTGACCAACATTGACAGCCGCGACGTGGTCGCCAAAAGCAACAGCGGCAGCGTGCGTTTTACGGGCAAAATCTATGACGACGGACGGTATGAATTTGTCAGCTTCAGCAGCGAAGTGCTGTTGCTGGTGCCGCCTGACAGCAATTTCAACCTGACCGCCACCAGTCACAGCGGTTCGATCAACACCGAATTTCCGTTACAACTCGGGCCAGGCTCGAAACTGGGTGAACGCGGCGCGATCACGGGCACGATCGGCAAAGGCGGCGCAGAAGTGCGCGCGGCCAGTTTCAGCGGCAGCGTCATCATCCGCAAAAATCCTGCGGCGCATCGCTGAGCCAGAAGAAATTTCGCGGCGCCGCAAAAATATCTGCAACGATTGGTTGCGTTGGCGCACTTACCCAACGGGAGGAATCACAACTATGCAAATCATCGCTTCAATGTTGCTGAGCGCCGTGCTCGGCTTTTTCTTCACACTGACGCCCAATGTCTTTCAGGGCGGCGAAGTTAATGAACAAGTCAACAAATCCACCACGCTGGCTCCGGGGTCGAACGTGCGCATCAGTGGCATCAATGGCCGTGTCAGCATCGAAACCTGGGACGGCGAACAAGCGGAAATCAACATCACCATTAAAGCTTCGGATCGCGAAGCAATGGAGCGCCGCCCGTTGCTGGTGGATTACACGGCCAACAGCTTGACCATTCGCACCGAAAACGACCGCGAAGGCAAAGGCTGGGGCCGCGAACGTGGCTGGGTGCGGCACGATGTCCGCCTGAAATTGCCGCGCGCCATTGATTTGAAAGTGAACGGCGTGAATGGCGCGGTCAATGTCGGGCAGATCACGGGCGTCGCTGAGCTCAGCGGTATTAACGGGCGCGTGGATGTCGCGCAAGCCGGTACCGCGTCGCAATTGAGCGGCATCAACGGGCGCACGTCCATTACGTTGTTGCGGTTGGGCGACGGCGGGTTGCGCGTCAGCGGCATCAATGGCGGCGTTGAAATCGGGTTGCCTGCCACCGCCAACGCAGACGTTGACGTCAGCGGCATCAACGGCGGCGTTGACAGCGATTTGCCGATCACCGTCATCGGTGAAATGCGCCGTGGACAATTGCGCGGCAAATTGGGCGCAGGCGGTCCGGCGATCCGCGTCAGCGGCATCAATGGCGGCGTGACCTTGCGACGCAACTAAAGCTGATTTCGTAATACGCCAGACAATGACTGGCAAAAAACAGCGGGCGAAAAAAGGCGTAGGCCTCTTTTTCCGCCCGCTGTTTTTCTGCCGCTTACTCCCACTAGTCTTTCGCGCCTAGCCGAAACGTAATTCCCGCCGTCACCGTGCGCGGATAGCCGGGCGTTGCGTGAATGCGCGCCACCGGATCAAGTCCTGGGCGCACCCGCGATTCAAAATAATTCTGCGTCTCGAAATAGCGTTTGCCCGTCAGGTTATCCAGCGAAAAGTTGAATTCCAGCCAACGGTGCAACCGTTTGTTCACGCTCAAATCCACGACATCAAATCCGGCGGCGCGAATGCCGGGGTCTTCGCCATCCAACCGGTAATTGTTGATGTGCCGATAGCGCAACGACCCGCTAAAGCCCTGCCAGCCAGCCAACGTCAAGGCCGCATTGCTGATGAATTGCGGCGCGCTGTCGACGTAAAGCCGTGGCATAGTTCCGCGATAAAACGCATTCATCACTTTGGTGAAACCGCCATTAAAGCTCAAGGCGCGCGTCAGTTTGACCGCCAGCTTTGCCTCTGCGCCATATGCGCGGCTCGGTCCTTTGAATTCAAAGCTGCCGTCATCCGGGATGTAAACCTGCTCGTTCGACCGATCAATCAGGAACAAGTCCGTTGCGAGCGACAAACGCCCGAAATGGTGCGCCGTGCCGACCTGATAAAAATCCGTCGTTGAGACTTTTGGCCCTGCAGGCTGTTGCACCACGCCACGCGCATCCTGGCTGGAAATACCGCGTCCATAATTGAAATACATCGTCAGCGGAACGCGTTCTGACGGCGTGACCGCAAGATTGAATTTCGGCTGTACCTGTGATGCGCCTTGCATGCCTGATGCCGTCGCTGTCACACGATCTTCGACCTTGAAACGGAAGTAGTCATAGCGCAACCCGGCTTCCAGATGCACGTGCCCGCGCCACAGATCAATGCCCTGTTGCACATAGCCCGCGACGTTTGTGACGCGCGCATTGGCTTTGCTGGCCACCGCAAATGGCGCACGCGCTATTGCGTTGTCCAAGCCGACGTTAATCTGATTGTCGTGGTAATTTGCGCCAACGTTGAGCAAGGCGCGTTGCCCGAACAATTTATACGGTTGCAAAAACTGTGCGTTGACGCCTTCCTGCAAACGCGAATCGTGCTGCACAATTTCATCGCCATTCACTTCGTCATTGAGAAAGAACGTGAAGTTGGAATACAGATCAAACAATGATCGCGCGACAAAACCATCCAGTTTGAAAACGCCGTTCTTCTCGGTCTCTTGCCGAAAATAAGCGCTGGCCACGCCTGTGCGCACACGTCCGCCGTTTTCCGGGTCAATAAATCCGAACCGATCCAGTCGCCCGGCAAACACTTCATCCAGCGGAATCTGCCCCGACGAGGTAAAGTCATTGCGCCCCAAATTGAACTTGAAACCAAGCGCGCGCTTGTCATTTAGTTTGTGGACGTAATTTCCGGTCAGGTTGTCGCGTTTGTAAGCCAGTGGATTTTTGAACGGGCCGTCGGTGCGCGAGCCTTCGTACGCCAACAATGCGTCACCGGATTTCAGTTTCGGGCTGTACGCGGCAAAAGTGCGAAACGTATCAAACGAACCGCCCTGAAAGCGTGCCGTCACTTGTTCAGGCAAAGACTCTTTCAACCGTATGTGCACCACGCCAAGCCCGGAAAAATCACCATACTGGGCGCTGAAGGGACCATTGAGAATGTCTACGTCTTGCACCAGTTCCGGCGTCAGTGATTTCAATTGCCCCAGATAACCTTGCCCGTGTCCTTGCGTTCCCTGATTCTGCTGGAAGTTATCCACCAGCACTTTTAAGCCACCGTTGACGCCGCCGTGATCCAGATTGAATCCGAAGCGGCGAATTTCCAGCGACTTGCCGCCGCCTTCGTGTTGCCCGGCATTGATGCCGGCATCGAGCGTGTGAAACACCTGATCGTCGCGCGAAAAGAGCGTGTCGCGATAAATGGGGTCATTGCGCCGGTCAATTGTCGGATCAAGTTGCGTGGCGGAAATGATTAACCCTTCGTGAATCGCAGGAATCACATAGGTCACTTCCAGCCGCAAGTTTTCGCTTACGTCTGCGGCCGCAATCGCTTTTTCCAGCGCGGCAAGATTGCGACCGTAAACTTTCAGCACAAGGGCAGATCGCGCCACATTCAACTGAAAACGGCCTTCCTCATCGCTTTGCACGCGTTGTTCGCCCGCCGCCGAATGCACGGCAATCGTCACGCCCGGCACGACTTCGTTCTTGCTCGTAACCACCACACCAGAGAGAACGCGTGTAGCGGTTAGCGGTGTCTGGCCAACAACGCCGGGCACGGCAAACGCCAACCAAAATAGCGCGCATAAACCAAGGTGCAACCTTACCAAGCGGGTTAAACGGGGGGTAAACATCTCATTCTCCTTTGAGAAAACGATTTGGCGGCAAAATTTCTGGCGACCTTAGCGACAGGTGACGCTGGCCAATCGTTTCGTTTGAATTTGTCTGTGTCGCGTTAGAACAAGGTTCGTTGCACCAACCAGTAACCGCCAGCCAATGCCACCAACAACGAACAGGCTGGCACATAACGCGGAACAAATGCTGGCTGTTGGCGCAACTTCCAAATCAAGGGCAAGACCAGTGCGGCAATGCCGATTTGTCCCAGCTCTACGCCCAGATTGAAGGTCAGCAACGGCATCACCACATTGCCGTCAGCGCCGATCCCCAATTCACGCAAGACGCCCGCAAAGCCAAAACCGTGAATCAGGCCAAAAGCAAATGTCAGTAACCAGCGGCCTTTGATTTCGCGGCGAAACAGATTTTCGATGCCGACATAAATAATCGAAACGGCAATCAACGGTTCGACGATGTTGGCGGGCAGGTTCACCCAATTCAAGGTCGCCAGCGCCAACGTAATCGAGTGCGCAATCGTGAATGAAGTGATGATTTTCAAAGCTTCGCGTAAGCGGCTGCCTGCCAGCAAAAGCGCCAACAAAAACGCCAGATGATCAAAGCCGGTCAGAATATGTTCGATTCCCAACAGCAAAAAGCCCCAAAAAGTTTGCGGCTTCGTATGTCCAGCGAGCGTCGCCAGCTCAAGCTCATACAAATCATTACTGGCATCGAGCAAACGCGCGCCCAGCGTTTCGCCCGTGGCAGCGCGCAAAGTCAAAAACTGTTTGTGCCCCAACGCCAAACGCGCGGGCAACAACGAACGCAATTGCATTCGTGCGCCTGCGACTGCGGCAAACGTCAGCTCGCAATGCACCGCGTTGCTGTCGTCAGTCGTAACCTGCACTTTATGTAACGGCAAGGGATGACCGTCCGAGATAAGCACCACCGTCTCTTGCATCAAAGCCTGCAACGCTGATTGCGCAGTCGCCAATTCTCCTGCCGACACCTGCCCATCGCCATCCGTATCAAGTTTCACCAGCGGCTCAATGTCCTGTCGCGCATATGTCATGCGCACGTGTAACTGGTCGCCGACCAACTTCAGCTCTGCGGCGCTCAGCCCCGGATCGTGAGCCAACACGGCAACGGCAGCCGTCATTAAAAACACCAACAGCAAACAAATGCTGGGCAGCCAACGCAACACCCAATCGGGCAGACGATTCGCAAAATTCTTCATGACGTCTCTCATCTCACAAAGAAAAACAGGCAACGCAAGATCACCTAACGTGTCCCCAACAGCTACCAACCTTGCGTTGCCCATTACCTCACCGGACTGGTCTGACTCGTTCGCCAACCGTCGACCAGCCGGTGAAGACTCATCCATCGTGCGCTTTATTTGTTGGCAAAGCCGACGATGGCGCGACCGTTTTGTGGCGTGGGTTCATAAGGAAACACCTTGTTGAATCCCAGTTCGTTGCCTGTCACACCGTCGTAATTGCCACGGAACGGATCATTGATTTTCAGGTTAGCCGGGTCGCGCAAATCGCTGAGCAACGCGATCACGGCGATATCCACCACGTCGTCGCCAAAACGGCGGCCATTCGGCCAACCACCAGGCACGAAGCTCTTGCCCGCAGGCAAGCCCAGAAACTGGCTGGGCAAGCGGAACGGATGTCCGGCAGCCCGGCTTTCCAGGATGTCGCCACCGAAAATGCTCAGCCGCGAAAAGCCCGTGTCGTCAGGATTGGCCGAATCATTCGGCCCATTGCCGGCCAAACGCACCGGATCAGTCGAAAGATCAACCTTGATCAAATCAGGAATGTAAATCGCGGCGATGTCCGCACGACCTTTGTCAATCGCCAATTGCTGACCGCCTCCGATCAGCAGATTGATCAACGTGGCGAGTTCCGGGTTTTCGGCGTATTTGCGGAACAGTTGGCTGTCCGAGCTGGGGCTGGTGCGGCTGTAAGTGTCTTTGTCTTCCAACGCAATCAGACCTTCGTTGAAAAGCGGATTGCCTTGGCGAGCGACCTGCACCCAGTTCGGACGGCGAATCACGTCAATGATGCCCCGGCCTTGCGCACAAGGAACCGCCATCTGCATGCGGCTGGTTGTGGCATACACGCCGACGGTTTGTTGATCGCCACCGAGTTCGTTCAAAGGAACGCGCAGCGTCATCAGGTGCAAGTTGAAGCCGCCTTGCGAGTCTTTGCCCGGGTTACGCAATTTCAGCAAGTCGAAAATGGATTGTATGTCGGCATAGAAACCATCATCGCGTTGACCGGCAAACGCCGTGTAACCAAGCGACAGGTCGGTAATGGCCTGCTGCGTGTATTTATCCAGTTGGTCGCGCGTAGCCACGCCTTTGCGCGCGGGGTTTTCGCCGTTGTTGCCTTCGTTATAGAAGGGGGTGGCGTTGCCCTGGTTGTTGGGCGGCACTTTGCCCGTGCCGAGCACAACCGTGCTGCCCGTGCGGTTGTCAATCTTTGACACCGTATAAGTTTGCGTCAGGTTCTGGCTGGCGTCATCAATGTCATTGACCACACCCAGATAAGATTGCAACAGCGTCTTTTGATTCTTGAACGCGGTTTTGAACTGGAAGCGATAGGTCAGCGTCGGGCGGCCAGCGGCCACATCGCTGCCCAACGCCACGTGCATTTCATAACGCACGTCGTCATCAAAGTTGTATTTGTTCGGGCCGATGCCGGGGTTCTGGTGTGGATACACGCCCAATGCCAGCACCAGGGATTTGTTGCCATTGGCATCTGGCCGCACAAACGCATACACGTCAGTCGTGTTGGCCGATGGGTCACGCGTAATGAGTGGCGCATCCATGTGGCTGGACGCATACGCGTTCAACGAAAAGCTGGGCAGCAGCGCGATCATCCCAGCCAGTGCGAGCGTCAGCCCGCGTCTGAATTTCAGCTTCAGATTCTTCATAGGTTTCCGACTCCTCTGGATGTTTGAGAGTTTTTGACAGACGCCAGCAATCAGCGCCTCAGCGGACACACGAACCCCAAGCCCGCCACTCGCGCGGCGGAAAATCCGCAGCTTCGTATGTCAGTTGTGAATAAAAGAGACCGATTCAACGCGACGTTTTTCTTGCCTGCTTGCCCCCTCATCGGTCAGGACACGGGACAGAAACAAGCAAAACCAACGTGCGCTTGTCGGAGGAAAGCGGCTCAGCCAGTTTGTAACTGTTTGAGCCGGTTTTGTTCGCTGGGCAGCAACATCGCCTGTAACTTCACAGCTTTGTTGCGGTAGGTAGTAGCCGCTTGCGACTGTCCGGCTTGGGCAGCAATGCTCGCGGCGTGAAAGAAAAGACGCGCGTCTTGTGTTCCGTCGCGCAAAGCTTGTTGCATGGTTTGCCAGGCCATCGCGCTATCTCCGTGCGCCGCTTGCGCCCAAGCCAGCGCATCGAGCGTGTAAATGTCCTGGCGCAAACGCAACTCTTCGTTGACCAGTTTCAATGCCCTGGCCGTGTTATTGCCACGCGTCGCCAGATACAGCGCATACGTGCGCGGATCGTTGGCTTCGCCCTGTGCCACCAACTTGCTTTCGATGGTCTGCGCTTCGGTTTCGCGGTTGGCGGTGCGCAATGCGTCAGCCAGCGTCCACTGATATTCCGGTAACGGATTGAGTTGCGCCGCGCGTTGCAAAGTCGCAATCGCTTCGTTGGTTTTCTGTTCCGCCAGCAAAATGCGTCCGCGTGAAAGCAACGCCGGAGCATATTCTTTTTGTAATTCCAAGGCGGTGTCGCAAAACGCCTGTGCACGTTTGACCTGCCCGGCTTGCAACTCATACAGCGCCGCACGCGACCAAGCCCAGGCAGAAGATTCCGCATCGCCCTGGCCCGAAGCCTGCGCAGCCATTTGCATCAACTGGCGCGCGCCATCCAGATCGCCTTGCAACCAGCGCACGTGCGCGGCGCGACTGTAAGCTTGCGGCCCGGGTCGTTGATTCATCATTTGCTGATACGCAACAATGGCCTCGTTCAGTTTTCCCTGTTCCATCAAAACATCGCCCAGCAAACCATAATCAAAGGCCAAGCCGCGCAAGTTGACCAGTTCGCGCGCCATCGCCTCGGCTTCGCCAAAGCGGTGCATGCTGTGCAGGATGTGACCACGCAACAACAACACAGAAGCACGCGTAGATTTGGCCGCGTCTTCCGGCGTCAGGTTGCTGCGTTGCGAAACCTGCTGGTTGGGATTGGCTTTGGCTTCGATGCAAAGCGCACACTGTTCCGCCAGTTTGTAATAGCCAGGATCGAAACTCACACGCGCTTTTTCGACCAACCGCCAACCAAGTTTTTCCAGAAATGGTCCGGGCTGTTGGTTGGTGCGCGCCTTTTGTTGTAACTGCGCAATTTCGCGATCGAGCGGGGTTTCACCTTGGTGTTGCGTCAGCGCAATCGTGCACGGTTGCGGCTCGAGCGGCGTCGTGCTTCCGCTGGCGGCGCGACACCCCGACGCGGCCAACAAACCAGCCAAAATCAAACCACCGGCCAATAAGCGTTGCATAAGAACCTCCATCCTTCGTATTCGCTTTCGCGCCAGAGGCGGAGAGAGAGACCCAGGACTGTCCAAACCCACAGCCCGTAGCATCCCCGCCTCTGGCACGCCTTTGGGGTTAGCGCTCGATTACCGCGCGCGCCGCAAACTCAGCAAAGCGCGGATGCGTGAGTTCGCCTTTGCCTGCCCGCGCCAGCGAAACCACACGCGCTGGCGCAACAGACGCCCCCTCAGTCTCACCCAAGCCGGTCACGGCGCTGATCACACGCGTCAGCGACAGCGTGTAATTGCCCGTGCGATTCGGCGCGAACGGCGTCGCGATCACTACATAGACGCCGGTTTCCGACAGCGTTTGGCTGAGCAAGGCATCTTGCCCGCCGCCGCTGTTGTCATCTGCGCCCACGGTATCGCCGTTGTTTTTGTTCAACAGCAGCAACGAATCGAAATTCGTGGCATTCATTCTGAGCTGCACCCGGTCGCCCGCGACGCCGGCAAACCAGTACGCATCCAGAAAGTCTCCTGCTGACGTTTGCAGGTCGCCTGCCGCGATGCTGCCATTGACGTTCGCACCATAACTCAGCGACTGAATCGCATTGCCAACCAGACGCAAGCTATAGCCGCCGAGCGCACCCGGTTGACGGCTGGCGCTGGTAACAAACACGACGTAATCGCCCGTTTGCTGAATCGCCGACAGCAACAGCGCGTTGCCGTTGACGATGTCACCGTCACCCAAACCACCCAGATCGTCGTCTGCCGCCACCAGCGTCAGCGCGCCACCTGCTTCGGCGCGGTACAACAACACCGCGACGTCAAACACCGTCGAACGTGCATCAATGGCCACACCGGTGCCGGCGGCGGCGCTGAAACGATACGCGTCAAAGAAATAGGTGCGACCGTCACCACCACGCAGCACTTGGTCAGTGCTCGACAATGAACCGCCGATGGTCTGTCCCAAGGCAGCGCTTTCGGTCGTAATCGTCGGCGCAGTGCCGCCAATACGAACCGCCACCTCATTTGACGCACGGCCATTCACCACCAGGCGCAACGTCGCCATCCCCGTGCCTGCCAGTTGCGGCGGAATCACCAGGTTGATTTGATCCAGACCTTCGTAATCCGGGTGACGTCCGGCGTAACTGACTGCCGCCGGAATGCCCTGAATGGTCGCCGTGACGGCTTCAGCAATGCCGTTACCATCAGTCGGGTTATCTGCACGCGCATTGCGCAAACCGGTGCCAAACAACACCAGATAGGTTGGTTTTGCAGAATTGCCCGGATCAATTGCGCGGGCGGTTCCGTCAGGATTGGCCAGCCCAGTGAAATTCACGCCGTCCACCGTGCTGAATCCCGCCGGAATGCCCGTACCGCTGGCATTGAGCGTGAACAGTCCTGGGGCCGTGCGATTGATCGTGATAAAGCCCGCGCGTGTCGTGCCGTTGGCATTGGTCACGGTGATGAGCGCTTGCCCGTCGGCAACCGAACTTGGCACGCGGAAGTTGATCTGGCTGTTACTGACAAAAAACAGACCGGCGTTTACGCCATTCACCGCCACGGTCACTCCGCCCAGGGTAGTCGGCACCGGCAAGGTATTGGCGATGGCAATTTGGCCGCCCGTCGTTTGGAAGCTGCCAAACAAAGCCGTGATCGTATCTGGCGCAAGCGTATCGCTGGCAAAGCTGGCCGCGTTGACTGCCGCCAAACCTGCTTGCTGCGCCGAAGGAACAAAGGTCGTGGCCACGGTGATGTCACGTACCACTTCATTGACGCCGACAGCACCAATGGCGGTGGCTGCGCCAGTCGTCAGGTTGATCGTGTAAAGCTGCGATTGCGTTGCGCCCGCCGCCGTCAATGACAAATAGCTGTTGCCGCAATCTGAAATATCGAACCCGGCATCGTTGGTGGTGTTCACGCCCAGCGGACCAATGGTCGAAAGCTGACCGCCGTTGGGCGAATTGGGCGCACCGCCCGGCGAGCCTTGACGCACCAGAATGTCCAGATTGGAATCTACCCCGAACAACGTGGTCGAAGGCGTGCCCGCAAAATTGTTTGTATACGCGACCGCCACCACGTTGGGATTCGCGTTGGCGTTGGCATCGCCCGAAGCATATGCCAGCGCCGTGTCTGTTCCGGCGAGCGCGCCGTTGTTGGGATTCAACCGCAGATTTTGATCGGCATCGCTGACTACACGAATGCGATCCGGTACCGGATTGAAATCGAAACCGAACGAAGTGCCCGCCAACGCAGGCGCAAATGCGGGCCCTGCGGGCGCGGCAAATCCCGTCAGCGGATTGATTGTGTAAACGATGTTGGCCGTGCTCAGCGCAAACAGTTGCCCGCCTGCCGGACGGAAATCTATGCCGACGATGTTTTCGCCTGCGGACAAACCGGTGATCGGCGCGGTGCTGAGAATTGTGCCCGGCGTCAGCGCATTGAAACTGATGAGCGTATTGCTTGCGGTAACGGCATAAGTCAGTTCGACGCGCGTTGCCACTGCAATGTCGCGAATGACGGCACCGCCGCCAATCGGCGCAAGCAACGTCACTGCGCCGCTGGTCAGGTTGACCGCATACAAACCAGACGTCGTGGCGCCTGCCAACGTCAACGAAGCGAAGGCCGCGCCCGTTTGCGGCGCAATGTCAAACCCGACCTGATCGGTCGTGTTCACAGTGAGCGCGCCCACCGTCGTCAACGAACCGCCATTGGGTGAATTGGGTGTGCCGCCCAACGAACCTTGCAACACCAGGGCATCACGCTCCGAATCAATGCCATAAAGCGTCGTCGTGGTTGTGCCTGCGATGTTGCTGGTATAAGCCGACGCCACCACATTCGGATTTGCGCCCGCGTTGGCGTCGCCTTGCGCATAAGCCAGCGGCGTATCTACTCCGGCGATAGCGCCGTTGTTCGGATTCAGACGCAAATTTTGTTCGGCGTCGCTGACCACACGAATTCGATCCGGCACCGGATTGAAATCAAAGCCATAGGCCGTGCCGTTGAGCGGCGTGGCCAGCGGTGCACCGCCTACCGGTGTCGCCGCCCCCGTGGTTGTATTCAAGGTGTAAACGCGGCTGGCATTGGTCAGCGCAAAGAGCTGGCCTGTAGCCGGTCGAAAATCAATGCCGAGGACGCTTTCGCCGCCTTGCAACCCGGTGATCGTGCGCGTCGTGATCGCGCCCGGCGTACCGCTGTTGAAGCTCAGCAATTCGTTGTTTGCGTTGACGGCAAAAATCGTTTCAACGCGCGTCACGACAGCAATGTCACGCACGATGTCCGTGCCACCAATCGGCCCGACCAACGTCGCGGCCCCGGTGTTCAAATTGATCGCATAAAACGAAGACGTGGTCGCGCTTTGTGGCGTCAACGAAGCAAACGCCAAATCGCCCGGCGCTGAAATATCAAAACCGACCTGATCCGTCGTATTCACACCCAGCGCGCCGACCGTGAAAAGCTGTCCGGTATTGGGTGAAGTCGGTGCGCCCCCCGGCGAACCTTGTCGCACCAAAATATCCAAGTTCGAATCAATGCTGAACAGTGTGGTGGTCGTCGTTGCGTTGTAGTTATTCGTGTAAGCCGATCCGACGATGTTCGGATTGGCATTGGCGTTGGTATCTCCCTGCGCATACGCCAGCGGTGAATCCGTAGCGGCCACTGCCCCCGTATCAGGGTTCAAGCGCAAATTTTGTTCGGCGTCAGTGACCAGGCGGATACGATCCACCGTGGGATTGAAATCCAGCCCAATGGCCGTGCCATTCAGCGCCGGTGTAAAGGCCGCGCCGACAGCCGTGGCTGCGCCAGTGCCCGTGTTGATGACATAAACACGGCTGGCGCTGCTGATGGCGAACAGTTGCCCCGTGCGGGGACGAAAATCAATGCTGTTGATTGTTTCTCCCTGCGCCAAACCAGTCAGCGGAACGCTGCGGTTGACAGCACTGGGCGTAGCAGTGTTGAAGTTGATGAGATTATTTCCAGCGGTAACCGCATAAACGATGCCTTCCATTTCGCTGATGGGCGACAAACCGTTGGCACGCGCCGTGTCAGTCAGCCTGAAGTGGAAGAACGGTACGACAGAAAGCAACAAACAGAGAGTTGTGACGAGCGTCACTGCGCTACGATATTTTTTCACGGGTTTCATTTTGGACAGACCTCCCCCTGCGAACACCAAGGTTCGCGTTGAGCAGTGATCAGAAAGCAAAAGTGATTAAAGGGTAACCAGCGTCATTGTGTTACGCTTGCCCTTACGGTGAGCCGGCGAAAGTTGGATTGGGTAGTTTGCCTGAAGATTTTATTATTTTTGTCCAGTACATATTTCAGCAATGAGATGACATCATCACAACAGCCCTTGGCAAACTCGGCCTCTACTGAGGACAATGGCTTCATGGGCAGGCAAAAAGCTTGACGCAACACCTTGAATCAGCAGAATCGAAGACCAAGATGAGCCAGGAACTCCAGACTCCGTCAAAACTTGAATTGCGCTTTCTAGGTCCGGTGCGTGTGCTGGTGGACGGCGTGCCTGTGGATGAACGTGCCTGGACGCGGCGCAAATCAAAAGCGCTGCTCAAGATTCTGGCCCTGGCGCCGCACCATCAGCTACACCGCGAACAATTGATGGAATATCTCTGGCCCGAAATGGAGCCAGAGCTGGCGCTCAACAATTTGCACAAAGCCATTCACGCTGCGCGCCGCGCCCTGGAACCACAGCTTAAGGCAGGCGCAGAGTCGCGCTTCCTGCTGACTCAGGATCAACAGGTGTTGTTACGTGCGCCAGGAGAGTTGTGGGTTGATGTCGAGGCATTCGAACACCAAGCCGAAACAGCGCTCAAAAGCGGCGCGGCGGCAGCCCTGGAATCAGCCTTGCGTCTTTATGAAGGAGAACTGCTCGGCGAAGACCGTTATGAAGATTGGGCAGCAGCGCGCCGTGAACAAGTCAGCAATCTGGCGCAACGTGTGCTCATGCGATTGGCACACGCCGAGGAACAAGCCGGACAGTTGCCGCAAAGCATCGAACGATACCGGCAATTGCTGACACTCGAGCAAACCAATGAAGCCGCGCATCGCCACCTGATGCGGTTGTATGCGCTGTCGGGCAGCCGTCACCAGGCGTTGCAGCAGTATCAACAGTGCGGAGAAATATTACGGCGAGAATTGAGCGCCGAACCGGAAGCGGCGACCGTCGCGCTGTACGAACAAATCGTCGCTGGAGACTGGTTGCCAGATTCTCCTCCCTTGGCACTGAATGGATCGGCGCTGGCCAGCGAAACAAAAAACGCTGCCGCGCACACGCTTGCGCCCGAAACAACAACGCGCGCGCGCCGCCGCATTTTCACTGGCGTGCTGGCCCTTGCCTTGCTGATTACAACCGTCGCAGGGTTTGCTTATTTTCGCCGCCAGCAAGAAACGATCATTGATTCGCTGGCGGTGTTGCCTTTCACCAACGGCAGTCGCGATCAGAACGTTGAATATCTGAGCGACGGCATCACCGAAAGCCTGATTAACAGTTTGTCGCGTTTGCCCAATGTGCGGGTGATGGCGCGCACTACAGCGTTTCGCTACAAAGGACGTGATCTTGACCCGCAAACCATCGGCAGCGAACTGAAAGTGCGCGCCATTTTGACCGGCAAAGTTCTGCAACGCGGCGAGCTGCTGGTTATTCAAGCCGATTTGGTGGACGTCAAGGACGGTGCGCAATTGTGGGGCGCGCAATACAACCGCCCGCTGTCGGATATCTTCACCGTACAGGCGGAAATCGCGCGCGAAATTTCTGAAAAGCTGCGCGTGCGGCTGACCAACGAAGAGCAGGAACGCGTCGCGCAACAACACACCGGCAACATCGAAGCCTATCAGGCGTATTTGAAAGGCCGTTACCACTGGAACCGCCGCACCGTGCAAGACCTGCAACGCGCCATTGAATACTTCAATCAAGCGATTGCCGCTGATCCGGGTTACGCGCTGGCCTATGCCGGACTGGCCGACACGTATCACACCATGTCGAATCTGTGGTTGCCGCCGACGGTGGCAATTCCGCGCGCGCGCGAAGCCGCCTTAAGCGCCCTCAAGCTGGACGAGCAATTGGCTGCGCCACACGCGTCGCTGGCCGTCGGCAAATGGCGCTATGAATGGGACTGGGCGGGCGCAGAAGCGGAATTCAAACGCGCACTGGCGCTTGATCCCAATTACCCGTCGGCGCATCAGTGGTATGGCCAGTTCCTTACCTATCAAAAGAAATTCGATGCCGGCCTGGCCGAAATACAACGCGCCCAACAACTCGATCCGCTCTCGCTGGTCATCACGGCCAACATCGGCCTGCCTTCGTATTTTTCGGGTCGCTATGACGACGCGTTGACGCAATTTCGCCGCGCGCTGGAGATGGATCAGAATTTTCCCTTCGTGCATTTTTTTATCGGCTGGGCGCTGGAACAGAAAGGCGATGTCCCCACCGCACTCAACGCGTTTGAACGTGCAGTCTCACTCGACAAAACACCTGCGGCAATTGCCTACCTCGGTCACGGACACGCGTTGGCGGGGAATCGCGCCGAAGCCGAACGCGCCATTCAAGAACTGAAAAATCTGGGGCAGACGCGTTACGTTTCGCCGTATTACCTGGCCATCGTGTATGCCGGGCTGGGCGAAACCGAACTAACGTTGGATTGGTTGAACAAAGCCGTCGAAGACCATTCTGACTCGCTGGTCTTGCTGGCTGTTGAGCCCAAATTTGCCAAACTGCGTTCGCACCCACGCTTTGGCGAAATCGTTCGGCGCATCGGTTTGGGCAGAAACTGACACCAAATAAGCCACTTGGTTAGCCCCCTGTCTCACTTATTTCTCTCCCTAAATGAGAACATTTCAGCGGCGTTACTCTCCCTGCTCCACCTGACAGCCAGGCCCTAAACGGTTTATCAACCGCTTCCGCGCAAAAAATCTCGCGCCTCGTAAACCCACCTAACCTATCCATCTCAAAAGACTTCCACCGCTGGAAGTTGATTGGAAGTCGTCTGGAATTCACTTTTTCTCGTTTGCGGAAGTAACGCGGAAGCGTGATCTGACAAAGTTTGGCCCGGTACAAGAGATGTGGTCTTCGCGGAGAGGAAAATGAAATTCTACAGTTCGTTTTTGATTCGTTGCTGGCTGATTCGCAATGAGCCAGCAACCACCCAGCCAGCAGCAGCCCTGGAAGCGGGGGAAAAGTTCGTGTTTGATGTTGAGCACATCCAGAACGGTGAGCGGTTACGTGCGACCACACCGCAAGAAGCGCTGACCTGGATGACGTCCAGGCTTTGCACCAGCCCCACTGCCCCAGCCCCGGAAACAGAGGATGAGCCACTGGCTCTGCCCGCAAACGCGCAAGCATTGCGTAAATCAGAGGATGAACAATGATGTCTGCCGTCGCCATCGCCATCGCTCCGACCTCCGGCCCTCTGCGCCCAACCGCCGCCAAAGACCAGGATGCGCTCTTGATGGAATTGATCCGCGGCACCGCGCGCGGTGATCAACAGGCGTTCGCACGGTTTTATGATTTGACGAATCGCTTGGTATTCAGCCTGGTGTTGCGCGTGCTGGGTGATTTTGCCTCTGCCGAAGAAGTCACGCTGGATGTCTTTATGCAGGTTTGGCAGCAGGCCACGCATTACACCCCCGAACGCGGCAAACCGCTGGCGTGGATCACCATGATGGCGCGCAGCCGCGCCATTGATCGGTTGCGCAGCGCACGGCATACCAAGAAGGAAACCGAACCGCTCGACACTGTCAGTAGCTTTCATGCCGAAACTGACACGCCCGAAGACGCCAGCCTGTTTTCCGAACAGCGGCAAAAGATTCGCGCCGCGCTCAACACACTCACCCGCGAACAGCGCGAAGTGCTCGAAATTGCGTATTTCGGCGGTTTAACGCAAACCGAAATCGCTGAACGTCTGCGGCTTCCGCTGGGCACGGTCAAAACTCGTATGCGCTCCGGCTTGCTCAAATTACGTCAAGCCCTGCAAAAACTCTGACCTCCTTAAACGCGAAATCCGTTCAAGAAGGGCCTCCTTCAAGGCGTTTGTGTAATCAAGAAAGCGGACTTCCTGTATAGTTCGCAGGCTGTAAACCTGCAGGCTGACCAGCCTCAAAACTGACAAAGGAGCTCTCTCGCATGACATCTTCAACTCAGGCACCTCCCCCCACCGAGGTGTTGCTGCAAATGATCAGTGGGTTCTGGCTTTCGCGCACGATTTACATCGCCGCCAAACTTGGTTTGGCCGATTTGGTGAAAGACCAGCCGCGCACAGCCGCCGAGTTGGCAACCGCAACCGGCACACACGCGCCGTCGCTATATCGGATTTTGCGCGCTCTGGCCAGTGTCGGCATTTTCACTGAAGACGAACAAGGCCGTTTCGTCCAAACTCCCGTTTCCGAAATGCTGCGCAGCGATGTGCCCGGCTCAATGCGTGCGGTTGCGATGGTCGAACTCGGCCAGGAACACTTTCCCGCCTGGGGCAATCTCCTGCACAGCGTGAAAACGGGAGAAATCGCCTTCGATAATCTTTTCGGCGAGAACATCTGGGAGTATTACGCCAAACACTCTGACGACGCGAACAACTTCAATGACGCGATGAGCGGCCTGACCGAAATGAGCAATCAGGCGGTGTTGGCCGCGTATGATTTTTCCGGCATCGGCACATTGGTGGATGTGGCGGGCGGCGTGGGCGGAATGCTCAGCGCAATCTTGCAACGTTATCCCGATACGCGCGGCGTGCTGTTTGATTTGCCGCACGTCATTAACGAAGCCGGATCGTTTTTCGCCGCCGCCGGTATGCGCGAGCGTGTGACGTTGACCAGCGGCGATTTCTTCCAGGCCGTGCCCGAAGGCGGCGACGCCTACACAATGAAATTCATCATCCACGACTGGGACGATGAAAAGTCCACTACCATTTTGAAAAACATCCACCGCGCAATGAATCCAGGCGGCAAGGTGTTGTTGGTCGAAATGGTCGTGCCCACCCGCAACGAACCGCACTGGAGCAAGTTCATGGATTTGAACATGTTGGTGATGGCAGGCGGACGCGAACGCACGGAAGCGGAGTTTCGTGCCTTGTTGGCCAACGCGGGCTTCACACTGACGCGCGTGATACAGACACCGGGCCCCGTCTGCGTAATCGAAGCCGTACAGGCATAAGGGCGAGAAAAGCCGAAGCATTTTCCAACAGCATTTTTTCAACTGCATTTTTTCAACTCCGGGCGGGTTCTGCGCGCGTGGAGTTTTTGTTTTGGGCCGGGTGTGGTAAACATCGCGCCGTGACCGCATACCAATCTTCCCACCAACAAGGACTGCGCCGGATCGGCGTGCTGGGTGACATCCACTGCGAAGAAGCGCGGCTAACGACCGCGCTGGAATTTTTCCAGTCGCAGCGCCTGGATTTGCTCTGCGCGGTGGGTGATTTGGTGGATGGGCCGGGCGATCCGAACCGCACCATTCAACTGTTGCTGGAACACCAGGTGCTCTGCGTACGTGGCAATCACGAACGCTGGCTGATGGCAGGAGAAATGCGCGAGATGGCCGAAGCCAGCGTGCGCGCCGAGGTCGAACTCGATACCTGGGAGTTTCTGGATACCTTACCGCTAACCCGCAAACTGTCCACGGTGGCGGGAACTGCCATGCTGTGTCACGGACTGGGCCTGGATGATATGGCCGGTGTCTGGCCGCGCGACGATTCACCAACGCTGCACGCCAATTATGCGCTGTGGCAACTGGTCAACCGGCGCGAATATCAATTCGTCATCAATGGCCATACGCATCAACGACTGGTGCGCAGCTTTGGCGAACTGACGATCATCAACGCAGGCACGCTGTTATACAAACATAATCCTTGCTGTTGTCTGATAGATTTCGTGGCGGGCTGGGTGCAGTTTTTCAATCTACCCGGCCAAGCCAAACTCGAAACGGCAGAGCGCTTCGCTTTGCCGTCCAAAACGCTGATCTGACTGCTGATCAACGAACAGACCAAACCACAATCTGACACCGACAATCCAACGTTGCTTTCCACATGAAACGAATCCGCTCATTCGTCGCCCTGTTGCTTATCTGCGCGCTGACGATTTCGTCAACGTTTGCCCAACAACCGGCTGCTGCGCCAGCCAAACCGCAAACACTGGAAGAATTGCAAACGCGCATTGCCGCCTTGCTCGACCAACCCAAATTCGTGGCGGCGCGCTGGGGCTTGCGCATCATCACCAACAACAAAATCCTGTTTGAACGTGACGCCGACAAAACGTTCATGCCCGCGTCAAACATGAAGCTCTACACTTCGTCGGCGGCGCTCGACGCCTTTGGCCCGGACGCAAAATTCAAAACGTCTATCTATGCCAGCAAAGCGGTCAAACGCGGTTTATTGCACGGCGATTTGATCCTCTACGGAC
This sequence comes from Acidobacteriota bacterium, assembly GCA_016789605.1. Taxonomy (GTDB): domain Bacteria; phylum Acidobacteriota; class Blastocatellia; order RBC074; family RBC074; genus RBC074. The sequence continues at coordinate 39,558 of JAEUQO010000277.1, forward strand.
GAGGCGATCCGAATTTGTCGCCGCGTTTCGATACGGACGATCCAGATCGTTACGACGATCTGAAACCGGCGGACAAAATCTCTGCCATTGAACAACTGGCCGATCAGCTCAAAGCCAGTGGCCTGAAAATCGTCAGCGGCAACATTCTGGGCGATGACAGCTATTTCGCCGGTCCGCTGCTCGGTTCGAGCTGGGAATGGGATGACTTGCAGTTTTATTACGGCGCCGAAGTCAGCGCCCTGACCATCAATGATAACTCTGTCAATTTCGTTATCACGCCGGGCAAAAAAACAGGCGCGCCGCCAGTGATCGCCGTCCAGCCGCAAACCAGCTACGTCAAGATCATCAATCACGTGACGACCAGCGACAGTGGCGCGACGCGCATCGGCGTGCATCGCCCGCTGGACAGCAACACCGTCGAATTTTTCGGCACGCTTCCCAAAACGGCTGCGCCATTTGAAACCAGCGTTGCGATTCACGACCCGGCCAGTTTTGCCGCGACCTTGCTCAAAGAAGCGCTGCAACGACGCGGCATTCGCGTCACGGGACAGGTCAAACACCTGGATGCGCTGACACGCGTCACCCAACCGTTTGACGAAAGCAAACTGACCGAACTGGCCAGCGTCGCGTCACAGCCGATGTCGGAATTGCTGAAAGTCGTCAACAAACAAAGCCAGAACCTGCACACCGAATTGCTGCTGCGGCATTTGGGCACGCGGCATCCCGATTACGGCAAGCTGGACGATTACGGACGACCGAAATCCACCGCCACGCTCGGCAACGAAGTCCGCCGTCTGTTTTTGCAAGCAGCAAGCATTGACGTTTCGACGTTGAGTTTGCGCGACGGTTCCGGTCTGGCGCGACAAGATTTGGTGACGCCGCGTTCGACCTCCAGCTTGCTCGAATTCATGCTCAAACATCCGCACACACAAGCCTTCCGTGATTCACTGACCGTCGCAGGCATAGACGGCACGCTCGAACGACGCATGCGCGACACCGCCGCCGCCAACAACTTTCGCGGCAAAACCGGCACGCTGTCATATGTGAACGCCTTGTCTGGCTACCTGACCACCAAGCGCGGACAGATGCTGATTTTCAGCGGCATGGGCAACAACTACACCGGCCCCGGACGCGATGTAACCGGCGTGCTGGATCAGATTTGCGCGTTGCTGGCTGAATACGACGGCGAGTTGTAAGACTGCGGTCTGGCCTGGTTGTACGCACAACTGTCGCTGGCAAAAAAACGGGGGCAGAAAAAGATTCAGCTCTTTTTCTGCCCCCATTTTTCTGCTGATGGTCCGTCAATTTTTCTGTGCGTAATCCCAATGCGCTGCCGCGCCAGTGATCACGGCGGGCAAATCTTCGGCCAACAAGTACCCGCCTTTGACCAATGCCAAAGCGGCTTCGGTGATTTTGCCCAGATACTGTTCGCGACTGGCGTAACGTTCTGCCAACGACAAACGCGGATCGCCAGTGCGTTCGCGGTCGGCTTTGGTTTTGGCAAATGGCAGGTAAGAGCCGGTGAAATCCACCAACTGTTCGGGCGCGCCGGTTTGCGGATCACGCGGATTCCAGCCTGTCACCGTCGCCAATGGCACGGCGACTTCGGGCATACGCACGCCGCCCAAATCAATGCCGTCAGCATCCACTTGCGGCACCATCACCGGAAAAGCTTTGCCAATACGCGGCGGTTCATATGCGATCAAGCCTCTGGTTTTGAACTCCGGCCCGTAATCCACGCGCCAGGCTTCGTGCACCGTCAACGGAAATTTCACGCCGGGAATTTTGGGAAAGCTGACGTTGGCCGGCAGGGCCAACGATCCATCGGCCAGTTTCGGAAATTGACTGGGCGGCGGCGCAGTTCCGTTTTTGGTCCACGCATCGAGCGCCAGCAACAACGCTCTCATGCCCCAGGAATAATCCACCGGCGTATTGCGCTGCTGCGTTTGATTCTTCACCGGCGGAAACGGTCCTGTGCCGTGCTGTCCGCCAGGAAAGTAATAAATGCGCACATTGTCCAACAGCTTCGCATCGGCTTTGCCGTCAATCGTCGTGTGAATCAACGCGGCGGCGCGTCCCCAATATTCGTAACTGGAATTGGTGTAGAAAATTTTGGGCAGCACATTTTGTTTGGCTGCCAACGTTAGCAATCCGTCGGTGTCGCCGGTTTCCGCATCGGTTTGCGCAACATCCGTAAACGGAAAAATGTCCGTGGGAAAGAAGAAGGTCGAAAACGGCGAAGCGTCGCGCGACGGTTCGGCAAAACGATGATTGAAGCTGCCGTGTCCGCCGCCCGCCACATGTGCGTTGAGGCCGTCAAACACCTGACGGCCCTGTTCATCGGCATTGAATCCCTGATAAACGAAGTGCCGCAAAAACCGTCCGGACTGGGAAATACCAAATCCCAGCGCGCGTTTGACCGTCACAACGTCGTTGGGCGCATATTTGAAATGCGCAATCACGTCGCGCACTGCTGCCAGACCTAAACCGACAACGGTTGGATTCTGTGTGCGATAGACGACTTCGTAAATTCGCCCTGGCTCAAAACCGCCTTTGAGCGTGATGAATGTCGGATCGGTGACGACTTTGCCGTCAACCAAACGGCCAAATTGCCAATCGCTGCGCGGCAGCACTTTGCGTTCGCCCAAGATCGCATCGCGCACCGTCAGCTTGTACTCCGGGCTGGCGGGTTCGCTGGCGGGTTGCGCTTTTTGCCCACGATGGCCAAGCGAAACATCAAACGTTTTTGCCGCGAACACAAAATCCGACCGCACCCAACCGGTGATCGGTTGTCCGTTGGCAGTCGCAACCGGCGCATACAACCGCAAATTGCGTCCCTCATCCGGCACATCAAATTGCCAACCAACCCAGACCAGCGTGAATCCGTGCCGCAACAAAAAGCCGTCGCCCGCTTCGGCTTCGGTCGTGAAATCATTGCCGCCGCGCCCGCGATTGAAATACCGCACCAAAGCCTTGCCGCCGCGATTGGAAACTTCAAGCAACGCCGCGCCATTGCCACGGGCCAAATCTTTCGGACGCAAAACAAACAAATCCGCCGCGAATTCGACCAATCCCTGTGCGTTGCGCGACGCTTTGTCTATGTCAACGATCAGCTTGTTGTGCGGGTCGTTAGGGTCAACGGCGAAAAAGACTTTGCCCGCGATCTTCTCGTATGCGCCCGCCAAGCCAAATTCCTTGCCGTTAAAAGCGTCTGTCCGCGAGGTGACTTCAATGCGAACGACCTTGGCATCGGCGGTGCTCGCCAGCAAGGCAAACAACAGCATGGCACATATCAGACTCAAAAATTTGTTTAGCATCATAGGATCAAGAAAGGGTCAGAATAACCCGAATCGTTTGCAGTAGACGTTTTTGCGGTCAGGAAGCAGAAATTCACTCACACCCGCCCTAACGAATCTTTCATACAATGCGTCTCAACCGTGTTTCAGCTTGAACTCCATTTTTTCCACAGACAAGGGAAACACGCTGTAAAAGCACAGCTGTCTTTGGTCACGGATTTTAAGCGTGCGGATGGCTTTGCCAAACAGCAAGGGGATAGAGATCATCGCGCAACAAAGCTTTGTGTTCGAGGCGTAAGGCTCTGGCGGATCATAGCGAGGAATCGTATGACCGTGCCCCAGCTAGGTTTCATAATTCATGCGGGAAGCGCGCTGATAACTTCAGCAAGCGAAAAAGCCACCAATGCTGGTCGTTGTTGGCGACTGATGCCGTTCGCAATCCACCAAACAGTTTCTTGGCAAAGAGTCCCGACATCAGCGGCTACCGGGAAAAACTAAACGCTAACAGGCACTGAACCTTAACCGGTTTGTCGTGCAATAGCGCTGGCGAAAAGCGCCACTTGCGCGCAGCTTCCAACGCTGCCACTGCCAGCAAGTCCGGGCCACAGACAAGCTCGCTTTTCGTTACGGTTCCGGTTTCGTCAATGATGATTTTGACGTAAACAGTGCCTGTCAGTTTTTCGGCTCTGGCTGCCGCCGGAAACTCTGGTGCTTGTTTATGAATCGCTTTTGCGCGTAACAAGCTGTCAGAAACACGAATCGTATTTGCGGGCAGGTCCTCTGAGATTTGCATCAACCGCTCCAATAATTGAGACGCTTCTTGTGGCTTGCCACTCTGATTCAACGCGCAGTGAAACTTTTCTATCACATTAACCAGGCCGCGCTGATTCGGCCCGGGAGACTTTTCCCGGATGCTGATCATTCGTTCATACACCGGCAAGGATTTTTTGGGCTGGCCGTTCTTCTGATAAAACGCCGCCAGGTTATAGAGCACGTCAGAAACTTCCGGGTGGTCTGCACCAAGCTGCTTTTCCTTGATGGCAATAGCTCGTTTGAATGTATATTCGGCATCGCCAACCTGCCCGCTGCCGTGTTGCACCCAGCCAAGGCCAATCAGCGTATCGAGCAGTTCAGGGCTATCGGCCCCCAATCGCTTCTCTTCGATTTTCAACGCACGACGATATGCGCTGACAGATTCGAAATAATCAGATTTCTCGCGATAAATTGCGGCCAGATTCAACAAGGCTGTTGCAACCTGCGCACTCTCTTTACCAGCCTCCTTTTCCCACACAACCACCAGCCGTTTCGCGATGGGTAATGCTTCATCAAATCGGCGTTCGGCATATAGGCGTTTAAGTTGCGCATTCAATGCGGTCGCATCGTCACCTGACGTTTGCCCGGCGACGACCGCTGAAAACAAGAGTAGCGCACACATACACAACCATACACATTTGAATCGGTTTTCAGAACTGAGAAACTGACCCGTCATAACGTACAACTCCTTGTGACATAACTGAGGTTACTGGCAGTGCTTATCCCAAATCGGCGGCGCACGGCAGGTTGGGCAAACTGCGCGCGGCTTTGATGGCGCGGACAACGGCTTGCGCAATGGCTTCTGCGGCAAGCGCCCCGATCAGGGTAACATTGACAGGTTTGGTGGATGAATTTTTGCCCGTGGCCAGTGCAAAAATCGTATCGCCGTCAAACATCGTATGCGCCGGATTGGTGGTGCGCGCCAGTCCATCGTGCGCCATTTGAGCGACCTTTTGTGCTTGGGCTTTATCGAGTTTGGCGTCGGTCGCGATCAGACCGATGGTCGTGTTGGTACCGCCCAACACCGGCGGCAAGGCGTCACCGCGCAAAATCCCTGCCATCGTCCCTTGCAGTTTTTTGCCGTCCTGTGTGCGAGCGCCAGCAAGCAGTTTGCCCGTCGAAGGATCAACGATGTCGCCCGCGGCGTTGACGGCGACGATTGCGCCAACCGTCAGTTCTTTGCCCACACTGATCGAAGCCGTTCCCAGACCACCCTTCATCGCCCGTTTGGGGCCAAACATTTTCCCGACGGTTGCACCTGCCCCAGCGCCGACGTTGCCTTCTGCGGGCGCATTCGTGCTGGCGGCTTTGCAGGCGTTATATCCGGCAGCGGCATCAGGCCGAATTTTGGCGTCGCCCACCGTCAGGTCAAACAGAATGGCCGCCGGAACAATCGGCACTTTGGCAACGCCGACGTCATAACCGATATTGCGCTCTTCCAGCCAGCGCACAACGCCGGTCGCAGCTTCCAACCCAAACGCACTGCCGCCGCTGAGCACGACGGCGTGCACCTGTTGCACCAGATTTTGCGGATCAAGCAAATCAGTTTCGCGTGTGCCCGGTGCGGAACCGCGCACATCCACCCCTCCCGTAGCGCCGTCTTCGCACAAAATGACGGTACATCCGGTCGGACGGCGGGCGTCGGTGAAATGGCCGACCTTGATGCCGGCGACATCCGTGATAGCGCTGCGTGGATTGGGAGCAAGCAAATTCATGGACACCTCTGGCAAGAAGTTAAAGGAAGCGGCGGCCAAAGAGCCTCGCAAAATTTCGCGGCGAGTAGGATTGGACATAACGATTCGGTGCGGACATTTTCAACTGATCATCCCAAGCAAATGTGTCATCGCCAAGGCCATCACCTTGCACGATAAAACCAGATGCGCAATCCCGCAACACCTGGCTGACTGATGCCTCAACCATTGTTTGGCGCAATGAAAAGGCGGTTCAGACTTAGCAGCCCAAACCGCCTTCGCATGTCTTGCCCGACCATTTCCGTCAGACATTCTGTTTCGGTCAACGCCCGGCTGACCTAATCGTGCACCGTTCAACCACGGCCTTCCCAGCCGCTTTGTTTATACACGCCATCCACCACAATGACCGGAACCGTCGGGTCATCATCGGAATAGGCGAGCATTTCTTTACGGTACTGGCGATTGTCCTGGGCATTGCGTTCTTCAAACGCGACGCCTTGTTCCTTGTGCCAGGCCATTGCCTTGGCGCAATACGGACAGCCGGGTTTGGTATAAATCACGACGTTGGCCATTCCCTACTCCTTAGCGTTGTTCGATGGGCACGTATTTCAAATCCATCTCGCCCAAATAATCCGAACGCGGACGGATCAGTTTGTTGTTGCCCAATTGTTCGAGCACGTGCGCCGTCCAACCGGAAATACGACTAACGGCGAAAATCGGCGTGTACAGGTCCACCGGAATGCCGAGCATGTAGTAAGTGGATGCTGAATAGAAATCCACGTTGGCGCGAATCTTCTTGCCCTTGCGGTCCATTTCGGCCACGACCAGGTCTTCGATGTGTTTGGACATATCGAACCATTTGGTGTCGCCCTGACGTTCGCCGGTCGCCTGCGACATACGGCGCAAATGCGTCGCGCGCGGGTCTTCGGTTTGATAGACGGCGTGACCGATGCCCATGATCTTTTCACCTTTGGCAAATTTGTCGGCCACATACGCGTCCACTTTGTCGGGCGTGCCAATTTCGAGCAACATCTTCATCACTTGTTCGTTCGCACCGCCGTGCAACGGACCAGACAATGCGCCGACTGCGGACGTGATCGCAGCATACACGTCGGCCAGCGTTCCCGCAGTCACGCGCGCGGCAAACGTCGAAGCGTTGAATTCGTGATCGGCGTGCAGGATCAAGGCGATGTCGAACGCTTTTGCTTCGACATCGGACGGCTCTTTGTCATTGAGCATGTAAAGGAAGTTCGCCGCGTGCGAAAGTTCCGCTTTGGGTGCAATCGGCTCCTGGCCTTTACGAATGCGATCAATGGCCGCCACGATCGTCGCCGTTTGCGCCGTCAAACGCACGGCTTTGCGCTTGCGCGCTTCGGGCGAGTTGTTTCCGGTGTCAGGGTCATAAAACGCGAGCGCCGAAACAGTCGTGCGTAACACGTCCATCGGCACTGCTGTTTTCGGAAACGACTTCATCATGGAGATGATTTCGGCGGGCAATTGGCGGTTGGCGCTCAACTCGGCGTTCAATTCGGCGAGTTCGCTCTGCTTCGGCAACCGCCCGTTCCAAAGCAGGAAAATCACTTCTTCAAAAGAGGAGTTGGTGGCGAGTTCATGAATGTTGTAACCACCATAAATCAAGATGCCTTTTTCCCCGTCAATAAAACAGATGCTGCTCGGTGCGGCGACAACGTCACGCAATCCGGCAGCCGATGTTGATGCTGGTTTTGTCATATGCGGTTTCGTCCTACTCTTCGTGTTGATTTGCTGATGTGTTGAATTTGTCTGTTAACAGTGCTGCTTTAGTCGATGAAATCGTCCCTGAGATCGGCAAATATGCCCTTGCCAGACACACGCTGCATTCGTGCACTGTCAGAGCCAGCGCAGGAAAATAGCTAAGTGATTGTCGGTTCAGGGATAGCGTTGCTCTCTGCTGTGAGCGAGAAAGATAACAAACGCAATTTAAGACTGTCAAAAAGGAAGGAGAAGGGTCGGATGAAGATTGTGGGAAAGGAGAAGGAAGTGCGCCAATCAACTCTTCATCCTTCTCCTTTCATATAGCCATTCGAGTGCTGCTCAGGCTTTGGGTTTGGGCGCTGGCAACGCAAAGGCCACGATCTGCGACTCAAATCCGCAGCGGGCGTGCGCGCCGTCACAAAACGGTTTGTTTGCGCTCTGCCCGCAACGGCACAAGCCCACGACCGTGCGTCCGGCCAAATCGAATTTGTTTCCCTGGGCGTCGTAAATTTCCACTTCGCCTTCGACGCGCAAAGAACCATTGTTGTTAACAGTAATTTTGGTAGCCATTCAATCGCTCCTGGAAATGTGCGACAGCGTGTGCCGCACACTTCATTATTATTTGCCTTTCTTGGATGCCTTCAACGGGTTGATCGGACGCGGAGCGCGTTCTTTCGCCAATTGATCGGCGTAGGCTTTGCAGTCGTGATTGTCGGCTTTGTCTTTGATCCAGGCGTCCACGTCAACCGTGTGCGGGACCATGGCGAAGACCGGGAATTTCTGATTGCACTTCTGACAGAAGATGCTGTAACGCTTCACAGATGCCATAACTCTGAATTACTCCTTGCTTGATAGGTGTTGTGCTTGGTGTTTACTCGCTGAACACGATTTGCCGGGTGGAAGGCTGCCGCCAGACAGGGGCAGGACCGCCCAAACAAAGGCGGGAGTATACACTAGCAGTCGCGTTTGGCCTAGCCCTCGCGGTTGACTTTTACCCAGCGCTGTTCCGCCTGGGACTGCATCACCGCATCCAAAACGTCCTGACAATGCAATCCATCCAGGAATGTGGCCGCGTGGGCAATTTCTGTGCGCTCTTCGCGCAAGGCCTGCACCGTTTCACGCGCAAAATGATAAAACGACCGCGCCCAGATATTGTTGGGGATCACGGAAATCTCCAACGCGCGATCTGCCAAAGACATATCTTCAAACTGGTGGTTGTATCCCAATGCCCCTAACAACATTTCGTCGCCATCAAGCACCAGCGTGCCATTGCTGCCCACCGCCGTGACCTGATTTTTGCCGCCGCTGGCATACAACGCCGACAGCAAAATGGTGCCGTGAGCGATGCGTCCGCTGGGGGTCACAATCCGCAGCATAAACGAAACATAGTCGTCAGTTTCGTTCGGCTTCATTTCGCCGGTTTTGGCGTCCTTACGTTCGGGAATCATGGTCGCCACCGTGCTGGAAACCCCTTCGATTTCGCCAAACATCCAACGCACCGCATCAATGGCGTGCGACCCAAGCGCACCGAGCAATCCACCACCTGCGGATTTTTGCGACCACCAATTCCAGGGACGCTGGGCAGAATGACGAAACCCAGATGCAATGGTCATTTGAATGTGATGCAAGTCGCCCAAAAATCCGCCATCTACCAGTTCTTTCATGCGCCGCCAGGTTGGGTTGAAGCGCAATTCGTGATCAACCACGGAAAGCTGGCTGGGAAAAGTCGCCGCCAGTGCGCTCATTTCGCGCGCTTCTGCGGCATTCATGGCCATGGGTTTTTCGCAAATGACGTGCTTGCCAGCTTGCAGCGCTGCCAGCGCAATCGGGTGGTGCAGGTATGGCGGTGTGGAAATCACCACGAGCGAGACGTCTTCGAGCGCCAAAAGCTGTTCATAGCTGGCGCAGGCGTGTTCGATGGCAAACTCCGACGCAACTTTGATCGCGTTTTCGTGTTGTCCGCTACAGACGGCGACCAACGTCGCACCGTCGCACATTTTGAAGGCAGGGGCTTGTGCGTTACGGGCGAAGCCGGTTCCGATCAATCCGACCCCAATCTTTTCATCCTTCATTGTCGTCACTTTACCTTTAGCATCCTGGGGCGTTTCGTGCACCAAGACCAGCGTCTTACGGCATAAAGATGAGCCATTGTACACGGCACACTCAAAATTCGGAATGTCTGGAGCGGCAGAAACTTAATCAACCTAATTTCTTATTTCGACTTGGCAGCGGGAAAGATGTTGCTGGCGAGCCTCGTATGCCGTTGTTATAATCCCGCCGTTTTTTTCGTTTTTACCTTTTTGAGAACTCGCCAACCACATCCAAACCGGCCGAACAAGCGGCCCAGTAAATGGCTCTTTTCAGCAGGCCAGCAAAGGAGAAATTCCATGAACCGTGCACGAGGATTGAGGGATGAATTAATTGTGGGCGCTCAGGATACGTCTGAACTCGCGCCTGCCAGCTATTACGCCGGCGAACGACCCGATGCAACACAGGGGTATGCCATGCAATTCGATGACGATGACAAAGACCCCTGGAGCTATGACGATTACCGGGATCGCGACCTCGAAGACGAAGATGACGACGATTTGTTGGATGATGACGACGACGATGACGATCTGGACGATGACGACGATTTCGAAGATGAACTTGACGACGACGATGATAAAGACAACGACGAACCGATGACCATCACGGCGGTCTCAGCAACAGCCATCACCCTTTCTGATGAAGCAGACGACGACGAAAAAGAATCAGAAGAAAGCGGCGAAACGGCGGCGACGGAATCACACGTGCCCGTTTTGGTCGCGGTAAACGACGAAATCGCGCCCTCCGCGATCATTGAGCCAGCGCCTGAACCTATCTACGACGAAGAATATCTCGAGGTGGTAATCCCCGAAGTCAGCCAACCAACGGCTGAGGCCGAAAAGCCTGCCAAGTCTTCCAGGAAAAAGGCCGCTTCAAAACCAGCCAAGAAAGCTGCCAAAGTTGCGAAAAAGGTGGTCAAGAAGACTGCCAAGAAGGCCGTGAAAGCGGCGAAAAAAGCGGCGAAGAAGACCGCCAAGCCTGTTGCCCCAAAGAAAGCCGCCAAACCGGCCAAAGCGGCGAAAAAAGCGGCAAAGAAGATAACCAAAGCCGCCAAACCGGTAACGAAAAAGGCTGCGTCGGCCAAAAAAGCTGCCAAGCCCATCAAGAAAGCTGCTAAACCAGTCAAGAAAGCAGTCAAGACTGCGCCCAAGAAAGCCGCCAAACCGGTCAAGAAAGCTGCGCCGAAAGCGACGAAAAAACTGGTGAAGAAGGCTGCCCAGAAACCAGCGCCCACCAAAAAAGCCGCCTCCAAGGGGGCGAAGAAGGCCGCCAAGAAAGGCGGACGGCGCTGATCGCCTGAGCCTGAGCCTCGCTCAAAACGCAAAAATGGCTGGCGCAGAAATCAATCTGCGCCAGCCATTTTTGCGTTGTTTGTTGTCCCTCAGGACTGTTCTGCGGCTTGGCGGCCTGCCTGTTGACGTTGCCAAAGCTCTGCCGCGAGTTTGATCGCGACAATCATGCTCGAAGCATCTGCTTTTCCCTGCCCGGCGATGTCAAATGCCGTACCGTGATCCACCGACGTGCGTAAAAACGGCAACCCCAGGGTCACGTTGACGGCTTCGCCAAACGACATGCATTTGACGGGAATCAGCCCCTGATCGTGATAACACGAAAGAACAATGTCGAACTCTCCCCGCGCTGCCCGCAAAAACACCGTATCACCCGAATGCGGCCCGCTGACGTCAATGCCATCGTGTTCGCGGCAGGCTTCGATGGCAGGAATCATCTCTGCCGCTTCTTCAAAGCCAAAAAGGCTTCCCTCTCCGCCGTGCGGATTGAGCGCAGCAACAGCAATGCGCGGACGAGGAAATCCGTAGCGAAGCAATTCACGATGAATCAGGCGGATGAGTTTTTCGAGCGCGGGTTTGCGAACGTAATCAGAAACTTTGGTCAACGGCACGTGCGTCGTTAACAACGCCACGCGCAGCGCCGGTGCGATGAAGGTCATCGCAAAATCATTTGTGTTGGTTAGATGAGCAAGAAATTCGGTGTGTCCCGGAAAGTGGTAGCCGCCCAGATGAAGCGACATTTTGTTCAGCGGCGCGGTGGTAATGGCGTCCAGCTCGCCAGCCTGACACAAAGCGACAGCGGCTTCGATATATTCGGCGGCTGCGCGTCCACATTCCGCCTGCTCTTTCCCCATCTCTATCGAGCCGGGGATATTGTTGAGGTGATAAATCAACGGCGCGGCGAACGTTTCCGGTATGCGTTCGCCCGCGCCGATAATCTCAAACCCGCGTTCCAAATCAAACACGCGCGCCCAATGCGACAAATACTGTGCATCACCAATCAAAACCGGCGTACAAACCTCGCGCACTTCCGAATTGGCAACCGCCTTCAACGAGATTTCGGGGCCAATTCCGGCAGGATCACCGATGGTAATTCCGATACGCGGTTTGCGTTCCGCCCTCGTGGGGACTGACAACTCATCCATGGCAACAGCATTCATCCTGACAGCAATCAGTCGCCGTTCAAGCTTCAAGGAGCAGCGAGACCTAAAGATTGAATGGCGCGGTCTGTGTCTAGGCACGCAGCCTGACAAGGAGGTTAATCGTCATCCTCGTCAAAATCCCCCTCTTCAAAGTCCGGCTTTTCACGATAGTCTTTCCCGTGCTTGCCGCCTTTGACTTCCTTTTCGTCTTTGTACAAATACTTGATGTTGTGTTTGAGGACGAGCAGGTTGGGGCCTTCCTGACGATGCAGCTTGATGCTGTTTTTGTCATACCACTCAATCGTGCCGTGCAAAACTTCGTTGTCTTGCAACACCAACACCATTGGCGTATGCGCATCCATCTGCTTCTTGTAATAGAAGCTTTCAGCATTGGTTTGCTCAGGTGGAATCTTCTTTTTCGGCTGAGCGGGTTGTTGGTGATGGTGCTGCTGCGGCGGTGGCGGCGGCGGTTCGTGCACCACACGACGCGCTTGTTGCGCGTGATACTCCCTCTCTTTGACTTCGGCGAGTGTCGTGCGAATAAGTTTGCGGTTCACTTCAGTTTTCCTCCAGACGGTTCTCCAGATAGGTTAAGGCGAGCAGTCTGACTTCTGCTCGAAATAATCAAAGGCAACCTTGGACAAGTTGTATCCCGATGGTGCGGACCAGCCGTTTACTCAGGTCGTTTGCGTAGGTGGTACACGCTGGTAGTGTGACCCAGATCGCGCAGCTGTTAACGCGATACGGGCAAAGCGCCGGGACAAGCAGTTTTGGCGCTCCTGTCAGACGACAAGTTTGAGAAAAGGTGACCCGTCCTCAACATTCCCGTTAAGGACTCAAGAACTCCCCCACGAGAGATCAACGGAAGAACGATGCGGGAATCTGCATTGACGCTCTAGCCAAGCGATGCAGCAATTACAACTCCATACTGTTGCTCGTTGATGGCGGCAATGCTACCGCAACACTTTCATCGGTGCAAGGGAAGCGCTTGTCTCTGACACCAGAAACTTCATACGCGTATAGGGACCGGGGTTCATTTCCGTTGCAAAAAAACGTTAGCTCTTCTACCGGCAATCGGTTGAATCATCCCTTACCGAACTGACACCAAGTTTAAGTCGCCGTGGGGAGACCATCAGAAGGTTACAAATGACGAAGTTTTGCCAGTGCCATTTCCACTGTTTTCCCGTGTTGGGAGATAGAAACAATAATTTCCGCGGGAGTGCGTGTGTCGCGTTCGACGCGGGCGCGCGGATTGACGGCTTTCAGGTCATAGCAAGCTGCATCAATCGCATCGGCTTTGGCTTGCGCTTCGCGCACAGCTTTTTCGGCGGCAGCCAACGCTTCACGGCAAGAGTTCAATTCCGCTTCGTTGGCGTTGGCCTTGCGCAAAGCGGTGAGGTTGTCTTTCAACGCGACAGCTTCGGCCTTTTGTTTTTCGGCTTCAGCCAGATGCGGTTGCATTTCTTCGCGCGCTTTGGCGCGGCGCGCGACAAAATCCACCGTCCAGGAAAAATCGCTTTCGGCTTTAGGCGTGCCGCGCTTTGCCAACAAACGCGCGAAGCTGGGAAAGGGTTTGCCCGCGTTGGCTTCCTGTTCGCGCCAGTCGCCAACGAGCGAAGCGGGCAACGCGGCATCATCGAGCGTTTCGCCTTTGGAGCCGAAACCGAAATGAGCCAAGGTCATCGGCGATTTCTTGCCCATTTTTACGTGCGACAGGTCGTAATACCAGATGCGCTCGGTCTTCCGGCCTTTGGTGAAAAAGAGCAGGTTGGTTTTGACGCCCGCGCCTGCCGTTGAAAATACACCGCCCGGCAAGCTGACAATGCACCACAGATCGCATTCATCCAGCAGCTTGCGTTTGGTTTCGACAAAGGCGCTTTCGTTTGTGCGGAACAACAAGCCTTCATCCAGCACAACGCCGCAACGTCCGCCCGGTTTGCCGTCAAAAGCCGGTTTCAATTCGGTCAGGATGTGTTGCAGAAACAGCACCTGCGTTGAACTGGTTTCGAAGCTGTACCGCTTTTGCGCTTCCTTGCCTTCCTTGCCGCCAAAAGGCGGATTGGTCAGGATCACGTCAAAGGTCGCGGGCGCGCCGTCAAACAAAGGCTCGTAGGTCGGCGAGCCGGTCAGCGTATTGCCGTGCCACAGATTCGGCTGGTCAATCCCGTGCAAGACCAGGTTGGCCAGTGCGATGGGAAAGACCAGGTTTTCCTTTTCGCGTCCGTAAAACGTTCGTGTTTTCAACCGCTCCAACTCTGTCGAAGCCGCGGCATCGCCCAATTGGCGCGCCAGCCATTCGTAACTTTGCGCCAGAAAACCGCCTGTGCCGCATCCCGGATCGTAAATGGTTTCGCCCGGTTGTGGATCAATGACGCGCACCATTGCGCGGATAACTTCGCGGGGCGTGAAAAACTGGCCGCCGTCGGAATTCTTCTCGCCCATTTTCAACAGCAAGTCTTCGTACACCTGCGAGAGGGTGAAAAAGTGCTGGTCGTCAATGTGGTCAATGCTGATCTGATGCACCTTGTCCAGAATGTCGAGCAGATTGGTTTCCGAATCCACCCGTGTGCGTTCGACCGCCGTCATAATGCGGCTGATGACGCGCTGTTTGGGCGTCGCCGCCGGATTCGGTTGGCCATTGGGCAATACGTCCAGCGTGTGCAGATACGGCAACAATTCTTTGTTGACGAAGGCGAAAAAGTCGCCGATTTTCCCGGCTTTGAGTTCGGCGCGTTTCCAGCCGATGCGTTTGCCTTCGGGTGTGAACTCTTCAGATTTTTCGTCGTACGGCGCGGCCCAGTCTTGCCAGCGGTACGGGCTGCAAAGCGCGGGCGTGAACGTCTGGCCGACGGCTTCTTTGCCTTCGTGTTCGCGGGTTTCCTGCGCGTCCAGAATGCGCAAAAATAAAATCCAGGTCAGTTCCGGCACGTATTGCAAGGCGCTGGCGCAATTCGAGCGCCGCATCACATCGCAAATGGATTTGACGAAGGCCGACAGTGATTGTGTGGACGCAATGGTGCGTGGGGATTTGGAGTTTCCGTTGGTTTTAGGTTTGGGCATGTTGATGAGGGGCGATTTGGGCGGCCATTCGCAATCTCGCTCCGTAGGAGCGGAATGTTTACAGATTAGCGATTCGATTCCTACGAAACTTGGGAAATCAAACGCCATCGTTTCTATAAGTATTTGGCTCCTACAGAGCCGGGAAGTGCCTTACACACCGGCTGAATCATCTTCGATGAAATCGAAAACATATTTATCTTCGAAGGCAATATCGAACTTTCGCAACAGCGTCAGGTATTCATTCTTGAATGACTTTCGCTGATGATGCGCTTCCTGGTTGGCAATGTATTGAATGATTTGATCCAACTGCGAATGACCATAGGAGAATGCGCCGAAGCCTTCCTGCCAATTGAATCTTCCCCTAATCCAACGTTGTTCATTGATGAATTTCGATGAACCGGCCTTGATGTCTCTGACCAGATCAGACAGCCCGATGTTGGGCTTCAGGCCAATCAGCAAATGTACGTGATCGGCTACGCCATTGATTTGCAGCATTTTTTGCCCCTGATTAGAGACGATTCCGGTGATGTATTTGTAAATCTCTTCTCTGTGTTCCGGCTGAATCAGGCATTGCCGCCCTTGCACGGCGAAAACCACCTGAATGTAAATCTGTGTATACGTATTTGCCATTTGGCCTCTTCAACTCGCTCCGTAAGAGCGAAATGTTTATAGAAATCAAGAAAGTTTTCCTGGCTCCGTAGGAGCGAAATGTTTATAGAAATCAAGAAAGTTTTCCTGGCTCCGTAGGAGCGCAATGTTTATAGAAATCAAGAAAGTTTTCCTGGCTCCGTAGGAGCGCAATGTTTATAGAATCGCGTTCAGAAAATTCCCCAAGCTCCATAGGAGCGAAATGTGCCGGATGTCGCTCCTATGGAGCTTGGAGGAGCGTTTCATTCCTGGCTATAAACATTCCGCGCCGCTGGCGCTGCCAGGCTTGATTCCTTTTCAAACGCCTGCGCCAGCAAGCGCGACGGCAGCAATTCAATTTCCTGGAGTTGGGCTTGGGCGGCAGCACGTAGCTGTTCGACTGCTCCCATCTTTTGCCCAAGTTGTTTGATTACTGTTAGTTGTTGATCAATTGGCAAGTAGGGGATTTCCACCGAATCGAGAATTTGCTGATTGACCGTCAATTGCCCCGCAGAAGTGGATGCTGCTTCTTCTATGACCATACGAGCCGAAGGCAAGGACATACAAAGCTGGGCAAATTCAGGTAGTAACCCTTCCCGTAGTTGAGTTCGTATCAGGTGATCGTTAAAGATTGTGTCAGTAGGAAGAGTTTTATCTACTACGCAACATCGGCCAACTATCTCACGTGCTCCATTCACTCGCACAAACAACAAATCACCGGGAAGCAAGCGATAGGTTTCAGCTTCTTTCGGGGAGACTTCGCCTTGACGGGGATCATCAAGGTTAATGACACCGCTAGAAACATCTGCAATACGCAAAACGATTGGCCCCTTTTCACCCATCTTTGGGCGTTTGCCAAAGCCGTTCCGATACGACAAAACCCATTGAGAAAATGGAGTAACTTTATAGCTGCCAAGCAAAGTGATTTCAATTTCTCGCAGCATCGCGGCAAATAAGGCTTCAGCCTCTTTCACTTGCGCTTGCGCCGCCTGCCGAGCCTCTTCGACGGCGGCGAGTTGGGCTTTCAGGCGGGCGGCGATGCGGCGTTGTTCGTCGTTTGGAATCAATGGCACTTCCACTGCATTGAGCATTTCACCATTCAAGTTGGCTTGATTTCCGCCACGCCCCTCTGACAAAGCGCGTAACCTCTCGTAAGAACAGCGAAGCCATAATTGCAGATAGTCAGGATCAAATGAGTCGTTTGGCAGAATTGCAAAACACGCCTGATTGGTCGTCGCCTCCACTTCCAGGACTGCTGATTGCCCTCGCGTTTTGCCTTGACCATACATTGCGACCAAAACCGTTCCGGGAGGCAAAAGCGGTAACGAACATTCTTGAATGGCTTTTTCCGAAACTTTTTCTTCAGTGTCATGGATGGGGTAAAAGGCAATTTCTCCAGTCTTTACCCAAGAGTATTTGGGCGGCTCCCAATAATCCTTACGGTCGCGTGATGGAGTAGTACCGCTGGTTGTCTTGGCAACATCAGCAATCTTCACCATTTCAACTCTGTTTGCCTGTAACAATGCATCTAAGCTCATACACCAAACAACCTCATCTTGGCTTCTCGCATAACGTCCGCAGGTTTGCCCAATTTGCGCAGCGCCGCCAAACCGCCTGCGCGTTTGATTTCCGGCACTTCCCACAATTGATCGGATTCCAGGGCTTCGGTGCCGTCTTTGCCGAATTGATGGCCGAGTCCGCGCAACACGGTGGCGGCCTTTTCATCCACGGCGTCAAACCACGGCGCGTGGAGGGTCAGGTATTCGGTTTCGCGTTCCCAACGTTTCAGTGCGCGTTCGCGGTAACCGTAATGCGCGAAGACATCGAAATGATCGCATTCGACCAGGCCCATCAGTTCGCGCACGACTTCGGGCGAGTATTGTTGAGCGAGCAGATGTTCGATCAACTGGCGGCGCTTTTGCGTTTCCACCCACAGGCGGCGGAATTCGTCCAGCGTGTGGGCTTCGGCCAGAACGCGGCGAATCATTTCCTGCTTGTATTCTTCGACGGGAACCGGCACGTCGCGGCCTTCGCGGCGTTGCAGGATGTAATGCCCCTGTTTGTCCACGCCGACGCGCTGGCCGTAAACCATCTGCGGCAGCGGTGACGGATCATCGTCGTCATCATCTTCCCAGCCGTTGTCGTCAGAGTTGTCATTGCCGGTTTTCTTCTTGCGCGGTTTGGCCGGAGCCGTCAGGAAATCCGTGCCGAACAGTTCCGTCACGCCCGTGTAATCGTAGAGCCAGAATTTGTATTTTTGCGTCGGTTCGTCAATGCGCGTGCCGCGTCCGACCATCTGGTAAAAGGCAATGGATGATTCCAGGTAACGAAAGAACACGACCGCGTTCAATCGTTCGATGTCCACGCCCGTGGCCAGCAAATCCACCGTGCAGGCGATAAAGCAGCGTTCGCCGGAACCGCGCATGACTTCGATCAAATCGCCGCCGCCGTCTGCCGTGCATTTGAACGCATAATGATCTTTCGGCGTCTGGCCTTTTTCCTGACACCATTGGGCATAGAGTTTCTGCATTGCCATCGCCACGCGGTCGGCGTGCAGATCGCGCGTGCAGAAGATGATGACTTTTTGTTCCGGCCCGCCGTGTTCGCACAACCGCGCGAACAGGTCGGCGCACATCGCATTGATGCGCGCCGGAATCAGCAATTCATCGTCGAAGTGCCGGGAGTCATAATTGGCGCGCAAATCTTCGGCCTGCACAGGGCGGCCCGTGCGTGCATCAACCGCGCGCGCGGCCAGAACTTCTTCGCGGGTGAATGTGCGCCAGTCAATCGAAGGTTTCAGCCGCACGATTTCACAGGCGGCCAGATACCCGTCTTCCTGCGCCTGAATCAGGGTGTATTCATAAACCGGTTCGCCAAAATAATTCAGATTGTCGCGGGTGATGTCGGCATCTTCTTCGGTTTGATGATCGGTGTCGCGCAACTGGCGCGGCGTCGCAGTCAGGCCAATCTGAATGGCCGAAGGATTTCGCCGGAGCACTTCAGACCAGCGCCCCCACGCCGAGCGGTGACATTCGTCAATAATGATGGCGCTGAATGAATCCGGCGGGTAATGCTGCGAAAGGAAACTGGCATAACCTTCATCGTCGTCATCCAGGCCAAGCGTTTGATAGGTGGCGATGTGAATTTTGGCGTTTCGGGCCGCGTTGTCGCCGCGCTCGGTTTTGACGATGCGGGCGTGTTCACCAAAGACTGCCGCAAGCTTGCCGTGCGCTTGTTCGCGCAATTCGTCACGGTCGCACAGAAACAACGCGGGTTTGGTCAAGCGTCCGGCTTCGTGCATGCGCCAGAGCAAATTGGCGGCGATTACCGTTTTGCCTGCGCCCGTCGCCAGCGAAAGCAACACGCGCGGGGCTTGTCCCGCTTGCTCATCACGCAGGATTTTTTCAAACGCCGCGCGAATCGCCGCATCCTGGTAATAGCGCGATTTGGGAAAGGCCTGACTGTCGGTCATAAACATCAAGCGGGATTCGGGCTTGGTCAGGTCAATGCCTTTGTCGCGGGCGTAACGCGCTGTCAGTTCGTCGTGCGTCAGGAAATCAGGAAAGGGAAACGGGCCATCGGGCATTTGCCGCAGCTTGTCGAATTCGCCGTAAAGGTGACCATTGGTGGAAAAGCAATACTGCACATCGAAGCGTGTGCAGTCAGCATATCCTTTGGCTTGTTGCATTCCCTTTAACGGGTCTTCGCCTTCGGCTTTGGCTTCGATGACGGCAATGGGCAGCGGTTTGGGCATGTCACCCGCGTGGACGCAAAGCAGGTAATCCACACGTCCCGCACCCA
This sequence comes from Acidobacteriota bacterium, assembly GCA_016789605.1. Lineage (GTDB taxonomy): Bacteria > Acidobacteriota > Blastocatellia > RBC074 > RBC074 > RBC074. The sequence continues at coordinate 59,099 of JAEUQO010000277.1, forward strand.
ATCGGCGGCGGCCTTTGTTGCCGATTGGATCAACCGGGGCGGGTGTTTCCAGCCGCAATTTCCAATGCTCGTTATATCCCTTGTTTCGCAGGATTGGGTCTATCAGGTAAAAGCGCGTCTCCGCTTCGTTTTTGGTCACGATTCACTTCGCTCCTTTTCCGGGCACGCAGCGCAGTATACGTAGGAAACGAAGTCGCACTCAAATCTATCGCTGAAGCAATTGAGAGAAGCGTCTGAGAAGAGGAGAGCGTTTGGCGGAAGAGGCAAAAGGGATCAACAGCAATTTGGGAAATCGCTGCCACATTTCTTCGCTGAATTCTTCCAGCCCGAAGTTGACAGGTCTTGTGCCTGGCCGCAGCCGGAAGCTTCCGGCCAGGCGGTCCCAAATCGAAAAAATGCTGGCATAATTGCTGTCGGTTTCAGGCCGCAGCCGTGAATGATGCACGCGATGCAGCTCCGGCGTGACGATCAGCCAGCGCAGGGCGCGATCCCAACTTTCTGGCAAACGCACATTGCTGTGATGAAACAGAATCACCGGCAGCAGCAGCGTTTCGTAAAGCAAAAGCTGGCCGACCGAAATGCCTAGCAGCGGAATCACTGCCAGACGCAGTATTGTCGAGAGCAACAATTCTCCGGCGTGAAAGCGAATAGCGGTGCTGGCGTCCATTTCAGAATCAGAATGATGAACCCGATGAAAGCGCCAAAGAAAGTTGCATTCGTGATTGGCGCGGTGCCAGAAATACATCCAGGCGTCAAACAGCACAATCGCCGCCGCCGTTGCGACCAGAGGCGGCAACGAAACCATGCGCAACAAGCCGAAGCTGCGGTTTTCCGCCCAGACCATCACTGCTGCCAACGTGCCGCCAAGCAACGCTTTCACTACCACAGAACCAATTCCGCCCAGCGCCAGATTTCGCAAAGTGTGCCGCAAATGCTGACGGCGTCCACCAGCGGCAGGCGCCACCCCTTCCAATGCGAAAAGCAGCGTCAAGCCAAGCGCGGCCAACAAGGTCGGAAGTTGTGCGGGTGGCAATCTCATCGTTTATCCTTTTGGCGCAAAGTAAGGATGAGCTTGCCATCAGGCAAATACTATTTTTCTGACGGTTGATATAAGCTTATGCTGATGCTGGATAATTTCAACTTATACCCTTTGCACGTCTTTCGATTAGTGGCGCGTTCGGGCAGCGTGACCGGCGCAGCGCAAGAACTGTTTATCAGTCAGCCTGCGGTCTCGGCACATTTGAAAGCGCTCGAATCAGCCATCGGCGAGCCTTTATTTGAACGCACGCCGCGCGGCATGCACCTGACCGCAACAGGCGCAGTGGTGCTGGAACAGGTCAACCGGCTATTTGCCTTGTATGAAGAAATTCCCGTGGCAGTAGGTGCGCTGCGCGGGCAAGTGCGCGGCGAAATTATGGTGGCGGCCTCCAGTACGCCGGGCGCATATCTGCTGCCAGAGTTGCTGCACAGCTTTCAACAAAAATACCCGGAAGCCCGCCCCACACTGCGTCTGGGCGACAGCGCCGAAGTTTTGGACTGGTTGTCGAATTATCAAGCGCCGCTGGGAGTGATTGGCGAAATGCCTCTGGCCGCCAGTTTGGAAAGTGAGGAAATCGCCACCGACCAATTACAACTGGTTGTGGCGGCAGGCGACCCGCTTTACCGCGTCAGACAGGTCAAACCAGAGCATTTGCGCGGACGCACGTTGCTGTTACGCGAAGAAGGTTCAAGCACGCGCGCAGGTGCACACCGTCTGCTCGGCGCGCGATTTTCGCAGTTTGAGCGCGTGATGGAGCTGCCCAGCACCGAAGCCATCAAACAGGCCGTCGCGTCAGGATTGGGCGTCGCGGTAATTTCGTCTCTGGCGACGAGATTGGAAGAAACCGTTGGCACGTTGCAAGCAGTGCGCGACCCGCAGTTGCGACAGGTGCGACGTTTTTTTCTGGTCAAGCGCAAAGACCGCACTTTGAACGCAGGAGCTGCTGCACTTTGGCATAGTTTAACAACCTGTAAATTAGAGGCGATGTCAAAACCTCTGCGATCCGTAAGGAAAAGCTAGCCAATCACCGGCGCAGTTCCGGTTGAATTGACGCATTAATCTCCCCTTGAAGAAACAATGCGTGCTGTCGTGATGAGCTGGCCAGTGTGTCGCTGCGTGTGTTCTGCGATATGTACCAACAAACCAAATACATTGGTAGGCAGTTGCGCACGGCCGACGTAACGGGCGGCAAAAAGCGCCTCGTCCGGCGTCTTGCGCAAGACTTCCAAAGCTTCGTCAATTTTGGTTTGGGCGGCGGCGATCAGTTCGACGACGGGCGTTGGCGGTGTTCCTGCAACACGCTCTGCTGCGAGAAAATGGAATTGAGCGTCACTGAGCGAACGAGCTGCGACATAAGTCAACAAGCGGTCAATGCTGCCTGCGATATGGCGCAAGTGAAACCCGGCTGACGCAGCGCCACCGGGTTCTAACCAAACCTGCGGCAGGCTAAGCTTGGCGGCGTGCCGCTCAAGGTCTTCACGAGATTGCGTGAGCGCGTGTGCGGCGGGCATCAATAACGGCGAGTAGCCTGGCAGTGGGCCACGTAACCAGGGTTCAGGTTGCGTCATACAGACATCCTTTTTTATGGTCAATAAGTCACACTTACAAATTCGATGGCACCCATTATAGTTTTGCCCAAACAGGGACAATAGTGACTCGATTCTGGCAGAGAGTACACCTTGCGAAGCTTTCAGGTCACGACGGCTCTCTGTATTCATCAATGTTTCTGACTGATCACAGAGGAGCAAACCATGTCTGACGAAGAAAGAATTATCCACAACACCGAAGAAGATCAGGAATGGGCTGATTTGCTGTCGCCTACGCGGCGCAGTTTTTTGGTCAGCGCGGGGCTGACGGCGGCAGGTTTGACCGCCAGCGGCATCGAAGCCGAAGCGCAGGACATCGCCGTTCCGCAGGGCTTCAGTTTCAAACCCATCGTGCCGCCGCCCGACGTGGGCAAGAGTCCGTGGGGGTATGAAACTTACAAAGAAGTGGCGGCGCAACCCAAAAGCATTCGTCCGGGCGAAGAAAACGGGTTGCCGAAAGCGCCGCGCCCGTACACGGACATCAAGAGCTATCACGCGCATTTTTACTTTGACGAAGACACCTACGAAAAAGCCGCGCTGGTGCGCAAATGGGTGATCGAACGGTTCCCTGTCGAGCTGGGGAACTGGAATCTGCAACCGCGCGGGCCGCACGTCACGCCGTCGTTTTACTTTGGCTTCACGAATGATTTGTTGCCGATTGTGGTGCCGTGGCTGCAACTCAACAGCCTGGGACTGACCATTCTGCTGCATCCGAACACGGACGATCCGCGCGCCGATCATTTGTATTACACGCTGTGGGTCAACCGTTCGCAGGCGGTCAACGCCTACGGCATGCCCAAATCGGCAACGGTCGAAAAGATTTTCCCGAACATCAAACCAACCGTAAAACTGGAAGTCTAAGCGAGTTTGAGGTGGAGTTGGCGTGTTGCCCCTCCACCTCTCCATCTCGCCTGGCTACACGCCTCATCACACACCTTCAGCATCTGCTGACGAATTGCCGCCCGCCGTACGCTGTAGAATAATCCCGTTATGACGATCATCTCTGCTGCTGTGTTGATGTTTCTGGTGATGGACCCGCTCGGCAACGTGCCGTTGTTTTTCACCGCGCTCAAACACGTTTCGCCGGAACGGCAAAGCCGTGTGGTATTGCGCGAACTGCTGATCGCGCTTGTGATCCTGGTCGCCTTTCTCTTTCTCGGACAATACCTGCTCGGGTTGTTGCACATTTCCGATCCGGCGCTGACGATCGCGGGCGGTGTGATTTTGTTCCTGATCGCGTTGCGTATGATCTTCCCTTCTCCCGACAAACCATTGCAGGAAGACCTGGAAGGCGAACCGTTCATCGTGCCGCTGGCGATTCCGTACGTAGCCGGGCCGTCGGCGTTGGCCACCGAACTGTTGCTGATGAGTCGCGAACCGCATCGCTGGCCGGATTGGTTGTTGGCATTGTGTCTGGCCTGGTTGGTGTC
>JAEUQO010000315.1 GCA_016789605.1 Acidobacteriota bacterium
CGTGCCAGATAAGGCTGATAAGGCTGACAAAAACGACAAAAAAGATGGTGCCACAGAGGCCAAAGATGCCAAAAACAATCCGGCGGAAATGGCCAAAACCATCGAAGCGCTGGAAGAGCGCATTCGTCAACTGGAAGAGAAATTGACGCGTCTGGTTGCGGCTGCGCCTGTTGCTGCGCCTGCCAACACCGCTGAAGCGAAAGTTGCGGAAACGGCCAAGAGCGAAGCGATCAAAGAAGTGAGGGCGGAAATTGCCGCCGCGCAAGACGCGGCCAAGGCAGAAGAAGCCAAAAAGAACGAAGGCGTGTTGAAGTTCTTCCGCGACGTCGAAGTGAGCGGCATCGTGGATGGTTATTACAACTACAACAACAACAAGGTGGACATGTTCACCCAGGGCCGCGCCTTCGACGTACGTCACAACGCTTTCAGCTTGCAGCTGGCAAAAGTGACGCTGCAGAAAGCCAACTCGAAAGACGACCCGCTTGGCTTCCGCGTAGACCTTGGTTTGGGTGAAACGGTTGATCGGGTGATTTCGGTCAGCGATTCCAGCCGCAACGATGCCACCAAACACGTGTTGCAGGCATATGCCAGCTATGTGGCTCCGATTGGCAACGGGCTGACGATTGATTTCGGCAAGTTCTATACGCCGGTTGGTTTGGAAGTCATCGAAACGAAAGACAACTTTAACTATACGCGCGGCTGGCTGTTTACTTACGGTCCGTATTACCACACGGGCTTCCGCGCCAAGTATGCGTTCAATGACAAAGCGGCGCTGACCGGTTTCGTGATGAACGGCTGGGACAACACGTTTGAAAACAACGTCAACAACAACGCGGGCAAAACGGTCGGGTTGCAATTGGGTTTGACGCCGAACAAGAAGGTGGCGATCACCGGCACCTATCTGGCCGGTCCTGAAGCGCCGCTGGCAAATGTGCCTGACGTTTCGGCGCGGGACAACTGGCGGCACATCGTTGACTCGGTCGTTAACTATTACGTGACCGACAAACTGACGCTGGCGGGCAATTTCGTTGCCGGTTCGGATGGCGACAACAATGGTACGCGCGGCAAATGGGGTGGCGCTGCTGGTTATCTGCGTTACGCCTTCAACAGCAAATTTGCCTTCTCGCCGCGTTTCGAAGTTTTCAATGACCGTGATGGGCTGCGCACGGGCACGGCGCAAACGGTCAAAGACATCACGCTGACCCAGGAAGTGAAGCTGGTCAACAACCTGCTCACACGCTTTGAATTCCGGCGTGATTTCTCAAACCAAAAGTTTTTCACCAATGATGCCGGTGTCTCGAGAAACAACCAGAACACCTTCACCATCGGTATCAGCTACTTCTTCACCAACCGCGAGCCGTAAGCAGCTCTTTGACGGTTACCGAAGTAGTTGAGATGAACACGATTTTTTACGAGTTACTTCCGTAGCTGGTGCTTAGTTGATGGACTCCTTGATGCGGTGGGTCGCAAGACTCACCGCTATTTTTTTCTCAGAACAGCGCTGCCAGCTTGGCGCTGGCAATGTTACGGCCACACAGCAACACGACCACGGTTTGTCCGGCAAAGCGCGGTTGTTCTTTCAAGAGCGCTGCCAGTGCCACGCCTGCGGCTCCTTCCACCAGCCAGCGTTCCTGTTCAATCAGCAACCGCAGCGCCGATTGAATTTCTTCTTCAGACACCAGCACATAGTCATCAATCAAGTTCTGGCACAAAGGAAAGGTGACAGAGCCATCTTCCAGGCCTCCTGCCGTGCTCTCTGAAATGGTCGGCAGCTCCGGCACGTTGAAGATTTTTCCTGCCCGCAAACATTCATACATCACCGGCGAATGTTCCGGCCAACAACCGACGATACGCGTACGCGGGCTGATTTCTTTCAGGTACGCGCCGATGCCCGCGATCAAACCGCCGCCGCCGACCGAGACGAATACCGCGTCAATGTGTTCCAACTGGCGCGCCAGTTCGACGCCGATGGTGCCTTGTCCGGCGATGACGTCCAAGTCGTTATAGGGCGACACAAATACCTGACCAGAGTCTTCTGCGGCGGCGCGCGCGGTGATTTCCGCCGCCAGGCAATCTGCGCTATCAGGCACAGTTTGCCCGCCCAGGCGTTGCATCAAGCGCAGCTTTCCGGGCGCAACATCGCGCGGCAGATAGACCGTGGCGGTCGTCCCGGCTTGCCGGGCGGCGTAACAAACACCCAACCCGTGATTGCCAGTCGAAGCGGCGACCACGCCCTGTTCCAGTTGTTCGCCGCTGAGCGACAGGATTTTGTTGGTTGCGCCGCGCAATTTGAAAGAGCCTGTGTACTGTAAATGCTCAAGTTTCAAATACACTTCACAGCCGGTGTATTGGCTGAGCAATGGCGAATAGTCCACGGGCGTTTCGCGAATGATCGGTTTGATACGCGCGGCAGCGGCCAAAACGTCCGACGCCGTCAGCGCTGGCGTTGATGATGCAGATGGAAAAAAAGAATGCTCGTTCATATGTGTTGCGCAGTGTTTGCTCTGAACCGTCAGACTGTCAATACGCGCCGTCTCGGCATTATTGTGAAAGGCTTGTTATCCCGGTCGGCTTCGGTTCAAATTTGGCTATGAAAAACTTCGGTAACCGATATGTTTGTGTCTTGTTAGGGCTGGCGTTCGCGGCGAATTTGGTGACGGCACAAGGTCGCCGTCCGTTGCCGCCGCAAACAACAGAACGCACGACGGGGCAACGGCTGGCTCCGCCTGCGGCGTTGAAATGTTCACGTGATCACTTGACGTCGTTTACAGGACGGGTCATCGCCTATCAACGGCAAACAGGTCGTCTCACATTGCGTGTGCGTACGGATGAGATGACAACAGAACAATTTTCGCTGCGTTGGGGCAAGAACGAAGACGTTAGCACCTGGTTGCTGTTTCGTGGCGCACAGTTTCAGGAAGAAAACTGGACGCTGATTGAACGAAGCACGGGGCGGTTACGAATGCCGATGCGTGTCACGGTTTGGGTGTGTGACGACAGTTCGCAACCGGTGATTGACTGGCAACCGCCGCAAAAGTAGCCGGGCAGGAGATAGGGAAAAAGACAAGCGGGGAGCACAGGCTCCCCGCTTGTCTTTTCAGGGAAGAAAACGCTGGTTATTTGCCAGCGCGATAAGTCGTCCATTGGGCATCCATACGCGAAGACTGACCTGCGGAGAACAGATACATACAGGCGTCATCGGTATAGTCCATGAAGTTCTCAATCGGGTCAAAACCCGCTTTGTTTTTGCATGTGTCACGGCCTGCAGGGCAGCCGTATGCCGCTGACCGTTCTGCCGGAGTGTCGTCAACCAGATCGCCGTTGCCGTTACAGCCGCCCTGGAAGGTGTGGTAGAGGCCCAGCCAGTGACCGACTTCGTGCGTGGCGGTATCGCCCAGGTTGTACGGGGTGAAGGTGCTGCCCGGCAGTGACGCCCAGTAGCAAACGACGCCGTCGTCTTTGGGCCTGCTGGTATAGCTGGACGGGAACGTCGCCCAGCCGAGCAGACCGGCACCGCTGTTTGTGTACAAGTTCAAATCGTCGGCAGTGCCTTTGCGCAAGGCGTTTTTCATTTGCGTTTCAGCAGTTGTGCCGGGGCCAGCGCTGTACCAGGAGGAATTCACCGTGTAATCAATACCGCTCGCGGCGAGTTGGAAACGGAAAGGTGTGTTGACGCCACCCGTTTGGCCTGAATAAGCGTCGTTCAGCACCGCAAGCTGGGCATTGATCCACGAGGTTGGAACATAACCTGTACCAGAAACTCCAGCCGTGCCGTTTTGTTGAATCACGTGCACGTAAACCTGGATCGTGACGCTGCCCGGAGCCAAAGCCAGGATCGTAGGGTTGGAGCGCAAGGAAATGCGTCCTTCTCCTCCGCCCAGCGTGTTTTCTTTGGTGGCGCAACGTGCGCCGCTGTCTACAAACGCTTGCAAGGACGAATAGGATTTTCCATCAGGCCCGACAAACGTGCCGTTGGACTGTAGGCCAGGGCGATTTTCCGGCGGTCCCTGGGCATTCACCAGACGAGAGCGATAAACGCTGACAGCCAGAAGGCTGACGGTAACGAACAAGGCGCAGAGAGCGAAGATAGTTTTTCGCATACGAGGGTTCTCCTGATTTTTTGTCTAGCTTGAAATTGAATGCGCAAGAGCGCGCGACATGCTTAGCGACAAACTGTTGGTTTGTTGTTCTGCAAAACGAATTTCGCCGAACAATAAACAGGTGATGATCGTTTGCCGGCAACTGTGATGTGGGGAGCAACTGCATTGACGAACGTCGGGGCGAACTCTAGGTGAGAGCTATTAGCCTGTCAATGGTGTTGTCTTGGTGGTGAATGGTTATTTTTGTCCGGTAAATAGTATGGCGATTGCCCGGAAAATTCAGGCGGACACGTGGCGTGTAAAGAAGTCGCAGGTTTCCTTGGCCAGCCAGGCTGTTTTGTTGCTTAGACGATGATCGCCATCTTTGCTCAGCCAGACTTGCAGCAAGTTGGTCTGACAGGCGGCGGCAAATGCCAGACTGATTTCGTATGGCACGATGTCATCTGCCATACCGTGAAACAGAATGCTCGGTGTGCGAAAGGCTTGCGTCAGTTCCGCAAAGGCGAATTTCTCGGCTTCAGCGACCAGACCGTAGCTGATTTCCAGGTCTATGAATTCGTTCTGCACGCGCAAACGGTCAGTGCGTTGCCAGGCTTGGCGTTCCTCGTCGTTCAAGCGCAGAAATTCGAGAAAGCGAAAACCCGGCGCGACAAACGCACAGGCTGTCACGCGGTCAGGGTGTTGCGCCGCAAACCAGGCAGACGCCCAACCGCCCATGCTCGAACCCACCAAAAACAGCGGGCCGCCAGCGCGTTGCACAGCGGCGTGTGTGATGGCGTCCAGGTCTTCGAGCAAACGGCTGCCGCGCAATTCAGTCATCGTGCCATCCGATGCGCCGTGTGCGCGAAAATCGCAAGCGGCAAACGCCCAGCCGCGCCGCGCGCATTCGGCTTCCAGCGCTAAGGATTTTTCCCCCATCCGCGTCGAACCAAATCCGTGGGCGAAAACGACCACCGGCGTCGGCTGTGATTGCGGCATATAGTTGATGATGCCGCGTACCGATTGTCCGTCCGGCATAGGCAGCGTCAGCGTTTCAGTGATTTGTGGTTGCATCGTTGGGCAGTGTTACTTTGGGGAAATGTTCTGCGAGATGAGTTGCTGAGCCGCTTGAATGGCTTGATCGAGTGTGACGATCTGTCCGTCAAGTTGTCGCTCATAGATGGCGCGTGTGATTTCTCCCACGCGTTTGCCGGGCGAAAGACCCAGCGCAAGCACGTGGCGTCCCAGCAGCAGCGGTTGCGGCGCACGTTCTGCAATGCCCAATTCGTACATGCGCGCGGCAAACCATTCTTCAGCCAGCGGCGGAAAGTGGCCTGTTCGCCCCAGGCAGTCAGCGCGCGCTACGCGATAGAGCAATTCCGGTTCAACCTGCAACGCCAGACGGCGAAAATCTCCGTCGCTGATGTCGTCTTTGGTTTTGAACCAGCGATGCGGCACGGCGTGTTGTTTAACCAGCGCCAAAACCTGTGCGCGCACGTCGTAATTGTCCATCGTGAAAAGCTTCAGGCGCGCCAAAAAAGTTTCTGTCAGCGAAACGCTCGCGTTTTCATGGCCGGTAGCTTTGATGCGACCGTCCACCACACGTGTCAGCGCCGGTTTGCCAAAATCGTGGCAAAGCGCCGCCAGCATGACCGCCAGTTGTTTCGGACGCGGCAAATCGTCAATCAGTTTGCGCGCTTCATCGAGCACCAGGCCCGTGTGAATAAAAACGTCGCCTTCGGGATGAACGTGCGGGTCTTGCGGGCAGTCGCTCAGCGCGTGAACTTCCGGCCACAATTGTTCTGTCACGCCCAGATCGCGCGCCGCGTGCAAACCCAGCGACGGGCGTTTGGCTTGTAACAACCATTTTTCGACTTCGGCCCAGATGCGTTCGGCGGGTAAATCCGACAAATCAATCGAACGGCAAAGCGCGCTGGTCGCCGGTTCAATCGCGAATTCAAAGCGCGCGGCAAATTGCAGCGCCCGCAGCACGCGCAAGGAATCTTCGACAAACGTGTGCGCGTCCACCACGCGAATGACGCCTTGCGCCAGGTCTGCTTGTCCGTTGTAAGGATCGAGCAGTTCCTGTCGCAGCGGATCAAACATCAGGGCGTTGATGGTGAAATCGCGGCGGCGCGCGGCTTCGGCAATGCTCATGGCCGGGTCGCCTTCGACCACAAAGCCGCGATGTCCGCGCCCGGTCTTGGATTCGCGACGCGGCAAACTGACATCCACCACGAAGCTTTTGCCCGCTTCGCGCAAACGTACTTTGTAAACGGTGAAGGCTTCGCCGACGGCATCCACGCGTCCTTGCGCAGCAAGCAGCGCGCGCAATTTTTCTGCTGCCAGACCGTAACATTCGATGTCGTAATCCACGCTGGGCGCGGTTTGCCGACCGGCGCGCACAAAATCGCGCACCCAGCCGCCGACCAGCAGCGCGCGTCCGCCTGCGTCTTGCACCGCCTGGCAAAGTTGGATGACTTTGGGTGAAATCATAGCTGCGCCGCAATTATCGTTTTTTTGCGCTAGAATTCCATTCGCTCGGGTTTGAATTTGAAGGAGGGAAGCATGATCAAAACGTTGTTGCGGCGTGCCGTGCGCGCGGGCGGTTCGCGGTTGGCAGTCAAAGTCTCGAAGTCCATGCCGTTGGTCGGCACAGCCATCGCGATTGGGCTGGTTGGTTACGAAATCAAAAAGAAAGGCTTGGTCAAAGGGCTGGTCAATACGGCGCTCGATGCCACGCCGGTTGTCGGCGTGGCCAAGAACGTAATCGAAACGTTCACTGGCGAATGGCTGCCCGACAAACCGACGAAAGAAACCAAACTGCCGTCGAAATCCGAAACCACCTAGCGTGCAAGCGCCGTCGCAGAAAATTTGGCAATGCGTCCGCCTGCGCCACTGGCCCAGGCGGCATTGCCGTTTCGTGCGGCGCTGACAGAGTCATATCCCTTTTCATCAAAACTGCGCCAGCTTTTCCCGCCGTCCAGTGAATAATCAGAACCTGCCGGACCGACGGCCAACAACACAGCCGTGCCGCCTTTGGCCGGAAGTTTGACCGAAACAAACGCCAACCCCGAACGATACCCGGTCACGCCTTTGACCAACTGCCAGCTTTGCCCGCCGTCTTCGGTGAGGGCGACGTTGTCTACGGCTTCTTTTTCCTTGCGATAATCGCCGCCGCTAATGACGCCGCGTTTGCCGTCACGAAACACTGCCGAGAAAATCCCCGCTGACGCCACGCCCGCCAGCACAGGCGTTTCGGCGACTTGCCAGGTTTGGCCCTGATCGGTTGACCGAAACACGCGCGCCTTGGCTGCGCCGCCCGTGCTGAGCCAGGCGTGTTTGTTGCCGTATACGGTCAAACACGTGCCGCTGGCGGCAAAGCCGCCTTCGTTGGGCAGCGCCAATGGAATGTTGGCCGGTGGCACCGGTTGCCAGGTTTTGCCACCGTCCACCGTGCGAATGACGGCAAAACGGCCATCCACCGGATCGCTGAAGGCCAGTCCGTGGTTGCGATCCCAGAACGCGATGGCGTCAAAGAACGCTTTCGGATGGTCGTTTTTGAATTGCAGCGTCCAGGTTTTGCCGCCGTCAGTGGTTTTGTAAATGCGCGATTTGTCGCCTTCGCCGATGCTGAGCAAATAGGCGGTGTTTGCGTCAAAGGCTTCGATGTCGCGGAAATCGAGCGTTGCCGCATCGGGCACGGTCAGCTTCTGCCAGGTTTTGCCGCCGTCAATGGTGCGCAAACAGGTGCCGCCGCTGCCGCTGGCCCAGGCGACCTGTTCGCTGACGGCGCTCAATCCGCGCAAACGCGCCGTGACGCCGCTGGTCTGTTCGATCCATTGCGCGGCAGCCTGACGTGACGAGCCAACAACGAGAACGGCCAACAAAAACAATCGTAGTTTCATAGGAATTCAGCTTCAGTTCATTTCGACCGTCGCGAGAAAACGCGGCGGGCGGCGGAATTTGGTCGCCTGTTCAAACGCGTAGGCGTATTTGATCAGTTTGGGTTCGCTCCAGGCCGCGCCAAAAAACGAAATGCCGATGGGCAATCCGTGGATGAATCCGGCGGGCACGGTGATATGCGGATAGCCTGACACCGCCGGAGGCGTCGAACAGCCGCCGGTAAAATGATCTCCGTTGAGCAAATCCGTAGGCCAGGCAGGACTGTCAGTTGGCGCGACCAGCGCGTCAAGCTTGTGTTTTAGCAAGACGGCATCAATGCCTTGGGCGCGTGTCAGCAACTGATTTCTGGCCAATGCGCGGCGGTATTTCAGTTCGGTCAACGGGCCTTTGGCGTCGGCTTTGATCAGCGTGTCTTGCCCGAAATGTTGCAATTCGCGGTCGCGGTTTTTTTCGTTGAATACGATGATGTCTTTCAGCGATTTGACCGGCGCTTGCGGCCCCAACCCGGCCAGGTATTTGTTCAGGTCGGCTTTGAATTCATACAGCAACACTTCAAATTCCGAATCACCGTATTTGCCGTTATTGGGCAATTCGACCGGATCAATGAGGATGGCTCCTGCTTGTTTGATGGCGGTCAGGCATTCGTTGATCTGGCGGTCTACTTTGTCGCTGAAGCCAAACAGATTGCGCGGCACACCGATGCGTGCGCCCTTCAACCCTTGCGCGTCGAGAAAGACGGTGTAATCGCGATAACCTTTTTTGCCTGCTGGCGCGGTGCTGGGATCGCGGCGGTCTACGCCTGCCATTGCGCCCAGCAAGATGGCTGCGTCGGCAACGGTGCGTGCCATCGGCCCGGCGGTGTCCTGACTGTGAGCGATGGGAATGATGCCCGAACGGCTGAGCAAACCCAGCGTTGGTTTGATGCCGACCAGCGAATGCATATTCGAGGGGCTGACGACCGAACCATCGGTTTCGGTGCCGACGGCTGCGGCGCACAAACTGGCGGCTGCGGCGGCGCCTGAACCGGAACTGGAACCGCTGGTGTTGCGATCTAACGCGTACGGATTGCGTGTCAATCCGCCGCGCCCGCTCCAACCGCTGGTGGATTTTGACGAGCGGAAGTTGGCCCATTCGCTCAGATTGGTTTTGCCCAGAATGAGCGCGCCCGCGGCGCGCAATCGTTCGACGATGAACGCATCGCGTGGCGCAATGGAACCCGCCAGCGCCAGCGAACCGGCGGTCGTTTGCATCTTGTCCGCCGTGTCAATGTTGTCTTTGATCAGAATGGGAATGCCGTGCAACGGGCCGCGCAATTGTCCGGCCCGGCGCTCTTCGTCGAGTTTGGCGGCAATGGCCAGCGCATCGGGGTTGAGTTCAATGACGGAATTCAGCGTTGGTCCAGCTTTATCAATTGCGGCGATGCGCGCCAGATAACGTTCGGTCAGCGTGCGCGCCGTATGCCGCCCGGATTGCAAGCCGTCCTGCAATTGCGCGATGGAGGCTTCTTCCAGCTCGAAGGTTTGCGGCGCGGCAGAAACCGCTTGTGCGGCGGAACTGACAAGGACGGCGGCACCGGTTTGCGCCGTCTGACGCAGGAAATTGCGGCGACTGGAATCAGCTTTTCGTTTCATTACATTAGGGCCAGTAGGGCCAGTGGGGCCAGTGGCGAACGACGAACAGTTGTTTCGTGATTGTCGGCACGCGCTTACTGTTCGAGCGCATAGGCGACGTTCAGCAAACGGGCTTCATCAAAATGATTGCCGATCAATTGCAAACCGATGGGCAATCCGGCGCTCGACGCTCCGCACGGAACGCTGACGGCGGGCAACCCGGTCAGGTTGATGGTCACGGTGTAAATGTCACCCAGATACATCGCCAGCGGATCATCGGATTTTTCGCCGATCTTGAAGGCAGGCGTTGGCGCGGTCGGTGTGGCAATGACGTCGCATTTTTTGAATGCTTCGGCGAAGTCATTGACCAGCATCGTGCGCACGCGCTGGGCTTTTTCGTAATACGCGTCGTAATAGCCTGACGACAGCACAAAGGTGCCGAGCATGATGCGGCGTTTGACTTCCGCGCCAAATCCGGCGTCACGCGTGCGGCGATACATTTCTGACAGCGTGCGGGCTTCTTCGACGCGCAGCCCATAACGCACACCGTCAAAGCGGGCTAGGTTCGACGACGCTTCGGCGGTGGCGATGATGTAATACACCGCGATCACGTATTTGGTGTGCGGCAAACTGACTTCAACAATTTCCGCGCCGCGTGCTTGCAGGGATTGAATGCCCGCTTCGACGCGCGCTTTGACTTCCGGGTCCAGGCCTTCGCCAAAGCATTCGGGCGGTACGCCCACGCGCAACCCTTTGACGTCGCCGGTCAGCGCGCTGGCAAAATCCGGCACCGCAACGCTGCTTGAAGTTGCATCGTGGCGGTCGTGTCCGGCAATGGCTTGCAGCGCGCGCGCAGCGTCTTTGACGTTGGTGGCAAACGGGCCGATCTGATCCAGCGACGAAGCAAACGCAACCAGACCAAAGCGCGAAACGCGGCCATAGGTCGGTTTCAATCCCACGATGCCGCAAAACGAAGCCGGTTGCCGAATTGAACCGCCTGTATCGGAACCGAGCGAGATCGGAACGTGACCAGCGGCAACCGCCACGGCAGAACCGCCGGAACTGCCGCCCGGAACGTAATCGGGATTGATCGGATTGCGCGCGGGGCCAAAGCCGGAATTCTCTGTCGAACCGCCCATGGCAAATTCGTCCAGGTTGGTTTTGCCGATGATGATCGCGCCTGCGGCTTCGAGCTGGTTGATCACCGTGGCGTTATACGGCGGCACGTAATTGCCCAGGATGTGCGAACCGCAAGTCGTACGCACGCCGGTCGTGCACATGTTGTCTTTGACGACGACGGGAATACCGGCCAGCGGTTTGTCTTTGAGCGCGGCTTGAATGTCGGCATCCAGTGCGGCGGCTTGTTTGAGCGCGCCTTCGCGGTTGATGGTCAGATACGCGTTGAGTCGTTCGTTGTCGGCTTCGGCGCGGTCAAGGGCGCGGTTGATGATTTCGCTCGGCTTGGCTTCGCCTGCCGCATACAGTTTGTGCAGTTCTTCGATGGTGTTGGTGTTCGCCATAACAAAAGTGCGGATGTGTGGTGAATGAGATGAATCCGGCGTGGCAAGAGAATGATTAGCCGCCGATGACGCGCGGTACCAAAAAATGACCTTCGTCGTGATCGGGCGCTTGCGCCAGCGCTTTTTCGTGGCCCAGGCTTGGTTCCGTGAGGTCCGGGCGAGTGGCGTGCGAAGTTTGCACATTGCCCGCGCTGGCCGGTTGCCAGGCTTTGACGGCGGATGTATCCAGCTCATTCAACTGGTCCACGTATTCGACGATGGCTGCCAGTTGTTCAGAAAACAATTGTGTTTCGTCCGGCGTCAATTCCAGATTGGCCAGCCGGGCGATCTTTTCGACTTCGGTTTGTGTGATAGGCATAACGAATGACGGGTGGCGGATTGTGAACGGTTAGCTGCAAGACAACACGCTAAACTAAAGCCAGCATCTGCGCCGACGTTGATTTAGCTGGCCAGCCAGGTCCCGTTCGGGACAATCATCAAGCTCCTCTTCTTTCCAAACATTTCGCGGCAGTGCGCAAAAACTGCGCGCGCAATCGCTCATCCTTGATTCGCTCAGCGGCTGCGGCCAGGTCTGCCGAAATTTCTTCTGTGTGGTGAAATTCGTAGTGCGTTGGTTCCGGCGGACGTTCGCGCAAGACGTGTTCGCGATCCACACGGAATTCGATAAAGGTGACCAACGGCGCACCGAGCAGGGAATTGATGCGAAACAGATATTGCCCGCTCATCTGTTCCAACTGCTTTTTCCAAATCTGATCGAGCACGGCGATGACCAGATGTTTTTGGTACAGCCGAAACGGCGCACATCCGCCCGCCACGCCTTCACCCGCAGCGATACGCCACGCGGCAAAAGCTGCTTGCTCGCGCACTTCCTCGTTGTCGCCCGACAGGCGAATCATCTGCGGCAGCATTTTGAGCAGGCTGTTCATCGGTAAAAAGCAAAAGGCAAAATGGACGGCAACCCTCAACCTTTTTTCGCGCGAGGTTTGGGCCGCGCCGCAGGTTTGGTTGGTGTCGCCGCCTCGGGCTTAAACGTGTTCTTGTGCGCGATTTCGGGCCAATACTTGGCGAAATCGAAATCCGGGCTGTTTTCGCGGTCGTGGCAAACCAGACAGCTTTGGTTTTTGGGCGGTGTTTTGTAATTGCCCGCGGTCGGCGTTTTGATGTGTTCGTCGCCGGGGCCATGACACGATTCGCAATGCACGTTGGCAAATTGCGGCGTCGCTTTGATGTTGACGAAGCCTTGTTGCTGAAAGCCCAGCGAATGACAGCCGACACAGGCGGCGTCAAATTGCCGCTGTTTTTCTTCGAGCGCGGCAAAGGCATGCGCGTGGCGCGATTTTTCCCAGATCGCGTATTCGGCTTTGTGGCATTCGCCGCATTTGTTGGATTGCACAAACGGCGAGGGCACCGGTTCGCCAGCGGCAACCTTGGCGGCATAAGTCCTGGCTTCGTCTTCGGCCATGCGCGTTTGCACGACGTCAATTTCCTGGCGCGCTTGTTTGGTGATGGCGGCCAGCGCCGGATCGTCAGGGATCACTTCATCGAGTTCGACATAGCGCGCGGTAAACCGATCCACCACGCCTTCGCCGTCCAGATAAAACCGCAATTCGCCCAGATGTTTGGTTTCTTTGGCCGCGTAAACGATCAGGGTGTTGTTGAATTGTCGTGGATCAGGCACAACGCCGCGTTCGTCGGCATTGATGATCAAATCCAGGTCGTCGTTTTGGCGCGCCAGTTTGTTGACCGTCATCATACTCAGGAACCCGACGATGACTGTCACATCGGCTTTATCGCGGACTTCGGCGAGCGCGGCTTTGGCGGCGGCCAACGGGTCTGCGATGGTGTAACCGCTGGCGGCAATGGCGTCCTTGTGTTCGTCGGGCGCTAAATCGCTCAAGCCGATAAACGCGATGCGTACCGGTTGCGGCAACCGTTTGCCGGTGACGACTTTGATCACATACGGAGCCGGATTGACCTGTTCGTTGCCGGTCGCTTTCACGTTGGCAGAGAGCAAGGTGGATTTTTCCAGCTTCAATTTGGCATCAGGCCGCAACAACGTGCTGGCATAACGAATATCGCGATAGCCCAGATTGACGACATCCAGACCGAGCGCGTCATTGCCGCGCACCAGCCAGTCATTCATCAACCGCGCATCGTCGCGCAAATCGTTTTTGGCGCTGTTCAGGTCGTCGCTGAAGATGTAGCCCGCGTCCACTTGCAACACGGCAACATCAGGATTGTGCTGGCGGAAGGCGTTGATATAGCCCGCGCGTCGCGCTACGCCGCCCAGCGGATGAATCGGACAGCCGCAGACTTCCAGATTGCCGTGTACGGTCGAAGAGTAAAACAGCGCGATGCTGTATCCGTCGTCTTCGCCCAGACGGTTTTTCAGCGTACCGGAGGGCGCGGGCTTTTTGGCCAGCTTTTCGCGGTCGGTTTTCGCGCGTTTGGGCGGTTGCGGTGTTTGGAACAGCGACAACGCACGGCTGACGGGCAATTGAGTTGCCAACGCCGTGCAGGCAAACAGACCGATAATGGCAAGCGAGATGATACGTTTGCGATTAGACATAGCTACTTCTCTATGCTGGAATTAGGGCGTGTGTGAAAGAAACGATAGTGTAGACAAAAAGCGCAAGGGCGACAAGCACGGCTTTTCCCGCCCAACCACGCAGCTCATCGCCCGAACCACTGCCCAAACTACTGCATGACAATCGAATTGCTCTGGCTTTGTTTAGCCATCGTTGTGGTCGCCTTTCTTTATTCCGCCGTCGGTCACGCGGGAGCTTCAGGGTATATTGCCGTGATGACGTTGTTTGGCTTGGCGCCCACGACGATCAAACCGGCGGCCTTGGTGTTGAACATTCTGGTGGCCAGCCTGACATCGTGGCAGTTTTGGCGTGCGGGGCATTTTTCGTGGCGGCTGTTTTGGCCGTTTGCGGTGACTTCGATTCCGTGCGCGTTTTTGGGCGGATACCTCAATTTGCCGACGCACGTGTTCAAAATCCTGGTCGGATTGGTGTTGTTGTATTCCGCCGTGCGCTTTCTTTTCGAGTCGAAAACGGATGACGAGACACACGAACCTGCGCGGCCAGTCGCAATGTCTGTCGGCGCGGGCTTAGGTTTGCTGGCGGGGTTGACCGGCACCGGCGGCGGCATTTTTCTGACGCCGGTGTTGCTGTTTTTGCGTTGGGCGCGAACACAGACGGCGTCCGCCGTTTCGGCGCTGTTTATTCTGGCCAATTCGGTTGCCGGATTGCTGGGCAATTTGGGCAGCACACGGCAATTGCCCTGGTTTGCGTTGCCGCTGGTGTTGGCGGCCTTGGCGGGCGGAGCGGTTGGTTCTTATCTGGGCAGTCGCAGTTTTTCTCCCGGATTCATCAAAAAGCTGCTGGCGATTGTGTTGACGATCGCTGGCGTGAAATTGATTCTCACTTGAACGTATGTTGATTCTTGCTTCAGCTTCACCGCGCCGCGCTGAATTGTTGCGCGCGGCGGGAATCGAATTTGCGGTGCGCGTGGCCGATGTAGATGAAAGCGTATGGCCGGGCGAAGCGCCTGCGGCGTATGTCGCACGGTTGTCGCGCACCAAAGCCGAAACCGTGGCACAAGCGGGCGATCTGGTGCTTGGCGCAGACACCACCGTGGTTGTCAGTGGCGAAATTGCCGGCAAACCGGTGGACGCCGCCGATGCAGAACGGATGTTGCGATTGCTGAGCGGCGGCTGGCACGAAGTGCTGACCGGCGTTTCGTTGGTACAGGGCGCGCGCGCGCTGACCGACGTCGCCGTCACGCGTGTCAAATTTGCCGCGCTGACTGACGAGGAAATTGCCTGGTATGTGGCGACGGGCGAGCCGATGGACAAAGCCGGGGCGTATGGCATTCAAGGATATGCGTCGCGCTTTATCGAACAGATCGAAGGCAATTACGCCAACGTGGTGGGATTGCCGGTGCAACTGGTTTACCGAATGCTGGCTTCGTTCTGAAAGCTTCACCCAGAAGACCCCTGACGTCACAGGCGGAAAACGTCAGAGGCGGAACGAATGGCGAATGGCTCGCGCGGTTTCGTTCCGCCTCTGCGGATGTTTGCTTGCGGTTGTACTGATTAAAAGATGCCGTTGAGCTGCAACAGATGGCCCAGCTTTTCTTTCTTGGTCAGCAGGTAATTGAAAGCGGGCGCTTGCGCTTTGACTTCGATGGGCACGCGTTCGACCACGTCCAGGCCGGCATCACGCAACGCTTTGACCTTGTCCGGGTTGTTTGACATCAGCCGCACGCGCCGCGCGCCCAGCAATTTGATGATTTCCGCGCACTGGCCATATTCGCGGTGATCAATGTCAAAGCCGAGCTGCAGGTTGGCTTCGATGGTGTCGGCGCCTTGATCCTGCAAGGCATAGGCGCGAATTTTGTTGATGATGCCGATGCCGCGGCCTTCCTGGTGTTGGTAGACGATGATGCCCGCGCCTTCTTCCTGTACCATCTCCATCGCACGTTGCAATTGCGGGCCGCAATCGCATTTGAGCGAATGAAAGACGTCGCCCGTCAGGCATTGCGAGTGAATGCGCACCAGCGTGCCGACGTTGGCGTTGATGTCGCCTTTGACCAGGGCGACAAATTCTTCGTCGCTGGTTGTGCTGCGAAATCCAATGATACGGAAAGGGCCAAATTCGGTCGGTAACTTTGCCTCGGCTTCTTTCCGGACAGTAAATTCGGCTGTTGCTCGGTCTTGTGTTACTTGCAATGTATCGTTCACGTTTCCTCCAAATGTTGAGAACCGATGTTGCGCCATAGCTGCGAAAAAGCTTTGTCAAACGCTTGGGCACTATACGAACCGCTTGCGCCGTCGGTCAAGATGACGTTCTGCGCCAAAACGTTGGCTCGCGGGGTGGTTGACGTTTCAAGCAGCAGCTTTGCAGCTCTTAGGCTACAGTAATTTACAACCGGGCAATGTAGCCCTGATCACAAACTCTTGACGAAGTCTTCACGGCGCAACTTGACGCTTGTGTAATCTGTCCACGACCGATATACAGACCGCGATGGGAACCTTGATCATCCTTTTCCTGACTTTGTTGGCCGTGGCAAACGGCGGTTTGTTGACCTATCTCGCGCTGGCGCGTGCTTCTTGGCGTGTGCGTTTGGCCATTGGCGCGGTGGTGGGGCTGGCGCTGCTGTCCTGGACTGGCTTCCTGCTGGCGCTGGTGCTGAAGTTAAGCGTCTTGTCTATCGCGCTGACGACGTTTGTTCAGATTGCTTTGCTCGCGGGATTGCTGCGTCTTGTGCCGCTGTCTCGTGTGCGTGCCGGATTGGCGACGGATGAAGCCAGCCTGTTTGGCCGCGTGCTCGATGTCGCCTGGCTGGTTTTGCTGGTGTGGCTGTTTAGCCGTGTCGTGATGTTTGCGCCCGACGGATTACACACCGCGCCCGCCAACAATTTCGGCGATCTGCCGTTTCATTTCAGCGTGATTTCCTCGCTGGCTTTTGGCGAAAACCTGCCGCCGCAAAATCCCATCTTCGCCGGGATGAAATTCACCTATCCGTTCCTGATTGATTTTCTGACGGCGTTTTTCATGCGCTGTGGCGCAGATTGGCGCGCCGCGTTTTTTGTCGAAAACCTGCCGTTGTCATGGTCGCTGGTGGTGTTGATCGAATGGTTGACCTTGCTGGTGTTCAAAAATGTGTGGGCGGCGCGCCTGGCGCCGGTGCTGTTTTTGTTCAACGGCGGACTGGGCTTTTTGAATTTTTTCCGCGATCTGAACTCGCGTCAAAATGGCTTGTTTGAGTTTCTGGCGCATTTGCCGACGGCGTACACGATGAATGCGGATTTGCTTTGGGGCGCGGATAAGGTGCCGCTGCGCTGGGGCAATGTGTTTACGACGCTCTTGCTGCCGCAACGTTCCATGCTGTTTGGGTTGCCGTTTGTCGCCCTGATTTTGGCGTTTTGGTGGCTGGCGCTGGCAGAAGGCGAAGACGCCGCGAAACAGAACAAAGAGGGAATGGAAGGACAACGAGAGGATGTTGCCGCCGCTGTTTCTTCCTCTTTCCTGCGCTCCTTCTTTTCGTCTTCGCGCCGTAAATACCTGTTGGTCGCGGGCATCTTGACCGGATTGTTGCCGATGTTGCACGCGCACGGATTTTTTGCCGTGGGCATTGCTTGTGTGCCGTTGGTGTTGTTGTTCTGGACGTGGGATTGGGTGGCGTTTGCCGCGCCGGTGGCGGTGTTGGCGGCGCCGCAAGCCTGGTGGTTGAGCGGCACGCAAGTGCGCAACAAACTGTTTGAATCGCATTGGTGGTGGGAAGCGGGTGAGGCGGGGCCGCTAAAATTCTGGGCGGCGAATGCAGGCGTGTTTTTGCTGTTGCTGGCGACGGCATTGTTAGTCACGCGGCTGACCAATGCCCGGCAAATCCGGTTTTACCTGCCGTTTGTGTTGTGGTTTGTGGTGCCCAATGTCGTGCTCTTGGCTCCCTGGCCGTGGGACAACATCAAGGTGCTGGTCTATTGGGCGCTGGCTTCGGTGCCGTTTGTGGCGGCGGTGTTGGCGTATCTGCTCACGCAAAAATTGCTTGTGACGCGTCTGCTGGCGGCGCTTTCGTTTGTGTTGCTGACGCTTTCGGGCGCGCTGGATGTGGCGCGCGCGTTGTCGCCGATAGAGAACGTAGGATTGTTCAGCCAGGAAGACCTGGAATGCGCGGCACGCATACGCGAAAGTTTGCCGCCGCGCGCGGTAATTTTGCACGCGCCGGTGCATAATTCGGTCGTGGCGCTCACAGGCCGTCAGTCAGTGATGGGATATCCGGGGCATTTGTGGACGCACGGATTGGATTACGGCACGCGCGAACAAGATGTGCGCGCCGCATATGAAGGCGGGCCGGACGCCGCCGCCGCACTTGCACGTTTGAACCCGGATTACGTGTTGTTGGGCCCGGTTGAACGTGCGCAATTGCAGCCAGACGAAAATTTCTTTTTCAGCCAATACCCGGTCGTACTCGCGCAAGGCGAATACCGGATATATCAGATCAAAAAGTAGCCTCAGAAAGTACAAGCCAATATGAATACCAACCTTGCAGACGCGGCTTCTGCGTTGCGCACTGCCATTACAGACGCCAGCCGCGGTTTGGTGGAGCGTGAAACGCTGGTCGAAATGGTCGCTTTAAGCGCCGTTGCGGGCGAACACCTGTTGGTCATCGGCCCGCCGGGAACCGCCAAAAGCGAAGCTGTGCGGCGTGTTGCGCGTGCCACGGGCGGCGCATATTTCGAATATTTGTTGGGCCGATTTACCGAACCCAGCGAATTGTT
>JAEUQO010000361.1 GCA_016789605.1 Acidobacteriota bacterium
GTGATTGCGCGCCTTCGTTCGCAGGCCCCGCGCTATCGTTCAGCAACAAATTGGCCGCCGCCAAACTGAGAACTTCGTCCTCATTCATCGTGGCCGAATCGTCGCCCGCAACGACCGGATCGTTGACTTCGGAAATGGTGATGCTGACCGCAGACTGGTTTGAATCCGTGCTGCCATCGCTCACCTTGAAAAGGAAGCTGTCAGCCCCGCTGTAATCCTGATTCGGCGTGTAAGTGACAGTGGCGGTGCATTCACCGTCCGTGCACGAACTCACGCTGATGCTGCCCAGCGTACCGTTGGCCGGGCCGCTGCCGACCACGCTAAACGTCAGGGCGTTCGTATTTGACCGGACGGCGTGCAAGGTGATTGTCACCCCCGAATCTTCTGCCGTGCTGGCAGATTCATTGGCGGTGCCGGGCGGGTTGGCGCCATTGGCGCCCGCCTCGATGCAGTTTTGCACCGCCGCAGGCACGTTCGAAAAGAAGTCATACCCCGTCAACGCTTCGACGGCATCAACGGTCGTCAGATAGTTTTGCCACGGATTGGTTCTGATGCCTTGCGTATTCGGCATCAGGATGGCGATGGTTCTGGCCGAACAGGTCACCCGCGAAAGGTCGTTTTCACCTTTGGGCAAAATCAACACGACTTTCCAGGTATAGGCCGGAACGGTCAGATTGCCGTTGGCCAGTGTATTGGTTGTGCCGCCATTTGAACCGCTGCCGCCCACGCCGTGCGGACCGGCGATGATGTATATCTCCTGTTCGCCATTGAGCGGAAGCTGGCTGCGCAGGTAATTTTCAAACTCAGCCCACGGCCCCTGATTGTTGTCTGGCGCTTGCGGCACCATGTTGCTCATCAGGTAGGTTTCCTGGTTGATCGGGATGCGGTTTTCGTTGTCACGATCCGCATTGGGCGTCATATGGCCACGGTCAAACCCGCCGCCGAAATAATCCGTGGATTGCACGCGATACCAATCGGACGGCACCGCCGGATCCGCGCGGAACGTATCCACACGCGCCAGGCTGCCAAACCAGGCTTGTTCCAGATGCCAGCTCACCCAATTTGGCGTGCCTTTGTCCCGGTTGTAGGAAAGCGCAAAGGTCGGCTTTTCCATCAGGTAGTTATTCGGCTCTGCCAATGACGCCGTCGCGTTGGAAGGATTTCCCAGCGCCAAATGCACGCTGGGCGGATAGGGCGCAGGCGCGCCAGCGCCGACGACCGTGAAGGTCCAGACATAGTTGGCCAACAACGTGTCTGTGTCTGGGCCGCTGTCGTCCGCATCCTGATCGTGTATCTGATCCTTGAACAGCGTAACCGTACAGGTTTCGCCAAACTGGAAGCCGACGTTCGGCGTAATGTGAAAGCCCTTCCCGGCGTTATAGGTCGCGACCGTGGCGCTGTTGTGCTGTCCCGTGACAGCGCACGTGATGTCATACCACGCGCCCACGACGTTGACCGGTTCGCTGAATTCGACGGACACGGTGGCGTCATACGGCACATTCGCACCGTTGCCGATCGGTTCGGTATTTGAAACCCAGGGGCCGAGTTCCACGATGGGCGCAGTACGACGGGGATTGGGCGCTCCGGTGATGAAATCGGAACCGTTCTGATCCGTATCCGTCAGGCCGTTCGCTTTTCTGAAAATCGCCGTGGTGTTGCTGGGCGACGGCGCATCGGTCGTGCCTTCCTGACAATTGGCGGTAGAACCGTAGCCGACAAAATCCACGATGTCGGGATCAGTTCCCAGCGGACATGCGCCAGCCAGCGAATCAGAATTGCTCACGAGCGCGATCTTTCCGGCTGTGCCCGCCAGATTGATGTCGCCCGCAAGGTTCGGCGCAACCGGCAACGGCGCGCCAATAGCGCCGCCTGATCCCAGACTGACCAGATAATATTCGCCCGGCCCGATGATGCCGCCGATGGGTTGTTTGTTCGTCCACGTCGTGCCCGTCGCCGAAGCGTATTGCAACGACCACCCCGTGACCGTCACCGTAGACGACGTCGGGTTGTAAAGCTCAACGTAATCATTCGTATAGGTCGCGCCGCTATTACCGCCGCCGCCATAGACCTGACTGATCACGATGTGATTGGGCGTGGTCAGCGCTTGCACGCTGACCACAATGTTGGTGTTGAAGGAACGCGCCTGAGCATCGGTGATCGTCACGGGCAACGATTTCAGTCCGGGCGTGGTCGCCACCGCGACCGTGGCCAAAAAGGTAAAGGTATTTCCGCTGCCGCTGAATGCCTGGCTGGCTGAACCACCAATGGATGAAAGATCAGCCACCACGGCAATCCCCGTGCTTGGCGGAATCGGCGCTGGCGACACGATCACGGTCAGCGTGGTGGTATCGCCGGGTTGCACGGTGCTGGGCGCAGCCGTGCCAGTGCCCGACAAAATCGTGCAATCGTGCGTCGGCGTTGCCGTGTTGCGCGGATTGGGCGCTCCGGCGGTAAAGTCAGCCGCGTTGTCGTTGGTATCGAGACAGCCGTCATTGCCGCGCAACGCCGCCGTCGTGTTGGAAAGCGTCGGCGCAGCGCCCGCCCCTTCAAAACAATTGGCGCCGTCATAACCGACAAAATCTATGATCGCCGTGTCTGTCGGACAGGTGCCGGTCAAGGCCGTCGTGTTGCTCACCAAGGCGACTTTGCCGGACGTTCCGCCCATCGCAATGGTGCCGCTGGCATCCGGCGTAGGCAGATCAACGGTGCCGCCTGCGCCGGCGGCTTCCTGAATCAAATAGTACTGGCCCGGCTGTAACGTGATGCCGGTCAGCGGCGTAACCTGCCAGTTTGCCAACGTGGCCGAAGCGTATTGCACAGACCAGCCGCTCAAATTCACCGGCGCGCCGCTACGGTTGATAATCTCGATAAAGTCGTTTTTCAGCGTTGCGCCGCTGTTACCGCCACCGCCATATACCTGGCTGATCACAACGCTGCCTGCGACGACGGGTGTCGGCGTGGGTGTCGGTGTTGGCGTCGGAGTGGGTGTGGGTGTCGGCGTCGGTGTCGGCGTTACTGTTCCCGCAGCCGTCACTGAAAAATCATCAATCGCCAATCCGTGGTCGCTGCCGGTGTCATCCGGGTCCTGCCAACGCAACCAAATTTCCTGTCCCGCGTTCACGGTGACGGTCAACGTTGCCGCAACGGCAACCCGATTGGCAGGCGCGTTACCATCCAGCGTCGCCGCCGTGGCGCCGGTAATCGGTCCGGTAAAATTCAGGGAAGAAAAGGCTGTCCATCCGCTCGTGGGCAGGTTTGCGCCGGTGATGACTCCGGCGTTGGCAACCTGATATTGAAAGGCCAACACGTGTGCGGTGGCGTTGCCGCCGTTGCGCCACTGTTCGCCGACATAGCTGATGTCGAGCGAAGTGATCGTCGCGCCGGTATTATTCGTCAACCGCGCCGCCTGATAGACAGTGCCGGTGCCGCTAGAGGCGACCGAACCAAGCGCGCGCTCGGTAACCGGGTTTGTCCCCGCCACACCAAAGCTATACAGCGCGCCGGTGTTTGATGACCCCGTACCTGAGTTATAGGTCGGGCGGCTCGAAAACCAACCAGGAATCGTCGAATTGTCAGTCCAGGTGATGCCAGTGCCGGTTGCCGCCAAGGTATCGAAATTTTCAACCAGCGGCACGCCTAAGGCTGTGATGCTGCCTCCGTTCGTCAACGCGGAGGATGAGCGCAGCAAAGCGCGGAACCCAAGACTGAGGCCGACAACGACAAGAATTGTCAAAAGAGTAGTGGAACGTAAGCGAAATCCGGCGCGGGCAATCCTAAACATAGAGTATGTCCTCTCGTGCCCGTGAGCCGAGCACGTGGTTGGTGGATTAGCGAGTGAATGAACGAGGGGGAAACGTACAGTCTGAAGTGGATACGTTCTTCGCGTGAATTTGCCCGGCAGCGACAGACAACGTTGCCTGTTTTTGCCGAGGAAGGATTGGCGAAAACCCGGCGCAACCTTATTCCAATGACGGGGGTGTATCGCCACTGGCATCTGCTCCGCCGATTTTCAGGAAACAACTTGTGTACTGAAGGCTGGGAGTCTAGGGAAAGGCCCTGCTCAGGTCAAATCAAATTTGCGTAACATCGCACGCAAACAAACACGCAAAAAACACTCAACCGAAGCGCGCTTCGATGTCGGCATATCGTTGCGCCGCCGCTGCCCAGGCGACGGAACGTTGCGGTTCGTAACGTCGGGGTTGCAGGTTGGCGGCGACGTGCGCGCGCGCGTCTGCCAACGAAGCGAAACGACCAGCGGCAATGGCTTGCACCAACACGTTGCCGATGACGGTCGCTTCGACCGGGCCGGCCAGGACAGGCTTTTGCATGGCGTTTGCCGTCGCCTGATTCAGATAGCCGTTTTGCGAACCGCCGCCGACGATCTGCACACCGGCGATGGGCTGGCCGGTCAAGGTTTCAATTGCGCGCATCACCGACGCGTAACGAAACGCCAGCGAATCCAGAATCGCTTTGCTGATGGCGACCGGATCATCAGCAATCGTCTGGCCTGTTTCCGCGAGTTGCGCGCGAATCGCCGCCGTCATGCTGGTGGGATTGAACAGGCGTTCATCATCGGGCAGGAACAAGGCCGGAAAATCGTCACGCGCCGCCACATCGCCGAGCAGCCCGTCATATTCGACCGTCAGGCCGCGTTGCAGCCATTCCTTGCGACACGATTCGAGCACCCACAACCCCATCACATTTTTCAAAAAGCGGATGGAGCCGAACGCGCCGCCTTCGTTGGTGAAGTTCTGGCGCGCGGTTTCTGGCGTGATGAGGGGCGCGTCCAATTCCACCCCGACGAGCGACCAGGTGCCCGAAGAAATATAGGCCCAATCCGGTTGCAACGGCGCTCCGGCGACGGCGCTGCCGGTGTCGTGCGTGGCGGGCGCAATCACACGCACGCCGGACAGGTTCAGCGCGTCTGCCAGTTCCGGTTTGAGCGGCCCGATGTCCGTGCCCGCGGGCACAACGTCGGTCAGCAAATGCGCGGGCAATCCCAATTGCGCCAGCAACTTTTCGTCCCAGTTGCCCGTGTGCGCGTTGAGCATCTGGGTCGTGGTCGCATTGGTGTATTCGGTCACGGCGCGCCCCGTCAGCCAGAAATTGAGCAGGTCAGGCATCAGCAACAGCGTTTTGGCGTCTGGCGCAATGCCCGCCTGTGTGTGCGCGTAAAGCTGAAAGAGCGTATTGAGTGACAAAAACTGTATGCCAGTGCGCTGGTAAATGTCCGCGCGCGGCACACGGGCAAACACGTCCTCCAGCGCGTGGGCGGTGCGTTCGTCGCGGTAACAGATGGGGTCTTCGACCAGTTGGCCCGCCGCATCGAGCAAGCCGTAATCCACCGCCCAGCTATCAACGCCGAGGCTGTGAATGGTTCGGCCCAAGGATCGCGCACGCTGTGCCGCCGCCGCCAATCCGGCTTTGATTTCGGCAAAAATATGCGCCGCGTCCCAGCGCAGATGCCCGGCCAGATGACGCGGCGGATAATGAAACCGGCGGATTTCTTCGAGCAGCAATTCACCCGGCGCAACGCCCGCCAGAAAGACGCGTCCGCTGCCCGCGCCCAGATCAATTGCGACAAAAAGAGGTGCGCTCATCTCAGACAATTCCCGCCGAAATGCCCTGCGCCGCCGGACGCTCTTCGGCTTTGTATTGGCGATAGCCGCTGGCGCGATAGGTCGCCAGCGGATCAACCGCGCCGCCCGCGCGCGCGCGCGCCGTGGCAATGATCGGCGTCACGTCTGTCGTAAAAGCGCGTTTGAGCGCCGCCAACGCGCCGATGGCGTCGCCCTTGTCTTGCGCTTCTGCGAGCGCGGCGCGGTCTACCAGATGCGCTTGCACATACGCCCGCTGCAATTCGACCGCGCTCAGCATCAACGATTCGATGGGATCGGTGACGTTGTGCGACTGGTCCAGCATATACGCCGGATTGAAATCGGCGACGCCATTGATTTCGGCATCCACCAATTCGTTAAAGACCAGAAACAACTGAAACGGTTTGATCGAACCGGCATCCAGATCGTCATCGCCGTATTTGCTGTCGTTGAAATGAAAGCCCCCCAGTTTGCCGAACTGAAGCAAGCGCGCCACGATCATTTCGATGTTGACGTTGGGCGCGTGATGGCCCAGGTCAACCAGACATTGCGCCTTGGGGCCGAGTTGCGTGGCGCAGTAATAGCTGGTGCCCCAATCGTTGATGACCGTCGAATAAAACGCCGGTTCATAGAATTTGTGCTCCATGAAGACGCGCCAATCGGCGGGCAGCGCCGCATAGATTTCGCGCATGCTTTCCAGATAACGTTCGAGCGCGCGGCGAAAGTGTTGTTGCCCCGGAAAGTTCCCGCCGTCGCCGATCCACACCGTATGCGCCTTGGAACCGAGTTGCTGGCCGATCTCGATGCATTCCAGGTTGTGCGCAATCGCCTGTTCGCGCACGGCGCGGTCAGGATGCGTCAAGCTGCCAAACTTGTACGAGTATGGCTGGCCGGGTTGATCCTGAAAGGTGTTGGAATTCATCGCATCGAATCCCAGCCCCAGCGCAGCGGCAAACGCGCGCAATTCGCCCGCATCAGCAGGTTTGTCCCAGGGAATGTGCAACGACACCGTCGGCGTGGCGCGCACCAGTTTGTTGATGGTCGCGCAATCTGCCAGCTTTTCGTAAATGCCGCGCGGTTCGCCTGCGCCGGGAAAGCGCGCAAACCGCGTTCCGCCCGTGCCCACGCCCCACGAAGGCACCGCCACACGAAACGACTGTGCGCGTTCGGTCAGGCTTTCGATGTCCACGCCGCGCCGCTGTAACTGTTTGCCCAGATGTTCGTAATCTTCCGTCAGCCACGTTTGCGCGTCCTGGTTCTGTTCGGCAATGAAGCCGTCGCTGATTTCAAAATGTGCTGTCATAAGCTCTCTATTGTTTTTCCCGCGCAGGCCGCGAAGCCGACGAAGAGGACTGGCGTCTTCGTACCGACTTCGCCTGCCTTTGCGGGCAAATGATTTCCATGGCTTACGCAAAAGCAGAAAAGGGAGGCTGCGCGCCGTTTATGTTGGCGAGCGGGACGCTCGCGCTCCCAGCGTTTGCGTAAGCCCTGATTTCCTTAGCGCAAGAACCCGTCTTGCAATCCGCCATCTACCGGAATGACGTGGCCCGTGGTTTTGGCCAGACGCGGCGACACCAACAGAAAGATCGCTTCGGCTTGGTCTATTGGCTCGATGGGCGTTTGCGTCAGCGTGCGCTGGGCATAAAACTGCGCCAGCTTATCGCGCAACGCTTCGGTGGCTTCGTCCTCGCTAAAGGCAATGGCGTATTTGACCAGCGACGAAATCACGCGTTCGCGCGGAAACATCGTGCTGCCTTTGACCACCGTGGCAGGCGCAACGGCATTCACGCGCACCAGCGGAGACAGTTCCACCGCCAGTTCGCGCACCAGATGATTGGCGGCGGCTTTGCTGGTGTCATAGGCCAGACTTCCCTTTTTCGCCACGACCGCATTGGCGCTGGTGGTCAGCACCAGATTCGCGGGCAAGCCCTGACGTTTGAGAATCTGCGCGGCTTCGTCCGCCACCAGATACGCGCCGGTGACATTGATGGCAAACGTCTTGTCCCACAACCGATCTTCGATGTGACCGGTTTTGTCGGGCGGCACAAAAATGCCTGCCGTCACCACGACAGAATCAATGCCGCCATACGCCAGCAACGCCTGTGCAAACATGCGGGCGATGCTTTCGCGGTTGGTGATGTCACAGCCCAAACCAATCGCCGGGCCGCAATTGCTCACGCCCGTTCCGGCAACGCCGATGCCGGGTCCGTATTGGGCGATGATTTCCTGCGCCGTGCCTTGCGCGGCGGTTTCGTCCAAATCCACACAGACGATATGCGCGCCCTCTTTGACCAACCGATGCGCGGTTTCGCGTCCGATGCCATTGCCTGCGCCGATGACGACGATCACCTGACGATCCAGTTCTTTTTCGGGCGGCATACGGCGCAACTTGGCTTCTTCCAGCAACCAATATTCGATGTCGAACGCTTCCTGTTCGTCCATCGCCTCGTATTGGTCAATCGCTTCCGCGCCGCGCATGACTTCAATGGCGCAGTTGTAAAACTCTGCCGTCACGCGCGATTCGCTCTTGTTTTTGCCCCAGGCCACCATGCCCACGCCGGGAATCAAAATCACCGTCGGATTGGCATCGCGCATCGCGGGCGAATCAGGATGTTTGCAGCGTTCGTAATACGCGGCGTAATCCTTGCGATATTGCGCCAGCCCTTCGCTGAGCAACGACTTCAATGCGGCCAGATCGCCGCTGGCCGGGTCCCAATTCACAAACAGCGGTTTGATTTTGGTGCGCAGAAAATGATCCGGGCACGAGGTGCCCAGTTCGGCCAGACGCGGCCCATCCACGCTGCCCACAAACCGCAGCATTTTGGCGTCGTCCTGCACCGTCGCCACCACGCGTTTGGTTTGCGAAAGCTGCCCGCGCAACCACGGCAGCAATTCCACCAACAGGCGCTGGCGTTCGGCTTCGGGCAAAGCCTGATGCTTGGCCCCGCCAAACGTTTGTTCGCCTTTGTCGCGCGCTTCGATATAGGCGCTGGCGCGGTCAATGATTTCCAGCGCCGTTTCGTAACAGGTTTTGTCGTGATTGCTCCACGAAGACATGCCGTGATGGCCCAGCACCACGCCTTTGGCTTGCGGATGTTCCTTGATCAGCGATTCGATCAGCAACCCGATGTCAAAACCGGGCCGTTGCCACGGCACATACAGCACGTCGTCGCCAAAAATTTCCTTGGTCAGTTTTTCCTGGTTGACCGAAGCCGCAATGGCAATCACCGCATTCGGGTGCAAATGGTCTACGTGCCGGTAGGGCACAAAGGTATGCAGCGGCGTATCAATCGAACACGCGCGCGGATTCAGGTTGTACACGCAATGGCTATACATCGGATACATTGCGTCTTCGCTTTCGGTTTTCGGCCCGCGCGCCGGATCGTTCAGATAACGCGGTTTCATCGCGCGCACTTTGTCCAGATACAACGACGCAAATCCGTCGCGTTTGGCCGTGCGCAAATCGCCGCCCGAACCTTTGATCCACAGCACTTCGACGTCCACGCCGGTCAGCGGGTCTGTTTCCCACAACTTTGACGACGTATTGCCGCCGCCCGTGTTGGTCAACGTCAGGTCGTCGCCCAACCGATTTGAGCGATAGACCAATCGGTCTACGCCCTGCAATTTGTCTGCCTCTTCATCCCGCCAAAGATATTTGACGAACTTGTACGATTCCTGCTTGCTCATTTGTCCTCAGTGTTTGCGTTGGTAACGATTGGTAAAGCGGTTTTGTCTGACTTTGATTTTGCCGCCAGTGGCTGGCTTCGGCCGACGGGCAATCGCCTGCTTTCGGCAGAGGCAAACGCACTGGGGAAAGATTGCGGCGCGATTGTATGTGCCTGCAATTCAAATTGTCCACTTCAGCCGCAAAGCGCCGCTGCTTGTCGAAGCGCAACGAGCCTGTTAGATTCTCGCCCGTTGTTCATCACGTCAAACGCTTGCTGCGCCAGCGCACATTCAGGGTTTGGATGTCGGATGTATCCAGCTTCCGGCCTTTTAACTTTTAACTTTTAACTTTTGACTTTTAACTCTTGACGTTTGGCTTTTGCTTTTCTTTTATGGTCGCAAGACGTTTTCTGATTTCGGGTCTGGTTCAGGGCGTAGGCTATCGTTACTTTGCCCTGCGCGCGGCGGCGCGTCATCAAGTGATGGGCACCGTGCGCAACCTGCCCGATGGCCGCGTCGAAGTCATGGCCGAAGGCGACCGCCAGGCCGTCGAAGAATTCAAACACGATCTGGCCACCGGCCCGCTCATGGCCGAAGTCACCGATTTGGACGAAACCGACATTCCGGTGACCGGTCGCTATCGTGATTTCCGCATTGATCATTAAATCGAAGGAGAGTTTCCCGTAATGTCCAGTTTGACCGAAGCCGAGTTGAAACAACTCATCCGCGAAGTGCCTGACTTTCCCAAACCCGGCATCCTGTTTTACGACATCACCACGTTGCTCAAACATCCGGTCGGATTGAAAGCCGTGCTGGAGCAAATGACCGCCCGTTACCAGGGCCGCCAGATTGACACCGTGATCGGCATCGAATCGCGCGGGTTCATTTTTGCGCCCTACATCGCGGCGCAACTGGGCGCGGGTTTTGTGCCGGTGCGCAAACCCAAAAAGCTGCCGGCGGAAAAAGAAAGCATCAGCTATGACCTGGAATACGGCACCGACACGCTGGAAATCCACCGCGACGCCATCGGCAACGGCCACAACGTCGTGATCGTGGACGATTTGCTGGCGACCGGCGGCACCGCCCAAGCCGTCACCCAACTGGTCGAACGATTGGGCGGCACCGTCACCGGATTGTCGTTTGTCGTCGAACTGGAGTTTTTGCCGGGCCGAGCCAAGCTGGCTGGCTACGACGTATTCTCATTGCTAAAATACGCCTCGTAATTCGACAGGGCTTGTAGCTCAGGTGGATAGAGCGACTGCCTCCTAAGCAGTAGGTCCCGCGTTCGAGTCGCGGCAAGCCCACTCAAGCAAAAAAGACCTGGCAGCATTTCTCTGCCAGGTCTTTTTTGCTTGTACACGACAAAAACGCGGAGGCTACCGTAGTGCAATCACCCCCTAATTAGCCGGTTGATATTCTGCTCCACCTTGACTGGTAAATCCCAAAAACCAAGCGCGCCGGTGCATTCGATAGATTTGACGGCACGCGCGTTTCTCAACACAAAGCCGTAATCTTCACCGTTGTACCATCGTGATTTTGATTCAGTGACACAATCAACGAGGTCAACGATGCCAACAATTGCCCCGCGAGTCATATCTTCGAACGCAGGAATTTCCTTTTGCCATCGGCGTGGCAGACGTTTCACATCGGCTTTGTATTCTGCTCTGGTCAGCCCTTTCGATGCGTGAATGGCTATCGTTCCGCGCAATTGAGTGCGCCAGGTTCGGTTTTCGATATTCTTTCCCGCATGAATAATCGCCCAGGCCCATACAGGTCTAACAGTAAGTGCTTTTATCATTTGGTCGTCTCTATTCTTGGACGCCGAAGCGCTCGGCCAACCCAGCCAAAGTCATATTGCTGGCAATTGCGTCATGAGGAATCAGTGCATATTGCCAAGGTTTGCCGCCGTAACTATTCGCATACTCGCTTGCCTGTTTGCACCATTTCACCGCAGCATCGCGTTTTGCCAAAACATCAACATCAGTCATTTGGTTGGCGGCTTTGGGTTCCAGCATGTAAATGCAGCTATCTGTTTCCGCCACAAAGTCAGGTTGATATTCCTGATGGTCAGCGCCCAGTTTGTAAAAAAGCAGAAACTGACCTTTCACCGGCCTGAACCATTTCAATGCTTCGCGCTCTAAAATTACCGCAAGCTTGCGCTCCGGATCAGATTGGAACTTTTGCAGCGGATACAAACACCGCGTGAAGCCGCCGAACAGATACTTGGCCATGTTGCTTTTGTCGGCGGGCGATTCGCGATAATCCAGCGGCGGTTCCGTCGCCGAAGCCGTATAGGCGCAATTCTTCAATTCCATAAAGCCTTTGCTGACCTTCACTTCATAGCCAACAGCCTCTTCCCAGTAATGCTCCTGCATTTGGATGTGGATAAACCTGGTAATGTCGCGCTGGTAACAGCGCAATACTTTGCGCGTGTCTTCTTCAGGAAGGTAGCTGTTGAAATGTTGCACGGTCTGCGCCGCCAGGTCATAAAGCAGATCGGCGTGATCGTCGTAAGAGATGTCATCGAAATCCACCAAACCGCTGACTACATAATCTTCCAGCCGCTGTTCTTCGATGCCGCCTTTGCCCAGCGAAAGGATTTCCAGTTGATTCGTGCGCAGTGTTTGAATCCAAAGTTCTTCAGAGGGCGACTGGTAGCGCATCGAATCCAGATTAAGTTGAAATGATTTGAACCCTGACCTTACTTCGCCTTTGGGCACCACCAGGATGCGCGGAATGTTGATGGTCTGTTGCTCGACGACATCCACGGTTTTGGCGACGACCGCCGCAATGTCCGGCTTTTCGACAATTCCTTCCAGCGTCATTTGCGTCGGGCGGTATTGCTCTTCGACAGCGCGGACGATTGCAGCTTGGATTTCCGGCTTTTGCAGGTGCGCAACCGAAGGGACTTGGCTCGGCTTATTCTCCATTTTGCGGATTACTTCATAAGCAATCTGCGCGACTTTCTGTTCTTCCGGCTTGGTGAATACCGGCGCTTCGTTCTTTCCAGCGACGAAGGTGCTGGCGGTTTGCTGTTCCGGCTGAAAGCCCAGCTTGGTGGCCAATTGCGGCTGAGACACGACTGTGACGGTCTTTTGCTGCAATTGGTCTGGGTTCAGCACCAACGTTTGCAGCCGAATCGCCGAATCTGCGCGGTTGGCTTCGTCCACAATTTCCTGAAATTTGTCGTGCGCGACGATATTCAGCCGATCAACCACGGCAACGTCGGTGCGTTTTCCATACGGCAGGCGCAAGCCGCGCCCGATGGATTGTTCGATCAGGATGCGAGCGTTGGCAGCGCGTAGCGGGACGATGGTGTAAAGGTTGGTCACGTCCCAACCTTCTTTCAGCATATTGACGTGAATGACGATTTCGGTCGGCTCTTCGGTGTGTTCGACTTTCAACAGCCGTTCGATCATCGCTTCTTCTTCCGCGCCCGTCCGGCTGGAATCCACTTGAATGACTTTGTCTTTGTAATGGCCGTCGAAGAACTTCTCGTCCTGGATCAACTGCAGCAACTGTCCGGCGTGCGTGGTGTCGCGAGCGATAACCAGCAGGAAGGGTTTGACAATCGGATTGCCCGATTCGCGCGCATAAGTTTCCAGTTCGACCTTGACGCTTTCGTGCAGCCGGACACCGTCTTCCAACTTCAGCCGTTCGATTTCTTCCGGCGACATTCCTGCCGGGTTGAAGTCCTTGCGCGTGACGACCGCCGGTTCCTTGACGAAGCCGTCGGCCATCGCCCGCGCCAGCGGATAATCGAAAATGACGTTTTTGAACGGCACAGCGCCGCGACTGGTTTCGACGAAAGGTGTCGCCGTTAGTTCCAAGCCCAGCACCGGTTTCAATTCGTTGATGGCGCGCACTCCCGCTGAAGCCCGGTACCGGTGCGATTCATCCATCAGCAAGACCAGGTCAGGCAACCCGGCCAGATATTCGAAATAACTTTCGCCGATGTATTCCGACAGCCGTTTGATGCGAGGCGCTTTGCCGCCGCGCACTTCGGAATTGATCTTCGAGATGTTGAAGATGTTCACCTTGCAGCGGATCAGTTCATCGAACAGCGTGCGCGCTTCCTGTTCGTAGGTTTCACCCGTGATGACTGCTGGCGGATCGGTGGCGAATTCGGCAATGCCTTTGAACACATATTTCGGCGTGTTCGGCGTGAAGTCCGTAATCAGCTTGTTGTAAATCGTCAGGTTCGGAGCCATCACGAAAAAGTTGCTGAAACCATGCGCCAGGTGCAGATAGCTGATGAACGCGCCCATCAATCGTGTTTTGCCCACGCCGGTTGCCAGTGCGAAACAGACCGAAGGGAATTCGCGCTCGAAATCCGTCACGCCGGGAAATTCAGCGCGAATGGCTTCGAGCGCCGCTTGCACGTCGGCGTCTTTTTGGGGTGGAGCGATTTCGGTAATGCGGTCGAGGATTTCCAGCGAATAAC
The DNA here is from genome assembly GCA_016789605.1 of Acidobacteriota bacterium. GTDB lineage: Bacteria > Acidobacteriota > Blastocatellia > RBC074 > RBC074 > RBC074. The sequence continues at coordinate 13,708 of JAEUQO010000361.1, forward strand.
GTTGCGGAGCGCGCAGGCTCAAACGGCCCGCGATGGCGTTGACGTGGCGGTTCATTTATCGGCCTTCCTCCTCTCCGAACAACGCCTGTTGTCCGGGTTTGGGCGGGGCTTTGGGTAAGTTTTCGACTTTCAGGCTG
>JAEUQO010000235.1 GCA_016789605.1 Acidobacteriota bacterium
CTTCAGGAAGCGCAAGCTGTGGAACCGGCCAATGAAGTGCCGCCGTTTTTTTTAGGATATATCTATGCTGGAAAGGGTTTGTACAACGAGGCCGCCGGGTATTTAAGGAAGTCGGTCGCCCTGCTCGGTGGAGAAAAGAAATACAGCCAGCCCCTGGTCTATCTGGCGGCAACTTACGCTCAAATACCAGAAAAACAAAACGAGTCTCGCGCTCTACTGACACGAATCGAAGCAATGAGCGGGTACAATTCTCCGGCCTTGTTGGCAGCCGTTTATTCGGCACTTGGCGATCATGACAAGGCAATGGAGTTGCTGGAACAAGCATACATTAACCGCGATCTACTGCTGCGCTACGTGGGAACCGGTTACGAATATGACGGACTTCGCGCTGACCCGCGATTCAAAGCGATGTTGAAACGTCTGAATCTACCGGGATAGAAAATAGAAGTTGTTGCGCTTTATTACGCTTTGCGAAGTTCGTTTATGTTCCCTCTACAGCAGTCGAGTCCATCTCCTCCTCAGTATCCTGAACCACGATCTTCACTGGAATTGGGGCAGGGCGCTCTTTGATCGGGGGAGCAAATTGAGCTTTGCGCTCTGGAACCGTATATGCGGCCTCGGTTTCCGATGCACGCGTAAAGCCGTAAATGTCTTGATGGGCCTCAATGTTCTTCCATAGCCTCAAACTATCAAAGAGCAGGTTCGAGCTGCCGCCGCCCATCTTTGAGTCTTGCGTGCCAGCGAGCTTGGAATCCTGTGTGCCAGCGAGCTTTGAATCCTGTGTGCCAGCAAGCTTGGAATCCTGCGTGCCAGCGAGCTTGGAATCCTGCGTGCCAGCGAGCTTGGAATCCTGTGTGCCAGCAAGCTTTGAATCTTGCGTACCGGCGAGCTTGGAATCCTGTGTGCCAGCAAGCTTTGAATCCTGTGTGCCAGCAAGCTTTGAATCCTGTGTGCCAGCGAGCTTGGAATCCTGCGTACCGGCGAGCTTGGAATCCTGTGTGCCAGCAAGCTTTGAATCTTGTGTACCGGCGAGCTTGGAATCCTGTGTACCGGCGAGCTTGGAATCCTGTGTGCCAGCAAGCTTGGAATCCTGTGTGCCAGCAAGTTTTGAATCTTGTGTGCCGACCTGTAATTCATCACCAAATCTGAATGGCGATAATTTCCTGATCTTCTTTCCAAAAAGAGGCGCCTTAGTGTAGTCCTCATTTTTACGGCGTGAGACCTCACCTAGGTATTTATTGAGAAACTCGCCCCAAGGAAGATCGCCTGTCGTCTGGATAAACCCTCTAGCTTCTGTAGTTGCCCAAAGTGCATTGTAATCCGCCGCCGCAGCTTCGTATGCCTCTAACGACCAGGGGAAAAAGATCGAGACTCCGTTGGAGTATTGATATCTTCCACCACTAAAACCACACTGGATCACGACGTCTTGCAATGTCTGCAAAATATCCTTGCAGCTCCATTTCAGATCAGACAAAAGCTGGTCATGAGCACCGCTCCCCAGTTCTGTCTCGATACAATCACATTCCTGTAAGAGCAACTCGCAAAAATCGCCCAGGTCAACATTCTGATCGTACATGTATGACTGACATTTCCAGTGAACCTTGAGGACGGCACGTTCCATCGGCACATAGAGAGGGTTGCCCGGCTCGAAGCATTTGAGCAAGTTGCTGGAAAGCCCGCCGATGAGAACCTGCAAGTCAATGAACTTGTCCATATTCCAGGCGGCCATATCAACGGAAACGCCTCCGATAACAAACTCGCTCTGGCCTTTGATGTACCCCTCGACCAGCCCCGCCGCCAGGTCTTCGGTGGTTTTATCGGTGCCTTCACAGAGGTCTCGCAGCAGCTTGGCATAGGTCCAGCCCGCGCTGGGGATGCTTCCTTCCGAAACGATCATCGTCTTAGCACACGCCCGGAACTGAGACCCAACTTCATACATGCCCATCACACAACTGTCGAATCCCAAAATATCGAGCTGCTGACCGAGTAACTCGTTGACATTCCCACCCAATAAAAACCGTTCGGAATAGTTGTCGTCCCCCCACGGATTGAATTGATTAAACTCGGATGGGTTGGCTTTCACATTCGACAGGAACTCCTGATCCGACGTCATCCGATCAATGGCATACATCAGATCGCGAAGGTTCATGGATTTGCCGGAGGTCTCATCTCGGAATAGACCTTCGCCCAAAAACCCCAGCGAATGACCTGAAAGAATAAATGCATATCGGTTGGCACGCCCTTGTCGCGTATTCACGCACCAGTCAACGAAGTTCAGGATGGATTTTGGGTCTGCCGCGTTTTCATTGATTCTGCTTTCCTCAACCTTAAAAGGCTTATCTGCGATCAGATGTGAGCGGTAGTATTGCGCTTCTTTCCCAGAGAAATCGCAGTACAGCGTCGGCGTATTCGGTGAGTTTCCGTCGTAATAAACAAACAGATTCAGTTTATCGCTGCCTTCCGTGGCAAACTCTTTTAGCTGCCCCATTGCATACGCCATATTAGCGGCCAAGTTATTGTCGCCAGCCATATACAGCATGATCGTCCATTCTTTTTTGTTCATCACTTATCCACCGATTGAATAGAGAAATGTTCAGACTGATTGCGGGCAGGTTTCAACTCCAACTGATCCCGTCTTTCTGTCGCTTGATTCACACAGAATGCAAATGAAAAGTTCGGCTACCGATACGCACAAGCTGAGCTACGGTAACGCATATTGGCCGCACATGAGAATTGCCCCGCGCTTTTTCTGCGACTCATGCATTTCATAGAGCGATTCCCGCTGTAAGTGTAAAGCGCTGCCTGCGCAGCACAGTTGCTTGCTTCCTGCTCATACTAAGTAAGGGGAAATTCCACGACGAAAGCGTTAACCGGCTTCAAAAATAAGTTTCGGATTGTGCGTGCAATAGATCATCAGGATGCGAAGGGATTGGCGCATTTTGGCGATCAACAGCAATTGTATAGCGCTCGCGCAACTCTTGTTCGCCTGCCCAAAATCACAGATACTGCCCGCCGTTCGCAGGCAAGCGAACACTTCAGCTTTAGGCCTGTTTCAGTCAAGTTTTAAGCATAGGCAGGTTTCCCGATGTCAGCCGAGAATTTCTTCGTTCACTCTTTGTTACGCGCGCACGATTGGCAGCATCGGCCACAGCTCGACGACGTTTGCCAGTGGTGGCGCGGCGGCGGTCGCGGCGTGTTGGCGTTGGTCGGCATGGGCGGCGCGGGCAAGACGGCCATCGTCGAACGCTTCTTGCGCGTCCTGCCCGGCGGGTTGCCGCCAGACCCCGACGTGCCCAAAGACGACACGCTGCCCACGCCGCACGGCGTCTTTGTCTTTTCCTTTTACGATGAGTACAACCCCGAAGCGTTTTTTGAAGCGCTGCAAATGTGGCTGGAACATACGCCTCGCATCCAGACGGTGTTGTCCATCGGGCAAATGCTTTACCTTTTGCAACAGACGCCGGGGCTGATGGTGTTGGACGGTCTGGAAAAAGTGCAGGAAGACGGCGTGCGCGGTTTGCTTGGGCGATTGGCCAGTCCCAAGCTGCGCGAGTTTCTGGATCGCATCGCCGCCGGGTATTTTCCCGAGCTCAGTGTGCTGGTCACTTCACGGTTCCCGCTGGCCGATTTGCGCGACGCCCGGCCACAGTTTTTCCGCTCGCTGCCGATTGAAGAGATTGATCTGCCGGCTGGCATTGCCTTGTTGCGAGCGCGTGGTGTCAATGGAACGAATCTGCAATTGGAAGGCATCGTAGAGGCTTGCGGACGGCACGCGCTGACGGTGGATTTCGCGGGCGGTTACATCGCCGAATTCGGAGGCGGCGATCCGGCGACGCCGGTGGATTTCGACATGGACTCCGAGCGGTTGCGGCAGCGGCTGGACGACGAGCCGGACGAAGCGCGCCGCCGCGTGCTCAAACAGGGACACCGCTTTGCGCGGCTGGCCGAACGGTATCGGGAAGCGATGCGCGGCGACACGGCGGAGCGTAGCGAGGGCAAGGGCGAGGGCGACGCCGCCGCGCTGGCGCTGCTCGAACGCATCTGCCTGTTCCGGCTGGGTGCAGATGCCGAAACGCTGGCCAACATTTTTACCGGCGAAAAAGCGATCAATGTCTCTGGCTCCGCGCTGGCCGGTCTGAGCGGCGCGCAATTGCAGAAGAAGCTCGACTGGCTGGTGCGAATGCGAATTGTTGAATCCCAATCCGCAACTCGCACTCCGCACTCCGCATTCCGGGTAGTGGTCTAAAGTAGTATTGCTGGGTTGCTGTCCCCTAGTGAATTGGCACGACGATTGTTCGGCTTTAGGAACTGCCCTGATTTCTCTTTTGAAGACGATCCTTAATTCGCGGGTTTTGAAGGGGCCAAACAATGTATGTGAACAGAAGGACGATAGCATAGGACAAGGCTAAGACCCATCCATTAACCAAAAGCCACCACTTAACTAAACCTGTCGCATTTAACTTACCCCGTAGAAGTACGCAAAAACTGAAGGCCGCTATGCCGATGCCATCAGCAATGCCGATGCCGTACAAGATCGCGATGACCACCGAGTAGCCTTTAGACATCTTTCGCATCTTCAGTTCCTCTACTGATTCTCAAACGCGCTAAGAAGCCCTTGCTTGATGACATCTCTCAAGCCGCCTTCAGTTTCACACGACTCTGATAAGGTAATGTCAAACCAGAGTCCTCTCCCATGTGGGTTAGACGGCGTTGGCTTGTAAGCGAGTCTGATACTACAGAAGCCGATTACATCGGCGGGTGCATTCTCTAAATCAAGTGTTACTGTAAAAAAGACGTAGTTGCTCTTTCCCATCTCTTCTAAAAGCTGATTGGTGACAGTCGCGATACGTTCCTTTGTTGACTGGCTGGCCATTAGACTCTCCTTTGTGTTTGGGGCACTAAGGTTGGCGGGGCGGGCAGATTGTGCATCCGGTGCGCGGCGCGGTCAAGGTTGTTCGCAAGGCTTGCTGGCTAGTTCGCCAGCAATTCGGCAAGCGTCCAAACGTGGTCAGTGATGCCCGATTCCATCGCTGGCGTCACGCGAATGGTCGTATGAATGCGGCAGAAGTTGTAATACGCGAATTGAATTGCGTAAGCGTGATTCAGATTCGCCCGCTTCTTCGTGGTGGAGCCTGCTCGGCGGCGCACCGCAAGCCGCGCTCGACGACCTGCGCACGGCGCTCGATGACGGCGTACTCGGCAACGACCAGACCGGCCAACCGGAACTGCTCGCCGCCACGCACGCCGAGTGCGGCTACGCCTGGGGCATCGCCGAAGGACTCCAACTGCGCGGCGAAGCCCTGCTCCTGCAAGCCGCCCAAACGCACGGCCAATCCACCTTCGCCCCCGCGCACCGCGCCGCGCTGCCTGCCACCGTCCGCGACCTGATCGCCCATGCCTGACCGAAGCCCTCGCCCGCTGGCAGCCGCTCCACGACCCGGAACCGGAACGTCCCGACCAGAACTTCCAACTCGACGGCCAGCAATACAACTACCGCGCCGCCGAAACGCACCGCATCCTGACGGAACTCGCGGGCGGCGTGCTGACGAACTATCCGCTCGCCAAGCTGCAAGCAGCCACCGACACACAGCCCATTCACGCGCCAACCCACGCAAAGGAAAATGCCATGTCCAAGAGATTTGCCGTCGCGCTGTCGTTTCCCGGCGAGCATCGTGATTACGTTAAGCAGATTGCCGACACGCTCGTCACTTCGCTGACAAAGCCGCGTGTGTTTTACGACCGCTATTACGAAGCGGAGCTTTCGCGCCCGAACCTGGACACGTATTTGCAGAAGATTTATCACGACGAATCGGAACTGGTCGTGGTTGTGCTTTGCCAGGAATATGACGAAAAGGAATGGTGCGGCCTGGAATTCCGCGCGATCCGCGACCTGATCAAGAAACGTCGTGACGACGAGATCATGTTTGTGCGCGTCGCGGACGGCGATGTGAAAGGCGTGTTCGGAATTGACGGCTATGTTGATGCCAGGAATCGGCCCGCGTCGGAAATCGCTGAGGTGATTTGCAACCGACTGTTGCTGCTTCAATCTCCAACCCCTTAACCCGATTTGCTGCCATTACCGATGGGAAAATAATAGGAATAATGCAGTCTGGGTCTCCGGGCTGATCCGTTCAGATAGTTTAGAAGCTGTTTTGAAAGTTAGCTCCGTAGGAGCGACCTGTTTATAGAACCTGGTACGAAAGATTCATAAGCTCCGTAGGAGCGGCATCTGCGACACATTTCGCTCCTTACGAAGCTTGGGAAAATAGACTTGCTATAAACATGCCGCTCCTACGGAGCTACGGAGAGCCACAAACTTTCAAAACAGCCTCTCAGGCAGTTGTTCACTGATGTAACAAAGGTTGACACTGCTGGGGAGCGTAGGGGGAATAGAGCTTCCCACCCTCCTTAGCCGCCTGATTTCAATTTCAGTTGCACGGGGTCCCAGCGAATGATTTTTTTCTTGAAATAACTTTCGTTGCAAGCCAAGGCAGGAGCCGCCGCCCGAAAGCCAAATTCAGCATCTTCAACCACGGGTTTACCCGTCCTGATGGCGTCAAAGAAATTCGTAAAGTGGTCTAAATGGTCGCTATACCCTTCGGGGGCTCTGAAAATAATATCCGCTTTGGTTTTCTTTGCTTTTTGTTCCGCCGTCCACTTTGCGTCGTACTCTTTTTGCAATTCCTCTTGCATCTTTTTCGAGAAAGTAAACAGCGAGTCGTAGCCACCAAATCCTGGCGCTTCGGGCATCAAGCTATGTTTGACGGTGATGTTATTTCCTCTGACGACGATAATGCCTTCTGACCCGACTAACTGAATGATTTCTTGTCCGCCCGTCCCGCTAATAAAATTGACTTGTAGGGTCATTTGGAACGCCGCGTGTTCTTTGCTGTCGGGATATTGCAGAACACCCGACATGACATCGGGCATATTGCGTCCGTCTTTCCAGTAACTGAACTGCCCTGTGCTGTAAATGGATTCCGGGCCTTTTGAATTGGTAATCAAGTGCGAACCACTCAATAAATGAATGAATAGATCACCCGCAACGCCGGTTCCGACTTCCTTAAAAGCGCGCCACCAAAAAAATTTCTTGGCATCAAACGCCATCTTCTCAGTCGCTTCAATAAACTTGTCCCAGTTGGTAGTCATGGCATTGGCGTCTTTGGGAATCGTATATTCCCACGCGCCGATAGAACTTTGTCTATCGTAGACGGCATTGACCATATTGAGCTTGCCAATTTCACCCGCCGCCAACAATTCTTTGGCTTTGAGATACCCAATGCTACTTACCCGCTGGCTGCCGACCTGGAACACTTTCCCTGATTTTTTGGCGGCTGCCATAACGGGATAGCCTTCGGCGATTTTGTAAACCATCGGCTTTTCGCAATATACGTGTTTGCCTTTTGCCAACGCGTCCAGGGTGATGCGGGCATGCCAAACGTCATGGGTACAAATCAAAACAGCATCAATATCTTTTTTATCTAAAAGGTCTTTGTAGTTTCGGGTTGTGTAAAGGTCGTTGCCGAATCTTTCTTTCGCATTTTCAAGCCTGCCTGTATACAAATCACAAATTCCCGCCAATTCAACGCCCGGTACTTTCAGGGCGGTATCGAGGTCAAAGTGCCCCTGTACACCATAACCAATCACGCCGATGCGGATTTTGTCGTTGGCTGAGATTTTCTGTTCATAGCGCAAAATGCGTTCTTCCGCTTTTTCACTTGCGGCAAGTGATGCAAATGGCGTTGCGGCGGTCGCCATACTGGTTGCCGCTATCTTTTGTAAAAACTCTCTTCTTGAAGCGTCATCATCTTTTTTCATAGAGGTGTTTTTAGATCTGATTTCATTTTTGTGTACGGGTTTTGCCACCGAGTCACAGAGACACAGAGGTTTCCAAGTCTTTCTCTGAGACTCCGTGACTCTGTGGCCAATCCGTAAAGCGAATTGAAAAACGATCTAAGTTATCTGACGGAGCGTCTCAATCGTTGTGGATTTGGTGCCTTGAAAGCAGCTTCTCTGTTTTGGCTTTATCAGAATGCAGATCGTTCGACGATTTTACAAGGGTGTCCCTGACGGACTCGAATGTTTTCATCCACCGCCGAGCGAAAGCAAATTGCGAGAGGCGCGTAAGGATGCCAACCAGAATTTCCTGTGTTCATCCTCCGCGCCCCTTCGCTTGTACAACTCATTTTTCGGTTTCTTTTGCGTTACGCAAAACTAAAGCCCTGCTTGGTCATCGGCATGGTGCGAATGCGTTCGCCGGTGGCCGAGAAAACGGCATTGGCGATTGCAGGCAGAATTGGCGGCAAGGCCGGTTCGCCCAAGCCCGTCGGAGGATTGTTGGATTTGATCCAGTGGACTTCGATGGGCGGCGTTTGCGACATTTTCACCAGCGGATGCTGATGGTAGTTCGATTGCACGACGCGCCCGTTTTTCAGGGTGATTTCCTGCAACATTTCGCTCATGCCGTCCACGACCGCGCCTTGCGTCAGGTTTTCCGAAGCGCCGGGATTGATGACCTGGCTGCCGATGTCTCCGGCGACCCAGACTTTGTTTACTTTGATTTTCTTATTTGCGCTGACGGTGACTTCGGCGACTTCAGCAAAATAGCCGCGGTGGCTGTAATGAAAGCCGATCCCCATTGCCGTGCCTTTGGGCAATTGGCGTTTGCCCCAGCCGGATTTTTCGGCTACGAGTTTGACGACATCCATCATCCGCTGGGCATTCATCACGCCTTGCGTTCCGGCGGGCGGCGCATTGCTGAGCAGTTCCAGGCGGAATTGCACTGGGTCTTTGCCTGCGGCCTGAGCCAGTTCATCAATGAAGGATTGATAGACCCAGGCATACACGTTGGAACGCGGCGCGCGCAATGCGCCGGTCTTGATGCCGAGCGGCATGACCGAAGCCTGCAAGACGAAGTTCGGCACGAAGCGCGACGGAAATTCGTTGCCGTCCACCTGCGCCGAGTGCGCGAATGTCTCGCCTTCGCCGTAGCCGACAAAATGATTGTGCCAGCCGACGAGTTTGCCGCTCGCGTCCACGGCGGCTTTCAGATATTGGAATCCGCCTGAACGATAGTAATCGTGTTGCAGATCGTCTTCGCGCGCCCACAGCAATTTGACGGGCGCGCCAACCTGTTTGGAAATCCACGCCGCTTCGCACATGTAATCGTTGTACAAGCGCCGTCCGAATCCGCCGCCGCCGCGCACCATGTGAATCGTGATGTCTTTTTCCGGCATGCCCAGCAAGCGCGAAAGGATTGTGCGTCCGGTTTGCGGCGTCTGACTGGTAGACCAGAGTTCCAGCTTGCCGTCTTTGAAATGCGCCGTGCAGTTTTGCGGTTCCAGCGGCGCGTGCGCGATGAAGGGAAAGACATACTGACTTTCGACAACTTTGACATCACTGCGTTTGAAAACGGCTTCGACATCGCCATCTTTGCGCAGCGTACGCATTGGTGTTTGTTTGGAAAGTTCGTCGGCTTTTTTGGCAATGTCCGCGCTATTTTGCGCGGCCCATTTGCCTTCGTCCCATTTCACGTCCAGTTTTTCGCGCGCGGAGTTGGCCGCCCACCAACTGTCGGCCACGATGGCAATGCCGGCTTCCAGGCCCGGATCGTCATTGAGGTAATTGGGGAAATTACTCGGACGCGGTTTGCCTTCGACGACGAATGCGTGCCGGACGCCTTTCAATTGTTTGATGGCATCGAGATTGGCGCTGACGACTTTGCCGCCGGGAACAGGTGTTTTGTGAAACACGGCGTACAGCATTCCCGGCACGGTGACATCAATTCCGAAAATCGGTTTGCCGGTGACGATGTCCTTGTTTTCAACATCGTTCGTCGTGGTGCCGATGATTTTGTAATCCTTTGCGGCTTTCAGCTTCAGCGTTTTGAAATCCGGCACGGGCATCTGGGCAGCCTTCGCCGCGAGTTCGCCATACGAAGCGGAACGATTGGACGCCTTGTGATGCACACTTCCGGCGGTGGTTGAACATTCCCCAACGGTTACGCCCCAGGTTTGAGCCGCCGCCGCAATCAGCATCTGCCGCGCCGCGCCGCCGACCTGGCGCATCGCGTCCCAGTTGTTTGGTGTGGCGGTGCTGCCGCCCGTGAATTGAATGCCGTATTTTGCGTCTACGCCCGCGCGCACGATCTTGACTTGTTTCCAATCCACATCGAGTTCTTCGGCCACCAGCATCGGCAACATATTCAACGAATGCTGGCCGGTTTCAGGGTTGCGCGCCGTGATGGAAACAACGCCGTTGGACGCAATGCTGACGAAATCCGTCGGAGCCAGCGCAGCTGGTTGTGGACCTTGCGCCAGCGCCGCCGCTTTTGACGAATACAAGCCGAGCAGAAAGCCTCCGCCCGCCAATGCGCTTACTTGAAGAAAAGAGCGACGATTGATTTTTGCCATGATCTGGAAACCCTCCTTACTGTTTGCCGCTCTTGCGGGGCGCGAAATTGGTTCCTGCGCCGGACGCTTTGGCACCGGCTTTGGCCGGTTTCGTCGCGGCGGATGCCTTTAACTCTGCCGCTTGGTGAATCGCCGCGCGGATGCGCAAATAGGTGCCACAGCGGCACAGGTTGCCATTCATCGCCGAATCAATGTCGGCATCCGTCGGTTTGGGATTTTTGGCCAGCAAGGCACACGCCGACATGATTTGTCCGGCCTGGCAGTACCCGCATTGCGGGACGTCGAGTTCCTGCCAAGCCACCTGCACCGGATGCGAGCCGTCAGGCGAAATGCCTTCAATGGTTGTGATGGAGGCATTGGCCGCAGCAGAAACCGGCGTCAAACACGCGCGCGTCGGTTTGCCATTTAGATGAATCGTACAGGCTCCGCACATGCCAAAGCCGCAACCGAATTTCGTTCCTTTCAGGTTGAGTTCATCCCGCAAAAACCAAAGCAGCGGCATTTCGGGATCGCCGTCAAATTGCTGGTTCTTTCCGTTCACTTTCAGTTTGATCATAAATTTCTTCCTCAGAACAATAATTCAACTTATTGCTTTCTTTTTTGCTTCAGCGGTTTTGTCGCAGAAATTTTCCGTATCGGCTTTTGTAACGTTGATCGTAAGACAGCGAAGGGCGAAGGCGGGTTCGGCGCAAAATAGCGTATTTGCCAATCGGGCACGAGCCGATCTATCAGCAAAAACAAGGACAGGCCTTCGACTTGCGACCATGCGTTGGTTTTGGCGGCTAGTTTATTGAGCGTAGTAGGCACGTCTTCACCTGCCGGTGCGTGATCGCGTGCCATCTGAAAATGCGCCCACATGGCTGCGCCTTCCAACGTCAAAAAGATTTCCTCCAGCGGTGCATACACTTTCCTCTTTCCCACAAAATAACGTGCGCGGCGCTGCTGAATCATCTGTAAGGCGCGGGCCAAGTCTCGTTTGCCTTGCGCCGGTGTCTCAGCCATATAGGCGTTGCCTAGCAGCTCCATTTCTCGAAAAAACTGCCCGGCATAGGCTTTGTTCTTGGCGAATGTGTCTTCCAGCAAATTATCGTCCAGCTGTTCAGGAACTGGATAGCGCTTGCTCAATCGCTTGATTTCGCCCATCACGAACGAAAGTTGCCGTGTATGGGTCAATTCGTGCAGCGCTATGCCCAGAAAAAGCTCGCCCATCTCCGCAGCAGCCCCTAGTCCATCAAGCTTATGAAATATGGACGGCAAAGGAATGATGCAAAACGATTTTTGATTATCGGCGTATGGCATCGCGCTCAAATCAACTTTGATTGGCAAGGCTTCGTTCCGTCCCGGAACCCACAGCCCCTGCCTGTGCGTGACACGCAGCAATTCACGCGGGCGTCCAGCAAAGTTCAGAGTGACCGCCGCCGGTTCATGCGCAGGCAGCAATGCTTTTTCTGCGCTGACATGCCATGCGTAATGCTCGTCATAGAAAATTACCCACGCGAGCGGTTCGACCGGCAATCGCAAATGTCGCCGACAAACATCCTCCCAACGATCCAGCGCCGTTTGCATCCAACGCAAGTCCGCAGCGTCAGGCTTTAGTCCCTGCGCTTGCACAGATGTTATAAGTACAGTGCAAACCAACAGTACCCAACTCATCGCTGTAAATTTTCGGTGATGACGTAAGATGCAGAATTGAGCAAACATTCAATCGTTCTTTTTAGGCCAGGAGTTTTTTCAAAAAGACAGCATACTATTTCTGATTTCATCCACGTCGTACATTGCACCGCACAAGCCCATGCCGCAGCTGAACTTCCTGTCTTTCAAATCAATCTCATCGCGCAAATACCACAACCGCGGCATTTCAGGATCACCGTCGAAGGTCTAGTTCTATCCGTTTACTTTCAGCCTGATCATTTTTTTTAGCGTGCATCTTGTTATGCGTGGCGTTTTTGCAGATAGAAATCGCTTTTGGCAATGTCAAAAATGAGGTTGAACTGCTTGAGTATTGCCCCTCCCATGACGCTCATTTTCTGCCTGCCAATCTGGCCTGCAAAAAAGCCTGCCGGTACATCAGCTAGTTTCGTGTTACCCAACGCAAACGCAGGCAGGATACCTTTCTTCACTTTAATGATATTTCCAAACGAATCCTTTAGCGCGGATTCATCCGTGATTTTGATTTTTCCGTCTACGCCCGTACTGGCGGCAAAAGCATCATCCAACAAGATACCGCCAGCATAGCCAGAGTGAATGAGAAACTTGTTCGTATAGGTCTTGCCTTCCAACAAACAACTTCCTTGAACCATCAAATTGCCATTTTGGTTTTCGATGGTGAGATGTTCATAGTTTTTCGCTTTGGCGGGAAGTTGTTCATGCAATATCAGGCGGCGCTGATCGAAATCTATTTCAACGATGTGTTTTCCGAAGAAATCAAAGCCGAATTTGCCATCTGTGCCTGGGCCTGAATTCACGTCCTCCCAGATAACGATGTTGTCACGTTTGACCGTGCCGATTTCTACCAGATTCCCTTTGCTCCATCGTGAGTTTGCCTTGCCGCCCCAGGCTTCCTGTTGATGCGAACCGGTAAATCGAACGCTCTTGATTTTCCGCATGGCTTCTTCTGTCAGGCTCACATCCGAAGCCCCAGTGTGAAACATCAGGTTTAACTCTTCAGTGTTGTTGAGTTTGGCTTTGACAACAATGTTATTTTGATCTGTGAGCGTAAACGGAATGATTACTTCACGCTGATTCCCCGATCCGGCACGCACAGCCTGATGCGCCTCGCCGATCAAAAATAGACCGGCGAACATTAAGACAATCGTGAGTTGACGCAAACAAAACATAAACCTCTCTCCTTCTGAAAAGTCATTCGCCTTTTTTCTTCACATCATAGCAAAGCAGCAAATCCTGATCGCGGAGGTACAGTTTGCCATTGGCGATCACCGGATGCGGCCACGCTTGTTCTCTGCTGCGTTCGGGCTGCTCGAAGCGGCCCCGCTCAATGTATTTCTCGCGGTTCGGTTCAATCAAAATGATTGGGCCTGTTTCAGCGCGCAAGTAAAGACGCCCGTCCGCCATTGCCAGCGATCCTTTCGGCGCTTGGCGTTCGCGCCACAACACCGCGCCGGTCTTGAAATCAATGCAGACCAGAAAGCCGCCTTCGTTGCCGCCCGCCGCGCCATACAAAGCACCGTCCACGACGATCATGCCGCCGTGATGATTGCGCATGTGGTTGGTGAAATAGACTTCGGTGGCCTTGATCTTGCCGTCGGCTTCTTTGCTGAGTTTGACTGCCCCGCCGCCGCCTTCATAAGCCGAAGAGCCGAACACCAAGCCGTCCTGATAAATCGGCGTGGAGCAGGTGATGCGCGCCGCCACGGGATCGTATTGCCACAGGAGTTTTCCATTCGTGGCCGAAAAACCGGCGAGCGTTTTCGCCGTGAATTGCACGTACTGGCGCACTCCCTCGAAATCTATCGCAATGATCGAAGCATAGCTGGCCCCCGCATCGTCACCAGGGCGACTGCCCCGCCCGCCTTGATCGCTGCCGGGAGTTTTGCGCGTAGGGACTTCGCTACGCCAGAGCACCTTGCCCGTCATTTTGTTCAGCGCCATCAGCGCTGCGTTCGGCGCGCCGGGTGAACAGATCAGTTTGTCGCCATCCACCAGCACCGATTCGGCGTAGCCCCAGGTTGGAACCACCGCGCCGTGATCTTTCACAAAATCGGTACGCCAGACTTCCTTGCCTTCGGTCGTGAAACAGACGAGTTCACCGTATTGGTTCATGAGGTAAAGCCGGTCGCCATCCACCGTAGGCGTGCCGCGTGGCCCCGAAGGCGTAACCGAAAATCCAACTTCACCGCTGCGCCCCAGCTTGGCCTTCCAGATAAGTTCGCCGGTTGTCTCTTTCAACGCGAAAACCCACGACGCATCGCCCACATCGCCGGAGGTATAAATGCGGCCTTTGCTGATGGCGACGCCGCCCATGCCTGTGCCGATGCCTTTGATCTTCCACGCCAGCGGCGGCCCTTTTTCCGGCCATTCCTGCAACAATCCCTTTTCTTTGGAGATGGCGTTGCGATCCGGCCCCTGCCATTGCGGCCAATCGAACGACGATTGTGCGAAGGCGGTGGTGCTGAGAATGGTCAGCGCCACGAAAAATGCGAAATGTTTCAAAGCGATAATCTCCTGTTCAGGGGTTGTGGGTTTCTCGTTTTCAACGATTGATCATCTTTTGTGCCGTCGCCGGGTAGCGTTCGCCTTGAATGTCGAGCTTCGACACGGCGCTATCAATTTCGCGCAAATCGTCAGCGGTCAATTCGATGTTGGCCGCGCCGAGGTTTTCTTCCAAACGATGCAGCTTGGTCGTGCCGGGAATCGGAACCATCTCGACTTTTTGCGATACGTTTTGCGCCAGCACCCAGGCGAGCGCAATCTGTGCGGGCGTAGCGTTTTTGCCACGCGCAATGTCGCTGATGAGATCAACGACAACCTGATTGGCTTTGCGATTTTCCGCCGAAAAGCGCGGCACGATGTTGCGAAAATCTTTTTCGTCGAAAGTTGTGCTTTCGTCAATCTTACCGGTCAAAAAACCTTTGCCGAGCGGGCTGAACGGAACGAATCCGATGCCGAGTTCTGCCAGCGTCGGCAGGATTTCCGCTTCCGGTTCGCGCCACCACAATGAGTATTCGCTTTGCAGCGCTGTGACGGGTTGCACGGCATGCGCGCGACGAATCACTTGTACACCTGCTTCCGACAAGCCGAAGTGCCTGACCTTGCCTGCCTGAATCAGGTCTTGCACGGCACCGGCGACGTCTTCAATGGGCACGTTGGGGTCAACGCGATGTTGGTAGAACAGATCAATCACATCGGTCTTGAGTCGTTTGAGT
>JAEUQO010000489.1 GCA_016789605.1 Acidobacteriota bacterium
CCGCAATTGCCGGTCACGTTGATCAAATTCGCCATCGTCAATCATTGGCGCGGCGAAGGCCAGTATCTGACCGAAGTGCGCATTCTGACGCCTGACCGCATGCAAACCGTGCAGGTGTCGCAACCTGCCGGGTTTGCCGTGCCAGGGGATGGATACGCGGATAATGTGACAGTCTTTCTCAATACCAGTTTTACCCAGCCCGGCAATTACATTGTGCAAACGCTGATCAATTCCTCGCTTTTTGCCGAGCGTGAATTGCCTGTGATTTTGGTGCAACAACAAGCCATCACCGAAAGCGGGCAGGTCAATTAATTGATTGCGCGCCGGGAGCCTGTGCTGTCGGCGTTTCTGAATTGCTTATCTAATTGTTTAGCGAAGAGAGAACATCAATGTCGAATCAAACAGCACTCGATCAACTTTCAGTCAATACAATCCGCACTTTGGCAATGGACGGTGTCCAAAAAGCCAACTCCGGCCATCCTGGCATGCCGATGGGCATGGCGCCGGCTGCTTATACGATCTGGACGCAGTGCATGCGCCACAATCCCAAAAATCCGAGTTGGGCCAATCGTGACCGATTTATTTTGTCTGCCGGACACGGTTCGATGCTGATTTACAGCCTGTTGTATTTGACTGGGTATGACGATTTCCCGTTGGAGCAACTGAAACAGTTTCGTCAGTGGGGAAGCATGACGCCCGGCCACCCGGAATCAGAATTGTCTGCTGCCATCGAAACGACGACCGGACCACTGGGGCAGGGATTTGCCAATGGCGTGGGCATGGCGATCGGCGCTGATTACCTGGCGGCGCATTTCAACCGCGAAGGACACGAGCTTTTTGACTATCACATTTACGCCATCGTGTCGGACGGCGATTTGATGGAAGGCGTCGCGTCTGAAGCCGCTTCGTTGGCCGGACACCTGAAACTGGGCCGGTTGATTTATCTTTACGACGACAACGAAATCTCGATTGATGGCAATACGAATCTGGCTTTTACCGAAGACCGCGCCAAACGGTTTGAAGCCTACGGCTGGCACGTGCAAACGGTGACGGATGCCAACGACCTGCAAGCGCTGGCGGCGGCCATCAACGCGGCGCAAGCCGATCCGCGCCCGTCGTTGATCAGTGTCAAAAGCGTCATCGGTTATGGCAGCCCGAACAAAGCAGGCACCTCAAAAGCGCACGGCGAACCGCTGGGCGCAGACGAAATCAAGTTGACCAAACAAAATTTGGGCTGGCCTTCGGAAGAGCCGTTTTTCGTGCCGGAAGACGCGCTGAACAACTTCCGCGCTTGCATCGCGCGTGGCGCACAAGCCGAAGCCGATTGGAACGCCAAAGTCGCGGCTTATGCGCAAGCGCATCCCGAACTGGCCGCCGACTTGAAACAATGGTTGAGCGGTGAATTGCCCGCCGGTTGGGAAGAGGCAATGCCTGTCTTTCCGGCAGACAAACCAATGGCGACGCGCGAAGCTTCAGGCAAAGTCATCAACGCTTTTGCCGCCAAATTGCCGATGTTGCTGGGCGGTTCCGCCGACCTGCGTCCGTCGAACAATACATACATTGACGGCGCGCCCGCATTTCAGGCGAATAGCCGCAATGGCCGCAACTTCCACTTTGGCGTGCGCGAACACAGCATGGGATCGGTGATGAACGGCATGGCGCTGACCAAACCGCTGATTCCGTATGGCGGCACGTTTATGATCTTTTACGATTACATGCGTCCTCCGGTGCGGTTGGCAGCGATGATGGGACTTGGCCCGATTTACGTTTACACGCACGATAGCATCGGTTTGGGCGAAGACGGGCCGACGCACCAGCCGGTTGAACAATTGGTCGGCATGCGTTCGGTGCCGAACCTGACGTTGATCCGTCCGGCTGATGCCAACGAAACCGCTGTTGCCTGGCGCGTTGCCATTGCCAACCGGCACGCTCCGACAGCGCTGGCGTTGACGCGGCAAAAGCTGCCTGTGTTTGACCGTACGAAATATGCCTCTGCCGAAGGGGTGACCAAAGGCGGATATGTGATGAGCGATTCGCCAACCGGCAAGCTGGATGTCATTTTGATGGCCACCGGTTCAGAAGTTTCCGTCGCGGTCGAAGCGCAAGATGCCCTGGCCAAAGAAGGCATCGGCGCGCGCGTGGTCAGTATGCCAAGTTGGGAACTTTTTGATCAGCAAAGCCCCGCATACCGCGCGGAAGTTTTGCCGCCCGCAGTTACTGCACGCGTCGCCATCGAAGCAGGAGTTTCACTTGGCTGGGAACGCTATGTCGGTTTGCAGGGCGTTGTCATCGGCTTGGATCGCTTTGGCGCGTCGGCTCCGTATCAGGTGCTGATGGAGCAATTCGGATTCACTGCCGCCAATGTCGTGGCGAAGGTGAAAGGATTGCTGGGGTAAGGCACGCAATTGCCGGGCGACAGATCAGGCATCTGTTGCCCGGCCTTTTCAGAAGGGAACCGCAATGCTCAATGGCCTGATGCAATATTTCTGGGTAGTGGTTTTCTGTTTGGCGCTCGGCGGGTTGTTCTGGGCGCACATTGCGCGCGCACGGCAAATTCTGGCGCGTTGGGCGCAACGCAATCAGTTACAGATTTTGCAACGCCAATATTGTTTCTTGTCGCGCGGGCCGTTTTGGTGGCGGTCGAGCAATTCACACGCGGTGTTTTATGTGGTCGTGCGCGACAAATTCGGCTTTGAAAAGTCCGGCTGGGTTCGTTGCGGCGCCTGGTTGTGGGGCTTGCTCAGTGACCGCGCCGACGTGGTTTGGAATGAATAACGGCCTACTTCGACTCAAAAAACAGACTGGCGTCCGTCACTGTTTCCACCGCCCGCACTGCCTTTAACAATTCTTCCTGCTTTTGCGGATCGCGCATACTCAGCCGATACAGCGATTCCACTTCTGTTTTCTCAGGCAGCCCGTGAGTATCGAGCAGCTTAACCCGGCGCGCATATTTTTTCAGAGCTTTAGGCAAGGCGGTTTGCACAGCCGTCGAATCTGCGTGCGTGATGCGCAAAAAGCTCTGCGTCACAGGTTTGGGAGGAGCATCGCTAAAGGCGTGTAAGCTCAGCGCCACTAAACAAATCAAAATAGTGCCGATCAGCGCAATGGAGTTAAATCCGACGCCCGCCGCCATTCCCATCGTGAGTGAAAAGAAAATGAAGACGATGTCTTCCACATCGCGCACTGCCGTGCGAAAGCGAATGATGGACATTGTGCCGACCAAGCCGAATGCGCGCGCCAGATTGTTGCCGATCACCAGCGTCACGATGGCAGTGATCAGACTAAGCAAAATCAGCGCATTGCTAAACGCGGGCGGCGCGTTCGCATTCCGCCGAATGAAGCGATACACCAGCGAAATCAAAGTTCCGCAGGCGAGCGCAATCAGAATATTCGCGCCGAACTCGAAAATCGACGGGCGAAAAATCTCTAGCTGTTGTTGTGCTTCGTATAAGGCTTGGTTGGCTTGGAGCATGATAGCGATTCAAGGTAATTACAGTTGCCAGCGCAACGAGCGTCGTAAAAATTCACTCAGCTTGATACGCTCGCACAGAATCCGACAACGCACGGATGCGCCAGGCGCGAAATTGACGGATTGCTCAGCTTGCCCCGAATCGGCCAGGGCTTTGATATACACGACCTGTTCGAAACTAATGGTTTCTACGCGTCGTCCGATTTCCAGCACGGTTGCCGGAGTTGTCGCGGATTGATCAAGCCATTGCATTTCGATGCGTTGACCTTGCCGCAAGTAACGCACATCGCGTAATCGAACGGGCATTTGCAGGATCAACGCGGTGGTGTCTTCGACCAGCAGGCGGTCGCCTTCGAGCGAGTTTTCGACGCGGATTTCTCCGGCAAAGGGAGTGGCAATCTCATATTTGTTGCGCTTGTTTTCGAGGAATTCGATTTGTTTTTGCAGCGAGGCGATACGCGAAGAGGTCACCGTAACGACTTCTTGTTTTTCGCCGCTGGTTGCCGTCGCCAGTGATTTTTCAGCCAGCCGCACGCGTGCCTGCGCATCGTGCAATGCGTTTTCGGCCTGTTCGACTGCTAGCGCCGCAATTAGCCCTTCGGCTTGTAGCTGTTTGGTGCGTTCGAGCGTTTTGCGGCGCAACTCGACATCTGCGCGCGCCAGGCTGACTTCTTCTTCAAATTGCGCAATCACCTGTGGCTTTTGTCCCGACGCGACCACGCCCAGATTGGCTTCTTCGACAGCCAGCTGATTTTTCAACAGCACGAGCTGTTCGCTCAGCCGGTTGGAAACGATAGACGCCACGGTTTCTCCCGCTTTGACGCGTGTGCCCGCCTTCCAGTCGTCTTGAAAGCGCATCTGTACCTGATCGCCACGGTCGAATTGATAGTCTTCTTGCCGTCGCACCATGCCGGTGCGGTGATCATATACCGCCGCCGTCAGCGAACCGTCTGGCGTGTGGCTTAACACCCATTGCCGCGCAGGCAACACCTTGACCACGCTATCGAGCGTAAACGGTACTTCCAGCGGGATGTGCGCCAGTGCCAGCAAGACAGGCAAAATGATGATGACCGAATATCGTTTCAATGTTTTAGCACGCTTTCATCGGCAGCCAGCGTCTGTCACTGGCTGCCGGTTGCGGTTGCCTATTGAATGGTCAGCGTAATGACGTTGGCGCGTTTGGATTCCACGGTGAGCACGACGTTCACGGAACCGCGCCCTGCCAAGGTGCGTGGCAATGGCCCAAGGTTGATTTGATCCAGACCGATCAAATCACCTTGTGCGCCGGCAAAGATGACCGGTACGTTGCTGCCGCCAACCTGAACTTGGACTTCAGGCAAATCTGATCGGCTACGCCAACCGGTGCCGAAAAGCACCAGGTAGGTTTGGTCGGTTGTTGCTCCCAGGCTTAATGGCACGGGGACGTAGCGCTGTTGCGCCGTGTCGTATTGCGAAACCGGCAAGTAGGTTTGTTTGCCTGTTGCGTCAACGCGTAGCGCAAGCAGCGAGCCGACGCCTTGCCCGGTTGCGTTGGCCGCAAACATGCCAGGGGCGACAGATTTCACCAACAAATCACCGGTGGTTGTCGAACCGTCCTGTTTTTTGACCGTGACTTTGGCGCGGCCTGCGGCTGTGTCTGCCGGTAGCTGGAAGTTGACTTGGCCAGCAGAGACAAAAAAGAGCGGCGCGGTGCGCGTGACATTGTTTTTATCCGTGAGCGAAACCGTTACGCCGCCCAGCGTCGTCGGCAGCGGTGTGGCGCTGGCAATCACGGTGCTGCTGGTCAGATTTTGGCCGAACAAGCTGTGAATCGCGCTGGACGAAGCAATTGGCAGATAGCTCGCAGCGTTTGTGATCCAGGAAATATACGCCGCCGTGTTGGTTGCGCCGGGCGTTGCAGGCTGGAAGATACTCCAAGCGCTATCGCCGTCCGTCACGCGTCCGACAGAAACGTCGCCCTGTTGAATGCCGAACGTATACGAATCAATCAGCGTTGTGCCGTCTGCGGCAAAGATGCCGACGGCTTCACCGTCTGCGCTTAAGGACCAACTGGTGTGCAAATTGCCTTGCGTCGTTTCGCCGTCGGCGATGAACACCAGATAGCCGCGCGCGGGAATCGTGACGCCATTCGGCACTTTCCATTTGGTTTTGTTGTTGAGGTTGTCGGTGATGTACATCCCGCTCATATCCACCGCCGTCGT
>JAEUQO010000003.1 GCA_016789605.1 Acidobacteriota bacterium
GATTTACAGACCAGACAACCCGTTGTCGTCAAAATCAGCAATCCGGCGCAATTGGCGCGGCGCGAGCAAAGCTTTGCGTTAGAGCCAGAAGACGCGCGAAATTACTGGAATGAAATGCTCGCGCGTATGGAGCGCGAAGCAGAAGTTCTGGCGGGAATTTCTCATCCGCACATTGTGAAATTTTACGGCACGGGATTACTGAGTGATGATTTGCGTTATGTGGTCATGGAGTTTTTGCACGGCTACACCTTGCGCGAAGCGTTGGCGGCGAAAGGGCGATTGACCTGGCAACAGGCGCGCCCGTTGGTCAAGGCTGTGACTTCCGCTCTGGCAGAAGTCCACGCGCGCAACATCGTTCACCGCGACATCACACCACGCAATATCTTTTTGGTCGAAGCTGAACCGCCATCCGCAGGCGTCGGTTTTTCAGACCGCGACGCCGAAGCGACTGACGCGCAAGATTCTGTTCTGTACAAGCTGATAGATTTCGGCATTTCCAAATTTCCGCAACCGCCCGGCGCGCCGCCTTTCACACAGCATTCCGTCTTGAGCGGAACGGTGGCGTATGCGTCGCCAGAACAATGCCAGAGCCTGCCGCTGGATCATCGCACGGACATCTATTCTTTGGGCGTGGTAATGTACGAGATGCTGACTGGTCAATGTCCTTTTGTCGGACGCACGCCCACCGAGATTGCGCTGAAGCATCTACAAACCGCACCGGCGCCGCCACGCGTGCTGAATCCAGAGATTCCCGCATTTGTCGAACACGCGATTTTGCGCGCTTTGGCCAAAGACCCCGCTGCGCGGCAGACAGACGTGGCCGAGTTTTGGGCAGAGTTATCACAACAGACCCATCGCATTGTGATTCCTATCGCGCAAGAGCAGGAAGACGCATTGCCTGAATTTGTCGAAGACGTTTGGGCATCTGACGCGACAGCCGAGCACGACCGCGCAGAGGTTCTGAGCCCTGCTCCGCGTCGTCGTTGGCGAACTGCTGTGGCTGCTGCGGTGGTGATGCTCTTGGTCGGAGCCGGATTGCTTGCGCGCCAACTCAATAAGCGCGAGATGCACTTGCCAACCCTGAGCGAATTGACCGGCAAGGCCACGCCAGCGCTGACGCCGACACCAACGGGAACCGTTGGGCCGATTGCTCCTGGCAGCGATGCCGACGCGCTGGAGATGGCTGCGCGGTTGTCGCAAACGGCTGCTGCGACAGGGCTGCCGATGGGAACTGCAAATCCGCTTTTGACGGCAGATTCTGCTTTCGGGCGAGGCGCTGGCCCCGGCGCTTCGCAATCAGCGCCCGTCTCTACCAGGAACGGCGCCAGCGCGTCACATTCAACGCCTGCCAAAACAGATGCGGTACAGGCTTCGCCGCCGCCGATGCCGAAAACGCCGCCACAAACGCCACCCGCACCCGCGCCGACTGTTGCGATTGCGCGTGCTCCCGTACCGCAAAGCCAGCCTGATTTGGCTGAAGCCCCTCGTCGTGATTCTGCCGCAGCGGAAGCTGCACCGCGCAAAATTCGCCCGCGTGAACCGGAAGGGCCTCCGACAGATGGTTTTGAGCATCGCCGTGAGACTGCTGCCAATACGACACGCCAGCCAGCGAGTGTTTCTTCAGCGGATGATGCGGAGGATCAAGATGATGAACGCCACGATTCCAGCGCTGAATCGGAGCAAGTCGGCCCCAAGCTGATTCAATGGAATGGACCGGTTAATCGAGAACGCGTGATCAAGATTGAAATGCCGGGCGTGCCCGGAACGCTCGAAATCCCGCGCGTCTATCGTGACCGGGTTGCGATTGTGGAACCGCCTGCTTCGAGCAATCAATGGCGTTGTGCTGTGTTGCGTGTCTATGGCCGTGGCGGGGTGTCATTTGTAATGCGTTGGTGGCCGCTTGTTGGCAGGGGTGTCCGGTTTACTGCGCACCGGTAGAAGGGAAGCAGAGAGGGAGAGGAAAAGGGACAGAGGAGAAGAGGGAAAGAGAGAAGGAGGGAAAGGGGGAAAGAGCTCAATCTTTCCTTTACTCGCTCTCTGTCTCTCTGTCTCTCTGTCTCTCTGTCCCTCTGTCTTTCTGTCTCCCCCTTCCTCTGTCTCCCGTCCCCGTACTTCCTTCCAGCCTTTTCTCGCTTAATTCCTCTTACGTTCGCTTAAGGAATCAATTGCCATTGCCAATCGGATCGCCGGGCGGTGTGGGCAGCGGCGTTGTTTGACGGCGTTGGGCGTCGGGGCGGGTCAAGAAACGCTCGATGTCGTCCACCGTCGCGCGCCGATGTGTGCCATTGACCGCTGCCGCCGCAGGCGTTTTTAGCCAGGCTTGCAATTCGCGCAGGGCATCTGCCGCAACGGCGCGCACAGACGGAGCGGCTGCATCA